>NZ_CAKUCL010000129.1 GCF_934643405.1 uncultured Actinoplanes sp.
CTCCCGGGTCGGGCTCGTCTACCGGTGGCACCCCGTACGTGATCGGAGCCGTCGCGCTCGTCGTGATGGCCGGGGTGCTGGCGGCGGTGCTGCGGGTGCTGCGCCGGCAACGCGATGCGGCCCCCGAGGCCGCTTCCGCTTCGTCGGTTCCGGCGGCCGAGCCCGCGTCGGTTCCGGTGGCCGAGCCCGCGTCGGTTCCGGTGGCCGAGCCCGCGCCGGCTTCGGCGGCCGAGCCCGCGCCGGCTTCGGTGGCCGAGCCCGCGCCGGCTTCGGTGGCCGAGCCCGCGCCGGCCGGAGCGGCCGCGGTGAATGCGCCGGCCGCATCCGGCTCTGTGGAGAAACCCGCCCGATCCGCCGACGGGCCGCCGCGGCTGCAGCCGGGCCGGGTGGCCGTGGTCCTCGAGCCACTGACCGGCGACCACCCCGACCGGCTGGACGTTCGGTTGCGCGGAGCCGGGCTGCCCGGGTCGAGCGAGGTCTGCGCCTGGCTGGACGACGAACCGTTCCCCGGGGCGGCGATGCCGATCGTGCTGGGCCGGCACGGCCGGTGGCGGTTCTGCGTCGACCTCGCCGGCACGCCGGATGTGTTCACCATCAGCGCACCGGCGGACATCGCGCGGCGGCACGCCCTCGAGTTCGCCCGGCAGGCGCTCGCCGCCGGCCTGTCGGTGACCATCGTGGGTGACGTCATCGGGTCGGCGGAGCCGGTCGGCGCGCGCCGGGTCGCGACGTTCCCCTCGCCGGGCAGCGCGTTCGAGCGTGACACCGCACCCGGTGTGGTCATCAGCGCCGGGCTGCGCGGCGACGACCTGGCCGCGGCCCGGGGCCTGCTCGGGCGGACGAACCGGCGACTCGTGCCGGTGCTCGTCGGGGACGTGCTGCGGGCGCGTTGGTCGGTGCTTGTCACCGAGCAGGCGGCCATGACGGCGGTAGCGGCGTCGACGACGGAAGGAGACCGCCGGTGACGGCGAAACTGCTGGCCCGTACGGGTCTGGTCGGGTGTCTGGCCCTGCTGGTGACCGCGGCGCCCGTCGTGACATCGGGGGCGGCCTGGGCCACGCCGAGCCCGTCGGTGACGCCGCAAGCGCCGACCGCCACGGGCGATGTCTACGTCAAGTACTACACGGTGGCCCCGTCCTACCAGGCTGCCCCGGAGAACCTTAACGAGATCGCCATCCGGTTCCTCGGGAGCGCCGGTCGGGCCGACGACATCTACCACCTCAACGTCGGGCGCAAGCAGCCGGACGGCGCGACGCTGACCGGGTCGAGGCAGCTGCACGCCGGTTGGTCACTGGTGCTGCCCTGGGACGCGGTCGGGGATGGCGTACAGAACGGGCTGCTTCCCACCGCGGTGCCCGGGCGCCCCGGACCGTCCGGCGCGGTGACCGGCGGCCGGCCCGGTACCTCCGGCACGCTGCCGACCGCCGGGGGGCCGTTGGCCGCGGTCACGCCGGCCGTTCCGGCCCGCCCGCAGCAAGGGGTGCCGACCGCCACCGCCGGCCGGGGCCTGAAGCCGTTGACGTCGCGGTCCTGCGCCGCGACGACCCCGTCGCGCAAGGACTCGGGGTGGGCGCAGCAGCGGATGGCAGCGGACCGGGCGTGGAGCCGAACCCAGGGTGAGGGTGTCCTGGTCGCGGTGGTCGATTCGGGTGTTGCCGGCAACCTGCCGGAGTTGAGCGGGCGGGTGGCGGTCGGCGCGGACATCCCGAGCGGTGGCGGCCGGGGTGACACCGACTGCCTGGGTTCGGGGACCGCGATGGCCGGCATCATCGCCGCGCGCCCGGTCGCCGGCCACGCCGCCGCGGGCGGTCAGCTGACCGGCATGGCGCCCGGAGCGACCATTCTGCCGCTGCGGGTGGTGAGCAACGTGCCGCAGTCCCAGCCGGCGAACGCGGCGACGGCCATCGAGGTCGCCGTCTCGGCCGGTGCCAAAGTGGTGGCGATCGGCTCGTACGTGAATCTGTCCGACCCGGCAGTCCGCGACAAGATCAAGATGGCTCGGGATCACGACGTTGTCGTCGTGGCGCCCGCGCTGACCACCGCCACCGGGTCGCCGGCATCGCCGTGGTCCGGCTCCGACGAGGTGCTCTGGGTCGCCGGCGTCGGGCCGGACGGCCAGCCCGGCGCGGACTACCTGCCGGATGCCGTCGACGTGACCGCGCCCGGCATCGACGTGGCCAGCCTGGGCATCGACGGGACCGGGATCGCCAGCAGTGGCTCGCAGTACGGGGTGGCCTTCGCGGCGGGCGCCGCCGCGCTGGTGCGGTCCGCCTATCCCAACCTCAACGCCGCGCAGGTGGTGAACCGGCTGGAGGCAACCGCCGACCACACCGGCGACAACCTGCCGGACCCGCACACCGGCTACGGAATGATCAATTCGGACGCGGCCGTCACCATGGTGCTCGCCGCCGAGAGCCAGACCGTCCACCTCGACCGGGGCGGGTCGGGTCCGCTGCGTACGCTCACCATCGCCCTGATCATCGTGCTCGGCGTGGCGGCTGTCGCGGCGCTCGGGCTGCGCTCCCGGGGCCGTTCCCGGCCGTCCGCCCCCGCCGTCGCCGGCGCGCAACCGGATCCGGACCCGGGGACCCGGTCATGAGCGCGGCCACCGACACCGGGAAGCGGATCGCGTCCGCGGCGCTCAGTGTCGCCCTGACCGTGACGGTGTCGATCGGCGGCGCGCTGGCCGGGCCCGTCCCGGCCGTCGCCGCCCCCGTCGCCGGCGGGGAACCGCCGACGCTGCCGCGGCCGACGTCGGGGTGCGTGGGCGACTCGCCGGTGGTGGCCACCAGGCCACCGTGGGCGCTGGGTCGGATGGCTCCCCAGCACGTCTGGCCGCTGACCCGTGGCCGGGGCGCCGTGGTCGCCGTGCTGGACACCGGGGTGAGCGCGCGGGCCGGCGGTCTCACCGGCAACGCGGTCGAGCCGGGCACCAACGTGGTGCAGCATGTCCCGGCCTACCACGACTGCGCCGGCCGCGGCACCGCCCTGGCCGGCATCGTGGCGGCCCGTCCGGTCAGCGGCAGCCCGTTCGTCGGGGTCGCGCCGGAAGCGACTGTGCTGCCGATCGGCATCGTCGACGGCGATGGCAAGATCCCGCCGGGGGCGATCGCCAAGGGGATCCGGGCCGCGACGGCCGCGGGCGCCGACGTGATCCTGCTGGGGGTCGGCACCGACCAACCCGACGCCGGCCTGCGCTCCGCAGTGCAGGCCGCGGTCCGGCACGACATCGTCCTGGTCGCCTCGGTCTCCGACCAGGAACAGCTGAACTCGACTCAGAAATCGGCCGCGTGGTATCCGGCCAGCGACGACCACGTCCTCGCGGTGGGTGGGGTCGGCCCGGACGGCGTACCGACCGAGAAGCTGTCGCCGCGAGACAGCGTGGACCTGCTCGCTCCCGGCGCCGAGGCGATCAGCGTGGCACCGACCGGCCACGGCCATTACTCGGTCGGTGGTCCGGCGGTGGCGGCGGCGTACGTGGCCGGGGCCGCCGCTCTGGTGCGCGCCTACTATCCGAGGCTGGACGAGGAGGAGGTGCGCCGGCGGCTCGAGTTGACCGCGGAGCACCCGCTCGGGAAGCTGCCGGACCCGGTGGTGGGTTACGGCACGCTCGACCTGTACCACGCGGTGACAGCGCTGGACCTTCACGAGAGCACCCTGCCGCCGGCCCGGCCGGCGCCGGTGGTGCTGCCGGCCAAGGCACCGGCCAATCCGGCCACGCTGATCGGCGGGATCGTCTCGGCCGGCACCGTCGCGGCGGCCGCCGTCGCGTACATCTCCGCGGTGGCGATCCGGTGGGGTCGTCGTCGCCGCTGGCATGCCTGACCGCGTGTCGGAAACTATGTCCGGCGCGAGCGTCCCTGGGGCTCCTACTTGATCGTGTCCACGGCGCGCGCCCGACGACGAAGCACGACGCCCGCGATGGCCTTGGCCGTGTGGACTGCGGCGGGTCCGAGAGGCGACCATGTGGTGATGACCTCACCGCCTCGCCCACCGGACGTCGGTGGCCAACCGGATCCGATAGGCGGGAGTGCAGAGTCCGCCCCCGCCCGCGGGTACCTGCTGGACAACGCGCGTGCCGAGGCGGGCGAGCGATTCGTGTGGCTGGCCGAGTTGTTCGATGGCGTGACGCGAGGGCACTTCGATCGGCTGGGGGTCAGGGCTGGCTCGCGCTGCTGGGAGGTAGGGGCCGGTGGCCCGAGTATCCCGGAGGCGCTCGCGGCGGCCGTCGGTCCGAGCGGGTACGTGCTGGCCACGGACATCGACCCGTCGTGGCTGAGGGCAGGCGGCGGGTACGAGGTGCGCCGCCACGACGTCGCCGCTGATCCGCCCCCAGAACCGGAGACGTTCGATCTGGTGCACGCCCGGCTTGTGCTGGTCCATGTACCCGACCGAGCCCGGGCGTTGGCCACGATGGCGGCGGCGCTGCGGCCCGGCGGCTGGCTGCTGGTCGAGGACGCCGATACCGCTCTGCAACCACTGGCATGCCTGGACGACGGCCCGGCGCAACGGCGGGCCAACCAGCTGCGCGACGCGGTCCGGGAGCTGTTGACACGCCGGGGCGCGGACTTGCGTTACGGCCGGACACTGCCACGGGCGTTGCGTGAGGCCGGCTTGGTGGATGTCGCGGCGGTGGGCTCGTTCCCGGTGGGCGGGCTGGCCTGCGACCGGCTGGAGGCGGCGACCATACGGCACGTGCGCGGCGAGTTGCTCGCGGCGGGGTTGGCCGACGACGCTGAGATCGACGCTCATTTGAATGCCATCCACGCCGGCGAACTCGATCTGACACTCGCGCCGCTGATCTCGGCCTGGGGACGCCGTACGGTCGAGCACGCTCCGACAGTCAGTTAGTGGACCGGCCGGACGCGCGAGGCGGCCGCCATTGCACCTGGCTGCCGAATCAGGCTGTAGCAGGATAGGACTCCTCGGGACGGCGGCGGAAATGATGCGCGTACAGGGACTCCAGCAGGCGATGGAGGAGGGCGTACTCCTGCGGGCTCAGGATCTCGAAGAACGCTGTCCCGCGGGCGACCACCTCGCCGCTTAGCTGCTCCAGCCGCCGAGCGCCGGCCGGGCTGACCGCCAGCACCTTGCTGCGTTCGTCGCGGGTGCTGCTGGTCGCGGTGACGAGGCCGCGTTCGACCAGCCGGGCTACCGTCGCCACGGCGTTCCGGGGATCCACGCCCACCATGGTGGCGGCGTCTCGCTGCCGCGCGGGTCCGGCCTGGGCGAGGGCGCTGAGCGTTGCCAGCTCGAGCTGCGTGAGGCCGGCTTCGGCCAGCCAGCTGGTCCACCGCTGCTGGGCGAGACGGCCCAGCTGGGCCAGGAGGAATCCCGGGCCGAGGGCGGAGGCCGGTGCGGCGCCCCGGTCGGCGGGAACATCGTCTTCCGTGTTAGACATGATTCATGTCTAACACGGCAGAGCATCGTTCGATCGACGTCTCTGCCGGCTCGGTGGCGGCCTGGCTGAGCGGGCCGGTGGACGCCGATCCGGTGGTGCTGCTGCATGGCTGGCCGCAGGACCACTCCTGCTGGGATCGGGTGGTGGCGCTCGCCGGGCGCACCCACCGTTGCGTCGCCCTGGACCTGCCCGGCATCGGAGGCTCTCGTCTCGACGCGCCCCGGGCCGGCAAGTCGTTTCTCGCCGAGCTTGTGCACGAGGTGATCACGGCGCTGGACCTGCGAGACGTCACGCTGGTGGGCCATGACATCGGCGGCATGGTGACGTACGCCTATCTGCGGCGCCACCCGGAGCTGCGAGCCGCGGCACTGATCGACACCATCGTTCCTGGAATCAGCCCATGGGACTCGATAACCGCCAATCCGCGGCTGTGGCACTTCGGCTTCCACGCCGTTCCGCGGCTGCCGGAGGCTTTGGTGGGCAGCAACATCGAGGCATATTTCGACCACTTCTACGACGCCGTCGCGGCGCGGCCTGCAGCGCTGAGCCCGAAGGCCCGCGGGCGATACGTGGACAGTTACCGCCGGCCGTCAGCGCTGCGGCAGGGCTTCGACTTCTACCGAGCCTTCCCGGCCGACGCCGCAGAGAACCGCGCCGACACCGCACCGGTCGAGACGCCGGTGCTGTACGTGCGGGGCGTCGGCGGCAGCCTGCCGACAACCGCCTATGCCGACGGGTTGCGCGCCGCCGGGACGAGGCGAGTGACCACGAAGACGGTCGAAGGCGCCGGCCATTACCTTCCCGAGGAACAGCCCGAAGAACTCTGGCTCACGATCGAGAAGTGGCTCGGCTGAAGATCAACCGCCGGTCTTCGGCGCCCGCCGGCGTTGGAGCCGGCCGGCGAGGTGAACCGGGCGCCGGGCATGAACGCGTCTCCAGATAGCCGTTGGTCCGCGCGACTGCCGCGGGCGCCGGCTCAGCGGCGGGATCGGCGCTCCACCAGGCCCGACTCATAGGCGATCATGACCAGTTGGGCGCGGGTCCGCACGTCTAGTTTGGTGAGCAGGTGCCCGATGTGGGTCTTGACCGTGGTCTGGCCGACGGTGAGGCGTTCGCCGACCTCGGCGTTCGAGAGGCCGCGGGCGACCAGTGTGAGCACCTCCCTTTCGCGGTCGGTCAACGCGGACAGGCCGGCAGGAGGCGCCGGGTCGGCCGGCACCCGGACGAACTCGTCGATCAGACGCCGGGTGACACCGGGGGCCAGTAGCGCATCCCCGGCCGCCACCACCTCGACCCCCCGCAGCATCTCGGGCGGGGACGTGTCCTTGAGCAGGAAGCCGCTGGCCCCGGCGCGCAGCGCGGCGAACACGTAGGTGTCGAGATCGAACATCGTGAGAATAAGGATGCGCGTGCCGGCCGCACCGGGTGATCGGCAGATTCGGCGGGTCGCCTCGATGCCGTCCATATCGGGCATGCGCACGTCCATCAACACCACGTCCGGGCGTTCCCGCTCGGTGAGGGCGACCGCTTCGACACCGGTGCAGGCCTCGCCGACGACATCCATTCCGGCCGCTTCCAGCAGCACGCGGAAGCTGCCGCGCAGCAGCGCCTGGTCGTCGGCCACCAACACCCGGATCGGCGCGGTCACGCCGGCTCTCCGTACGGGATCCGCGCGCTCACCAGGAAGCCGCCCTCCGGCCGCGTTCCCGCGCCGAAGGAACCGCCGTAGGCGGCGATCCGCTCACGCATGCCGATCAAGCCGTGCCCGCCGCCGGGTGCCGCCCAGTGCGCCGGTGGCCGGCTTGCCGGCCGGCCATCGTCACGGACCTCGACGCGCACCTGAGTCGGTTCCACCGCGACCGTCACCCGGCACAGGGTTGGGGCGGCATGCTTGACCACGTTGGTCAACGCCTCCTGCACGATCCGGAATACCGGCAGCTCCAGGTCGGCCGGCAGGTGTTCAGTGTCGCGCAGGGACATCTCGACGACCACGCCGGCCGCCGCCACCTGGCGGGTGAGCGCCGGCAATGCGGCCATCCCCGGCGGGGCCGTCTCGGTGTCGTCGTCGTTCGAGCGCAGCACGCCGAGCAGGTGTCGCATCTCGGCCAGCGCGCCCTTGCTGGTCGTCTCGATGACCCGCAACGCGTCGCGGACCTCCTCGGGTCTTTGCTGGGCGACGTGCGCGGCGACCGCCGCCTTGATCGCGATGACTCCCATGCTGTGCGCGACGCTGTCGTGCAGCTCACGGGCGATGCGCAGGCGTTCCTCGGCTACGGCGCGCTCGGCCGTCTGCTCCGCCGCCCGGGCCGCGAGCGACCGCCGGTCGCGCACGATCTGGCCGGCCGTCCAGGCGCAGGCCAGCACGACGATCAGCAGCACGATCAGCTGCGGGCGACCGATCCACCAGCTCGGCGTGCCGCGCGCCGAGCCGGCCACGGTGAGCAGACCGAGCGCGCCGAGGCTGACCAGCGCGGCCGTGACGGTCCGCACCGCGCGCGGGCGCGGGCTATCGGCCGAGAGGTGGAACATCGCATATGTCGTCGCCACGAACGGCGTCCGGATGAGGTCGAGCATCGCCCACGCCAGCGACACGGCCAGCAACACGGCGAAGACCGGCCGCGGCCGCAGCCGGGCGGCGACGATCGGCACGCCGGCCGCCACAGCCAGCAGGCACCGCGCCCCGGCCGCCGCGCCGTCGTGCCCGGAGAGCGCGATGACGACGAACACCACGGTGGCGATGGTCGCGGCCGACCAGTCCAGCGCGACCAGTTGTCCGCGACGTAGCCGCAGGACGTTGTCCACCCGCTCACCGTAGTCGGTGCGAGGCCGGCGTCGCGTCGGCCCTGAGTACGTCCTCCCTGGGCAGGACAACGCCGGACCGGCGCCGCCTTTCTCCTACCCAGGTCGGAGCCCGGGTTTGCGTCCGTGCGTCGATGTGCCCGGCGGCCCGCTGCGGAAGCCTGATCACCATGATTGAAGTCAGCAACGTCTCCAAAGAGTACGGTGGCGTCCGAGCGGTGGACGACCTGACGTTCACCGTGCGGCCGGGGCGAGTCACCGGGTTTCTCGGCCCCAACGGCGCCGGCAAGTCCACCACGATGCGCCTGATGCTGGACCTGGACCGCCCTACCCACGGGGACATCCTCATCGACGGGCAGCCCTACCGCCAGTTGCGCGAGCCGTTGAAGCACGTGGGCGCGCTGCTCGACGCCACCGCCGTGCACCGCGGGCGCACCGCGTACCACCATCTGTTGTGGCTCGCCCAGAGCAACCGCATCGGCGCCTCCCGGGTCCGCGAGGTCCTGGCGATGGTCGGCCTGGACACCGTCGCGCGGCGCCGCGTCAAGGGTTTCTCCCTGGGCATGAACCAGCGGCTCGGCATCGCGGCGGCGCTGCTCGGCGATCCACCGGTTCTCCTGCTGGACGAGCCGCTCAACGGCCTCGATCCGCAGGCGGTGCGCGGGATCCGGATCTTCCTCAAGTCGCTGGCCGCGCAGGGGCGCACGGTGTTCGTCTCCAGCCACATGATGAGCGAGATGGCAATGACCGCCGATCACCTGATTGTGATCGGCCGCGGCCGGCTGCTCGCCGACACCCCGATGACCGACTTCCTGCGCGACGGGACGTCGCTGGAGGACGCCTACTTGAGACTCACCGCCACGGTCGGCGAGCACTGCACCGGATCCTCCGGCAATCAGCCCGGGAGGACCTGATGACCACCAACGCGGTACCTGCGGTCCTGCTCTGCGAGTGGACAAAGCTGCGGACCATCCGGTCCACGGTGTGGATGCTGGCGCTCACCTTCGTGATCAGCGCCGGGCTGGCCGTGGCCAGCGGCTTGTCGGTGCGCAGCGCCTACCAGAGCGGCAACGGCGCGATGGTGCGGCAGGATTTCGACCCGATCTACTCGGGGTTCGTCGGGCTGCTCTACGGCCAGCTGGCCCTGATCGCGTTCGGCGCACTGCTGGTCACAACCGAGTTCACCAGCGGCACCATCCGGGCGACGATCGTGGCGGTGCCACGCCGTGGCCTGGCATACGCCGCGAAACTGCTCGTGGGTTGCAGTCTGGCCCTCGTCGTCGCTACGGCCACCGTCTTCGCCTCATGGCCGGTCAACCAGGCTGGGCTCGGCCCCTACGGCGTCACCATGAGCACCCCGGGTGTGCTGCGCGCGGCGGCCGGCGCGGCCGTCTACCTCACACTGATATGTGCCTTTTCGGCCGGGGTGGCCGCCGTTCTGTGCAACTCCGCGCTGAGCCTGGGCATCCTGATCCCGCTGTTCTTCATCATCGGCCCGATCCTGGGCCGGATCCGGGGCATTGACAAGGCCGCTCGCTTCCTGCCCGACCAGGCCGGCGTGCAGATCATGGCGGTCGGTCCGCAGAGCGACGGCGCGCTCTCCCCCCTGCAGGGCCTGCTCGTCGTGACCGCCTGGACGGTCGCCGCGGTCCTCGCCGGATACCTGCGGCTGCGTCACCGTGACCTGTGAGCATCGGGACTACCCGTACCTAGGGTGGGCTTGCTGACCGGCAGGTCCGCAGGGCGTGCCGCAGACCTGGCGGAAGGAGTCCTGATGCCCAAGTGCGCTCACCGTCAGGCCTCACCTCGACGCGGAAGCTGGGACTGACGCGGCAGGGGCGGCTCACCAGGGTGGTTCTCATGATCAGTCGGGATCCACGTCACCCGGGCGCAGGTCGAAGGTGAAGCTAGCGCGCTCGGTGGAATCCGGCTGCGGCGCAGGCGCTTTCCACCGGGTCGGCGCCGAAGGCTTCGACGGGGCCCAGAGCGCCGGCGGGCCGCATGCTCTGCGTGGCCGCCTGGGTCGCGGCCCAGGCGAGAAATGGCGCGGTGAACGAGTAGGGGTCCCCGCCGACCAAGTGCGCCTGGGCCAGGATCCTGCCCTTCGCGTCGGCGGCCTCCGCCACCACGTCCGTCCGGATGTCCACGGCCGCGTCAGGGGCCGCCCTGGTGTGCTGGATTCGGCGTGCCAGGGTATCCACGGCATGGCGCACGCCGGGCACGCGGTGCATCGACAAGGCGAGCGTGGAGCCGTAGTGGACCAGCCTGGTAGCACGGCCGAACCAGCCCAGGTAGACGCCGACGTCGGTAAGGGCCGCTGGTGCTGCCAACCGGCCGGGCTCTGGCGTCCGCAGCCTGGGCAGCGCGAAATGCTCGGAGGCGCCGATGGAGAAGGCCTCCCGCTTCCTGGTCTCAACCTCGAACGACGTGACGTGGGCGGCGGTCCGCTCGGTCACCAGGCGGCCGCCGCAGTAGGCGTACCCAGGTTCGAGCAGCATGTCGATCACTGACGCGCGGGTGCCGGCACTGGTGCCTCTGCGGATGTCTCCGCTGACGAAGTAGCCCACGCGCACCCGGGTTGCGGCGGATCCAGCGGCTGCCAGCGCGAGAGCTCCGGCGAGGTTTCCGGGCACGTAGTCGTAGCCGAGCGCGGTCAGCAACAGCGCACCGCTGCGCTCTGCGCGGGGGCCGAATTCCTCGAATACCTGGCGGATGAACGGTGGCTCACCGCTGGAGTCCAGGTAGACAGCACCAGCGTCGGCCGCCGCTTCGACAACGGGGCGCCCGACCTTCACGAAGGGTCCCGCGGTCGAGACGAGCACGTCGCCGGGCCCGACGAGGGTGCGCAGCGACCCGGATTCCGCGTCCGCGACGGCAGTCTCCAATTCTGTCCCGTCGCCGGTGTGTCGGAGCCGGGCGGCAAGCGCGCTCAGCCGACCCTGGTTACGGCCGGCGAGTACCGGGTACGACCCGCGCGCGATCATCGCCATCGCGGTTAGCCCGCCGATGTAGCCCGTTGCCCCGTACAGCACGATCCGGCCCGGCATTCCATCAAGCTACGCCTGCGATATGTGATGGCCATCAACTTGAGCTCTGAGGTGCGGCGGCTCACACGCGAAGCGGGAAACTTCCGATCATGTGGCACCTTGTCGGCGCCGTTCTGCAGCCTGCGGCCACGCGGCGCGGCTCGGCGCTACCCGACCTTGGCGATCGCGAGCGGCTGCGCATCGCCCGCTTCGGCGGCGCAGATGCCGCTGGCACAGGGTTGGCTGCGGCACCGGATTGGGCGATCGGCGGTCACTGTTCCGGCGACCGCGGGTTCTCTGGCGCCTCGGCCAATCAAGCCGCCCCGGTGGTCCAGTTCCGCGCTCGCCGTCACGGTCCTGCTCGGTGTGCCGATCGCCATGCTCGCCGGCGTACTCGATCGTTTCGGCTCCGTGCTGCCGCAGCCAATCGCGCATGTTGCGCTCTAGGTCGTCGTGGCGGCTCCTTCTCGGTGTGCGAGCCGACGGCCGACGCTGAGGTGAGGGCCGCGCGTCGATCTGTTCGGCGGCCGGCCCCGCGGATTGCCGGCTCGCCGAGCCAGCGCTGCAGCCGTGGATACCGGCCGATCAGCAGGCCGACGATGAACGCGACCCCGACGACGGCCCGGTGCCACGTGAAGTGCCGCGGAGCAGTCACGCTCATGGTCGATGAGACAGCAATTCTTCAGCGGCCATCCGCAACCCCGTGCCTCTACGGGTCTAGGGTCGCGGTGAGGGGCCGAACGTTGTCGCCACCCGTACGGGCGTGACCGAGGAGGATGCAATGTCCCGGCTGCTGGAAAACAGCAAATTTTGGCAGTACTGCGCCGAGTGGGCTACGCCGACAAGGTCGAAAGGCGAAGGTCCTGCTGCCTGACGTCGTGGATGTCGACAGAGATGGCGCCTTGTTCGCAGCGCTGGGTATCGATCCCGACGTGGACGCGCTGATGGATCGCCTCGGCGGCAGCCCGTAGCGCGCCTGCGGTCCCTGCGTACCGGAAAGAACGAGGTCTGCCTTCCTCTGTGGCGGGTAGCCGTGAGATCACGCTTTCAGCGACGGGCCGTTCGCCGACATCAGTCCGTAACGGGTCACGACGTCGTCGAACCAGTCGGGCTTGCCATAGGTCAGGCCATACTTCGCTGCCAGCTCCGCGAATTCGGCAGTCTCGCGCAGACTCACGCCCGGCGCGGGTTTCACGGCGGCGTACAACTCACCGAGTTCGCGGAAGTACGGTTCGAAGCCGCCCGGTGTGATGACCTCGATGATGCGGCCGGGCACCGTGCCTGCGTTCCACATGGCGTGCATCTGGCCACGCGGTTTGGTGATATATCCACCGGGCCCCAGAACGACCTCCGTGTCGTCGGAGCGGAAACCGATCTCGCCCTCGAGGACGATGGAGTGCTCATCCTCGCGGGTATGGCGATGCGCCGCGGTGATCGTACCGACCGCGAACGGATGTTCTACGATCGCGACCAGGCCGTTGCTGTCGCGACTGGAAAGCTTGAAGGTGGCACCGAACCCCGGGATATCGACCGATTCCCCACCGCCGGGCTGGACCACCTTCAGCGGAGGTGCGTTGTTGACATCCATGGAACCGCCTTTCGTCTTGCCGACCGGCGCGCTCGGCATCGGACCGGCGCGCGCGTCCTCAATCGTAGTGGGGATCAGTCGTCAGTTGATCATCTGATGTTCGTCACCAAACCGCCTGGCCCATCCCGTCAGTCTCCCCACACTTCCGTACGCACGGTGGGGACGCTCCATGACGGCGCCGTCGGCCCCTCAGGACCGCGGTGGCTGCGAGGTATCGGCAAGAGGCCGTCGAGATGAATACCTGCCGGGCCGTGCCTGCCGGCTACGGCCTGAACGTAGATGATCTGCGTGCCGCGCTTGGGCGATCTACCCTCAAGTCAGGAAAGGGGGGACCATGACGTACGACTACAACCTTGACGTCTTCAGGACGCATCCGGTCTTCGCGGTGGCGGCGTTGCTGCCCGACGAAGATTATGCCCGGAAGGCGGCGACAACGCTCGGCGATGAGGGCCCGGGCGGGGAAGGGCCCCAGCTCTTGCATGGCGAGGAGGGCCTGCGCATCCTCGACCAGCGCGGATCATGGCACGGCACCAAGGCTTGGTGGCACCGGCTGTTGGAGGAGTGGACCTACTACGAGCAGATCATGTCGTTGTACGCCGAGGGGTTGCGGCACGGCGAATGTCTGATCTTGCTGCCCGTCGCCCACGAGCGGCGCGTGGAGACAGGGCGGGTGCTCGCAGCTCACGGCGGGCACGCCATCTACTACTTCGGCAGAGACACCGTCGAGCAAATCACCGGTCCGTAACCCCCGGAAGAGCGAAGGCGCCGAATCACCAGTCCGTTCGAGGTGAACGCGCGAACCGGGAGCTTCTGAATCGCCCGGTAGAGCGCGACCTCGCGGCCGGTTCGCCGCGCGCTTCCGAGGCACCCTGAGGATCAGTCCGAGCGGGTGGGGCCGCTGCGCGAAATCGGGCTGGTCCGCCACCGACGGCGTTGTCGTCGCGTGACGTGTTCGGTCACATCTGGTGCTTGCCGGTAAGGACGTCGAGCAGACCGACGATGTCAAGAACGCGTTCAACACTGGGCTGGACGTTGCAGAGGCGAAACGGCAGGGAGCGCTGCGCTGCGAGCGCATATGCGCGGTCGAGCGCGGCGATGCCGGAGGAGTCGCAGAATGTCACTCCAGCGAAGTCGATCTGCAGGCCGTTGACATCCTCACGCTCGACCGCGTCCGCGACGGCGGCCTCCAGTTGCTCAACGGTGTCCCTGTCGATCTCGCCCGTGACAGACACCCAGACGATCGCGCCGGCTAACTAACACGCGGCTGCTGACCTCGATTACCGGAATCTCCCTTGAGCCCATGACTGCATTCTGCGGCACAGCAGCCGGGCTGCGCCGATGTAGCGGAGCGCGATAGTCGGCTCACGCCAGCTCTGCTTCCCCCGCTGCCGTATGCGCTGTCGGCATAGGGTGGCAGCTGACCGCGGCGAGGACCGTCTGGTCAAGGCACAAAGCGGGCATAGAGGTGCTACACGACGGTTGACCGTACTGGCATCCGGTTGGCGTTCCGCTCAGGGCAATCCGGCCGTAACGGGTTTACATCCCGCGGCGGTGAAGCCTTCTTCGGGGCAGACGGATGCCCAGCCGGTGGATGCGGCGACGCCAGCGGCTGCCAGTTCGGTGTTGACGCGGTTGATGACGGCTTCGGCGTCGGTTCGGGTGCATTTCGTGAAAATGAGGTCGAATTCGTCGTCGCCGATGCGGGCGAGGAAATCGGTGTCGCGGATGGCGCGGCGGGCAGCGGTGGCGGCCTGAATGTAGGCGTGGCCGTGGGTGTGTTGATGGTTTCGAGGTGGTCGAGGTCGATCATGGCGACGACGGTGGGGTCGGCGAGGCGTGCCCGCTCCGCCGCGCTACACGAGCCGCTGGCCTTGTCGTTCGATCGCGCCGCAGCCGGCGACTTCTACCGCTGTCACTACACCGGGCTGTACTGCGGCGGCTGCGAACAGTTCTACAGTCCAGCCGATCTGACCGACGGACGCTGCCCGGAGCACCTGTGGGACACGGTCTGGCGACGCCGGACTCGGCATCGATGTCGAAGTCGTTGCCGGCTCGGCCGCCAAAGGTGTCCAGGTTCCGCCTCGGTCAGCTCGGCGAACACTTCCCTGCCGGGCTGCCAGCCCTCCCATCGCCCGCCACCCGCCGATCGCACCGGCAGCCACTCCGTGTCCGGCGCCGCCGCTCACCGTCCATATCGGCGAACGGCACCCGGAACGTCCATGTCAGGGCCGGTGGCAGCCCCCGGACGGGGTAGGGAAAGGGTAGACCGTTCCACTTCGCGTCCTCGGCGGGATCGAACGCCCGGGCAAGCAACGAATCCTTGTCGTCACCCACGGCCGGCGGGTCTGCCACAACGCCGTGGCCGGTCAGCGCAGCCCGCGGATGAGGTTGTCGACCAGGGTGGTGGCGAACTGTTCGGTCAGGGGCTGGTCGGGGATCAGATGGCGGTGGTAGCAGGCGCCCCAGAGCTGGTCGACCACCGACTCGGCGTCGATGCCCGGGGCGAGCTGGCCGCGGGAGACGGCCCGGTGCAGGGCGTCGACCGCGAGCGCACGACGCGGTGCGGAGTAGCGCTCCCGATAGACGGTGGCCAGTTCGGGATCGGTCTGGGCCTCGGCGATCAGCTCCGCGATCACCTTGCCGGCGGGCGTGTCGCGCAGGAGGCGCACGAAGCCGGTCAGCTGGTTCTTGAGGTCGGCGACGATGTCACCGGTGTCCCCGAAGGCCAAGGTGGGTGCCACGACGGTGAAGTAGCCGTCCACCTCCACCACGGCCACCCCCGCCCGGGTCGCCATCGTCACCGGCGGCTCCCGCGGCATCGGCCGCCAGACCGCACGGCGCCTGGCCGCCGACGGCTTCGCCGTTGTGGTCAACTACGCCGGCAACGACGCCGAGGCGCAGGCCGCCGTCGCCGAGATCACCGCCGACGGGGGCCGGGCCATCGCGGTCCGCGCCGATGTGGCCGACGAGACCGCCGTGGCCGCCCTGTTCGACACCGCCGAAGAGACCTTCGGCCGGGTGGACGTCCTCGTCAACGCCGCCGGGATCATGGCACTCGCCCCGCTCGCCGAACTGGACCTGTCGGTGTTCGACCGGATGTTGCGCACCAACGTGCGAGGCACCTTCGTAGTGGACCAGCAGGCGGCCCGCCGTCTGCGGTCCGGCGGCGCCATCATCAACTTCTCCAGCTCGGTGGTCGGTCTGGCCATGCCCACCTACAGCGGCTACGCCGCCACCAAGGGTGCGGTGGAGGCGCTTACGCTGATCCTGGCCCGGGAGTTGCGCGGGCGGGACATCACCGTCAACGTCGTCGCCCCCGGCCCCACCGCCACCGACCTGTTCCTCAACGGCAAGGACGAGGCCACCATCGCCCGGCTGGCCGCGCAGGCCCCCCTGGAGCGGCTGGGCACCCCCGACGACATCGCCACGGTCGTGGCGTTCCTGGCCGGCCCGGCCCGCTGGGTCAACGGGCAGGTCCTGCGCGCCAACGGCGGCATCATCTGAACCGACGGCTCGACCGCCGGACACCTTCTCCAGCCGCGGCAACGCGGTCCGCGCTCGCGCCGACCGCGTTGCCGTCGGTTGCTGCCGCCCGCGGTCCCGCCCGTACCTGAAAAGGAAACCCTGCCATGAGCAACAAAGTCATCGTTATCACCGGCGCGTCCAGCGGTTTCGGCGCCCTCACCGCCCGGGCGCTGGCCCATGCCGGACACATCGTCTACGCCGGCATGCGTGACGCCGCCGGCCGTAACGCCGCCGCTGTCGCCCAGGCCGGTCATTACGCTGCCGCGCACGGCGTGGACCTTCGCCCCATCGAACTCGACGTCTCGGCGCAGAGTTCGGCCGACGCAGCCATCGCCACGATCATCGACCAGCACCACCGCCTCGACGTGGTGGTGCACGACGCCGGGCACATGGTCACCGGGCCGGCCGAGGCGTTCACGTCCGAGGAAATGGCCGCCGTCTACGACACCAACGTCGTCGGCGCGCAGCGGGTCAATCGCGCTGCCCTGCCTCACCTGCGCCGCCAAGGCCGAGGCCTGCTGGTCTGGGTCGGCAGCAGCAGCACTCGCGGCGGCACACCACCGTATCTGGGCCCCTACTTCGCCGCCAAGGCCGCCGCCGACGCCCTCGCCGTCAGCTACGCCGCCGAACTGGCCCGCTTCGGCATCGAAACCACAATCGTGGTCCCTGGCGCGTTCACCTCCGGCACCAACCACTTCGCCAACGGCGGTCGTCCAGCCGACACCGCCGTCGTGGAGGCCTACGAACGGAAATACCCCGACCTGATGACCCAGGTCGCCCAGCATCTGTCGGCGATCACCCCGGCGGACGCCGAGGTCGCCGACGCCATCGTCGCCGTGGTGGGCACCGCGCACGGCCACCGGCCGTTCCGTACGCACATCGACCCGATCGGCGACGGCAGCGCGGAGGTCAGCGCCGTCGCCGACCGCGTCCGCACCGACTTCCTGCGCCGTATCGGCCTGGCTGAGCTGGCCGGTCCGGCTACCGCCGTCGCGGCGTAGCGGCACCGTGCGCCGCCCGGTCCGGCTACCGCCGTCGCGGCGTAGCGGCACCGTGCGCCGCCCGGTCCGGCGGGCGCACCTGCTCGCGGGCCGGACGGCCACGGCCGGCGTCTGAGGGCCACCTCGCCGTACAGGTAGACGTTCTCGCTGTCCGCGCCCAGCTCCCGGGCCGCGCGCGCGGGGAGCAGGGACCGGTCGGGCCGGGCTCGTCGGCGAACGGACTCCACATCGTGATCGCCTCACGCATGGCCTCGACCCGGATATTCTCCCGCCGCTCGGCGAGGACCTCCTGCACCTCGCCCGCGTCGGCCCGCCACACCACCGACGGGTCCTGCTCGGCCGCTGGATCCGGCACCGGTGTGAAGCACAGCTGCCCGGCGTACGCGCCGATCTCGTCCAGCAGACCTAACGCTCCGGCCCGGTCACCGGAACGCAGCAGCGAAGCCACGGCGAGCAAGGCCGCCTGCTCCGGAAACTTCAGGCGGTAGGCGCCGGTGACCAGCAGCGAGCGCAGCTGCGCCTGCTCTCCGTCGCTCAGGTACCGCCCCCCGCTCGTCGGCGACCGCCGCCTCGTGCGGGCGCAACGGACCACCCGCGACGGGTGTGCAGGTAGCGAAGCCGCCCCGGACCACCTGCGGCGTCACCCGGGCCGGCAATCCGGCCAAGGGTGTACGCGAGCCGATCGTCACCGTGCCCGACGCTCTCCCGGCCAGCACCGCCTCCAGCGCGCGACCCCGTCGCCGCGGCCTCGTGGGCTAGCGCTCTCTTGCGCCGACGACCAAACCATCAAGGCGTCAAGAATAGGTACACGGATCGGCCGCCGTCAGTGCCTGGAGCTATCCGTCAGTGTCTACTGCCGGTCGCCGACTCCCGATGCCAGCGGCCCCGCGCCGTGTGATGCCCGCCCTTAGACGGGGTGTGGCTCGTTGACCACGAGGTTGAGGGGACTTTCCTCGCCTGGTCATGCCTCCATTCGTTCCGATAAGCCGCCGGGCTTCGGCGAAAGAACCTCGTCGTCGACCTCTTGCTCTGTCATGCTTTCCGCGGGCAGAGTATCCAGCCGCGGTACGGCAGCCGGTCAGCGCTCGAACGTGAGTTCCCCGGGCTTGTCGCCGTAGTCATGCTCCAGCCCGGCCGCAACCTTCGCCGCCGACGCCTTGGTGTTCTTCGGCGCCACGTCGAACTCGAGGAAGTCCAGGCTCTCGGTCCAGCGCAGCGCCCCCAGACGCCGTTGAGCCTCACCACGTCCACGAACTTGCCGCTGCCCACACCATCCCTCCCGCCACGTCTTCCTCGTTCCGATACTGGACGAGTGGTGACGTCGCCGCCCGGCATTCCGGCCATCCGCACGCTCGTGACCAGGACTGGTGGACCAGATACCGCTACACCGCCTCTGTGATCGCGGGCCGCTCGCTCAAGGGCGGAGCTGAGGACTTTTAATCCTTAGGTTCGGGGTTCGAGTCCCCGGCGGCCCACACAAAAAACCAGGTCACCGTACGTTTCCTAACCTCGCGGCCCAGCCGCTTCGCGCGGGGCTCAGCAGCAAGTACAGCTGCGGAGCTGCCAGGCCATTATGTGCCGTGCATACCGAACTCACTCAGCTCGTCGGAGTCCGCTACCCGAGCGGGCCGCGCGTGGCGGAGTACCTGAAACAGGTCCAGTCACTCACGCGCTGAGCCGGGGGACCGCCGTCCGACACCGGGCCGAGGCCGGACGCGATGCCACTCGGTAACCCGCGACGGCTTCCAAACATGCGTACGGCCGATGGTGTCTGCCTAGTCCCACCTGAGGCTTGACGGTCGTCGCTGGTGGTGCCGGCGCTGGGCCAGTTCGCGGTGGTGCCGGTGAATGAGGCCAGGTCGTCGGTGCGGTTTCCAAGCTTCGGGTGGCTGCTGCGCCCAGCGTGGTGGACTGGTCTTACAGGTGCGTTCCCCGCCGAGAATGTCAGCAGGCCGTGGGGTGGTCGCGCAGTTGGTGATGAGCTCCTCGGCGGGGAAGTCGATCAGCGAGGCGGTCGCCCCGTCAAGATCCACCTCACCGCCGAGGGACGCGTGCGCGGAGTCAGAGAAGGGTGCCCGTCGAAGCCTTCCAGTTACAAAGCGCGGCGGGTCACCGCCAGCCTATTGGAGCCGCTATCGGGGGTACACAGCGTGGTGCGCGGCCGCCAGGGTCCCGTCCTTGGGACCGACCAACACAGCGGCTGGCCAGGTCGCCTGCCTCCATTGGGGCGGGTTCGTCCGTCGGATTGTCCCTAGTGCCGCGGCCGTCGGGTCAGAAACGGCATCTGCGGCGTTGGGTCGCCTGATCGGCCAAACGTCGTCTGTCCTTTCACGCCTACTGCACACCCTCGGGG
>NZ_CAKUCL010000130.1 GCF_934643405.1 uncultured Actinoplanes sp.
GCCCCTGCCGGCACCGACTCCGCGCCCGCCGAGACCGATTCCGCACATGCCGCAGCGCGTCCCGCCCCGTCCGGCAGTGGCGTCGCGGCGGTCCGGGCCGGCGCGGCGCCGGCCGCGACGGGTGCCACGCCCGCTCCGACCCGATCGGCCGGAACCGGCGCTGCGCCCGATCTGCGCCCCGCCGAGACCGAGCCCGCCTCCCCCGCGACAACGCGGACACCCACCGGCCGGCGGAAAAGCCTCGTCGCCGGCGCCGCGGCCGTCGTCGTGCTGGCCGGCGCGGCCATAGGCTGGCTGGCCTGGCAGTCCGACGACCACCCCAACGCCGGGAACACCCCCGGCCCCACCGCCTCGGCCGGCGCCGGAGCGGGAGCCGACGCGACCGGACCCGGCCCGAGCGCCACCGCGAATCAGCCCCAGAGCCCGGCCCCGAGCCGGCCGGCGTCGCCGTCCCAGCAGCCGGCCGAGAGCACGACCACCGCCGCCGGGTCCACCCGTCCGCCGCTGCCCGCGGGCTGGCGGAACTACCGCGACCCCACCGGCTTCTCCGTGTACGTCCCGCAGGGCTGGACCAAGTCCCAGAAGGGGTCCATCGTCTACTTCCGCTCGAAGGGCCGCGTCCTGGGCATCGACCAGACCGACGACCCGCAGTGGGACCCGGTGGCCGACTGGCGGGGCAAGGCCGACTACCGCGTGGCCCGCGGCGACTTCCCCGCCTACCGCGAGATCCACATCAAGGAGGTCAAGTACTTCATCAAGGCCGCCGACTGGGAGTTCACCTTCTCCCTCAACGGCGTCCGCCAGCACGTCAACAACCGCGGCCTGATCACCTCGAAGCACCAGGCGTACGGCATCTACTGGCAGACCACCGACGCGGCCTGGAACGCCGCCAACAAGGACCTGCAACTGGTCTTCCGGAGTTTCCAGCCGGCGAAGGACTAGCCGGGCATCCCGTCCAGCCGGGCCAGCACCTGGAGCATCACCTCGTCGGCGCCGGCCCCGATCGACGTCAGCCGGGTGTCGCGCAGCATCCGGGCCGTCCAGGTCTCCTCGAGATACCCCATGCCGCCGTGGAACTGCAGGCACCAGTCCGCGACCTCGCGGATCAGCCGGCCCGCCTTGAGCTTCGCCACGGTCGCCATCCGCGTGATGTCCTCGCCCGCGATCAGCGCCTCGCACGTCTGCAGGTTGTGGCTGCGCAGCAGGTCCACCTCGGCCTGCAGCTCGGCGAGCCGGAACGCCACATACTGCCGGTCGGCCAGCGGACGGCCGAACACCGTGCGGTCGTGCGCGAACGCCCGCGTCCGGTCCAGCGCGTATTGGCACTGCCCCACGGTCGTGTAGGCGGCGAACATCCGCTCGGTCACGAACTGCTGCATCTGCTGCTGGAACCCGCGCCCGGCCGTGCCGATCGTGTTGGCCACCGGCACCCGGACCGCGTCGAGGGCCAGCTCGGCCGTGTCCGAGCAGCGGTTGCCGAGCTTGCCGAAGGTGCGCACCACCGAGAAACCGGGCAGTGAGGTCGGCACCACGATCTGCGACATGCCCCGGTACCCGCCCTCGTCGGACGTGCGCGCGAGCAGGCAGATCCAGTCGGCCTGGGCGCCGTTGGTGATGTAGACCTTCCGGCCGGTGATCACCCAGTCGTCGCCGTCGCGGACCGCCCGGGTGCGCAGCCGGGCCACGTCCGAGCCGGTGTCCGGTTCGGTGACCGCGATCGAGGTGACCGCCGTACCGGCGATCGCGGGCTTCAGATACCGCTCCTTGAGCTCGTCGGACCCGTACTGATGCAGGGAGGGGGTGGCCATCATGGCCTGCACCCCGATCGCCATGCCCACGCCGCCGGCGTGCATGCGGCCGTACTCCTCGGCGGCGACCAGCTGGAAACTCGGGTCGGCGCCATCGCCGCCCCAGGCCGGGTCGTACTCGAGGCCGAGCAGACCCAGGGCGGCGGCCTTGGGGAACAGGTCGTGCAGGGGCACGCGCCCGGCCGCCTCCCAGCCGTCGACGTGCGGGTTCACCTCGGTGTCGACGAATCGGCGGACGCTGTCCCGGAAGGCCGCGTGGTCCTCGTTGAGCCGCATGCGCTGCACGGTAGCGACCCACGCCGTACGGAAACAAGCGCGCTTGCTTGTTTTTCCGTCCTGTGCCAGGGTCACCTGATGCTCCGCATCGGCAACTGCTCCGGCTTCTACGGGGATCGGCTCGCGGCCATGCGGGAGATGCTCGAGGGCGGTGAGCTGGACGTCCTCACCGGCGACTACCTCGCCGAGCTCACCATGCTGATCCTGCGCCGGGACCAGGGCAAAGATCCCCGGCTGGGGTACGCGCGGACGTTCGTGACCCAGCTTCGCGAGTGCCTGACCCTGGCGCTGGACCGGGGCACCACGATCGTCGCGAACGCGGGCGGCGTGAACCCGTCCGGCCTGGTGGCGGCGATCCGGGAGCTGGCCGCCGGGCAGGGCCTGAGCCCGAGGGTCGCCTGGGTGCGCGGCGACGCGGCCGGCGGCGGGCACGCGTATCTCGGCGCGTTCGGCATCGCGCGGGCGGTCGCCTCGGGGGCGGACGTCGTGGTCACCGGCCGGGTCACCGACGCGTCGCTGGTGGCCGGCCCGGCCATCGCCCGGTACGGGTGGGGCCGCACCGACTTCGACGCCCTGGCCGGGGCCACGGTCGCCGGGCACATCCTGGAGTGCGGCACCCAGGCCACCGGCGGCAACTACGCGTTCTTCGACGAGATCCCGGACCTGCTGCGGCCCGGCTTCCCGATCGCCGAGATTGGCCCGGACGGCGGGAGCGTCATCACCAAGCACCCGGGCACCGGCGGCGCGGTCACCGTCGGCACGGTCACGGCGCAGCTGGTGTACGAGGTCGGCGACTGCCGGTACGCGGGCCCGGACGTGACGACCCGCCTCGACACGATCTCGCTGGCCCAGGCCGGCGAGGATCGGGTGCGGGTCTTCGGCGTACGGGGTGAACCACCGCCGCCCACCCTCAAGGTGGCCCGCACCGCGCTCGCGGGTTTCCGCAACGCGATGACCGTGGTGCTGACCGGCCTGGACGTGGAGGCGAAGGCGGCCCTGTTCCGCCGCCAGTTCGAGGCCGCGGCGGTGTCCGAGCCGGCCTCCACGACGTGGACCCTGGCGCGCCTGGACCGGCCGGACGCCCCCACCGAGCAGCAGGCGTCGGCCCTGCTGACGGTCGTGGCCCGCGACCCCGCGGAGGAGCCGGTGGGCCGCGCGTTCAGCAACACCGTGATCGAGCTGGCGCTGGCGTCCTGTCCGGGCCTGTTCGCCACCACACCGCCGGGACCGGCCCAGCCGTACGGCGTGTTCACCGCCGGTTTCGTCGCGCAGGAAACCCCGGTGCACGAGGTGGTCCTCGACGACGGCACCGCCGAGCGCATCCCCGCCCCGGAGCTGACGCGTCCTCTCGAACCGCTGTGGGGATCGCCGCCGTCCGGGCCCTCCCTCCCCCGCACGGCGCAAGACACGCGGCGGCTGCCTCTCGGGACGATCGCCGGGGCACGGTCGGGCGACAAGGGCTCGGACGCGAACGTCGGCCTGTGGGTGCGCGACCCCCGCGCGTACGGCTGGCTCTCGCACCTGATCTCGGAGGCGACCGTGCGGGAACTGGTGCCGGAGGCCGGGCGGCTGCCGATCCGGATCAGCCGGCTGCCGAACATCATGGCGGTGAACATCGTCATCGAAGGCCTGCTCGGCGGGGGCGCCGCGGACAACGCCCGCTTCGACCCGCAGGCCAAGGGGCTCGGCGAGTGGCTGCGCTCCCGGCACGTGGACATCCCGGTGTCGCTGGTGGAGGCGAGATGACAGTTCTGCGGTCCACTCTGGACACCACGACCGAACAGGCTCGGGCGGCCCGGACGGCGATGCTCGAAGCGCTCGCCGGCATCGCCGCGGAGACCGCCAAGGCGATCGCCGGCGGTGGCGAGAAGGCGGTCGCGCGGCACCACGCGCGCGGCAAGCTGACCGCGCGGGAACGGATCGAGCTGCTGCTCGACCGGGACTCGCCGTTCCTGGAACTGGCCGCGCTCGCCGGCTACGGCACCGACTTCGCCGTGGGCGGCAGCGTGGTGGCCGGCATCGGCGTGGTCAGCGGCGTCGAGTGCCTGCTGATCGCGAACGACCCGACGGTCAAGGGCGGCGCGAGCAACCCGTGGTCGCTGCGCAAGACGCTGCGGATGCACGAGATCGCGCTGCAGAACCGGCTGCCGGTCGTCTCGCTGGTCGAGTCCGGCGGCGCCGACCTGCCCACGCAGAAGGAGGTGTTCATCCCGGGCGGCGCGGTGTTCCGCAACCTGACCCGCCTGTCGGCGGCCGGCATCCCGACGATCGCTCTGGTCTTCGGCAACTCCACGGCCGGCGGCGCCTATCTGCCGGGGATGAGCGACCACGTCGTGATGATCGAGAAACGGTCGAAGGTGTTCCTGGCCGGCCCGCCGCTGGTGAAGGCCGCGACCGGCGAGGAGTCGGACGACGAGTCGCTGGGCGGGGCCGAGATGCACGCGCGCACGTCCGGCCTGGCCGACCACCTGGCCGTCGACGAGCCGGACGCGATCCGGATCGGCCGGCGGATCGTGGCCCGGCTGAACTGGCGCAAGGCCTCGGGACCGTCGGCCGGCGCGAAAGCGCCGCGCTACCGCGCCGAGGACCTGCTCGACATCGTCCCGCCCGGCCTGAAGTCGCCGTTCGACCCGCGGGAGGTCATCGCCCGGATCGTCGACGACAGCGACTTCGACGAGGTCAAGCCTCGGTACGGGACGTCGCTGGTCACCGGCTGGGCGAGCCTGCACGGGTTCCCGGTCGGCATCCTGGCGAACAGCCGCGGGGTGCTGTTCAGCGAGGAGGCGCAGAAGGCGGCCCAGTTCATCCAGCTGGCCAACCGCTCGGACACTCCCCTGCTGTTCCTGCACAACACCACCGGCTACATGGTCGGCAAGCAGTACGAGCAGGGCGGCATCATCAAGCACGGCGCCATGATGATCAACGCGGTGTCCAACTCGACCGTCCCGCACGTGTCCCTGCTGATCGGCAACTCCTACGGCGCCGGGCACTACGGGATGTGCGGGCGCGCGTACGACCCCCGGTTCGTCTTCGCCTGGCCCAGCGCCCGGTCCGCGGTGATGGGCGCGCAGCAGCTGGCCGACGTGACGTACATGGTCTCGCAGGCGTCCGCGCTCGCCCAGGGCAAGCCGTTCGACGCCGACGGCGCGCAGGTCGTCCGGCAGATGATCGAGCAGCAGATCACCGCGGAGGCGATGCCGATGGTGCTGTCCGGCCTGGTCTACGACGACGGGATCATCGACCCGCGGGACACCCGGGACGTGCTCGCTCTGGCCCTGTCCGCCATCCACACCGCGCCGGTGCGGGGCACCGGCGCCTTCGGCGTCTTCCGGATGTGAGGCCTCGATGACCATCAGCAGCGTGCTGGTCGCCAACCGCGGCGAGATCGCGCGGCGCGTCTTCGCCACCTGCCGCCGCGGCGGCCTGGCCACGGTCGCCGTCTTCTCCGACGCGGACGCCGGCAGCCCGCACGTGCGGGAGGCCGACAGCGCGGTGCGCCTGCCGGGCGTCACCGCGGCGGACACGTACCTGCGCGGCGACCTCGTCATCGAGGCGGCGCGGCGGGCGGGCGCGGACGCTGTGCACCCCGGGTACGGGTTCCTCTCGGAGAATGCGGACTTCGCCCGGGCCGTACGGGACGCGGGTCTCACCTGGATCGGCCCCTCCCCCACCGCGATCGAGGTGATGGCCTCCAAGATCGAGTCGAAGCGGCGGATGGCGGCCGCCGGCGTGCCGGTGCTGGACCGGCTGGACCCGGCGACCATCACCGCGGCCGATCTCCCGGTGCTGGTGAAGGCGTCGGCGGGCGGTGGCGGCCGGGGCATGCGGATCGTCCGGACGCTCGGCGAGCTGCCCGGCGCGATCGAGTCGGCGGCCCGCGAGGCGGCGTCGGCGTTCGGTGACCCGGCGGTCTTCTGCGAGCGCTACGTCGCGTCCGGTCACCACGTCGAGGTGCAGATCATGGCCGACGACCACGGGACGGTCTGGGCGCTGGGCGACCGGGAGTGCTCGCTGCAGCGCCGCCACCAGAAGGTCATCGAGGAGGCGCCGTCTCCGCTGGTCTCGCGCGTGGGCGGCGACATGCGCCGGCGTCTGCTGGCGGCCGGCCGGGACGCGGCGACCGCGGTCGGCTACCGCGGGGCCGGGACGGTGGAGTTCCTCGCCGACGCCGGCGGCGAGTTCTGGTTC
This sequence comes from uncultured Actinoplanes sp., assembly GCF_934643405.1. GTDB lineage: Bacteria > Actinomycetota > Actinomycetes > Mycobacteriales > Micromonosporaceae > Actinoplanes. The sequence continues at coordinate 6,273 of NZ_CAKUCL010000130.1, forward strand.
CTCGAGATGAACACCCGCCTGCAGGTGGAACACCCGGTGACCGAGGCGGTCACCGGCCTGGACCTGGTCGCGCTGCAGCTCCAGGTGGCGCAGGGCGGCCGGCTGAGCGGTCCGGAACCGGCGACGCTCGGGTACGCCGTGGAGGCGCGCCTGTACGCGGAGAGCCCCCTGGACGACTGGCGCCCGTCAACCGGCACCGTCGTTCGCTTCGACATCCCCGATGTCGCCGCATTGTTCCGGAATGTGACCGGCGCGGAGCCGAGCGGGAGCGGCGGGGCCCGGGCCGGCGGCGGGGAGGCCGGAGCGGGCGGCCTCGCCGGGGCCGGCGGCGGGGTGCGGCTGGATGCGGGGGTGGAGGCCGGCAGCGAGGTGGGCACGCACTACGACGCCATGCTGGGCAAGGTGATCGCGGCGGCGGGCACGCGCGAGGCGGCGGTCCGGCTGCTGGCGTCGGTGTTGCGACGGGCGCGGGTCCACGGCGTACGGACGAACCGGGATCTTCTCGTGGCCACCCTGCTGCACCCGGAATTCCTGGCCGGCACCGCGACCACCGCCTTCTACGACGACCATCCGCCGGCCGTGCTGACCGCGGACGCCGGGCTCGACCCGGAGCTGGCCGCGGTGGTCGCCGCCGTGGCCGACGCCGCAGCGGCGCGTAGCCCCCTGCTGCCCGGCGTCACCAGCGGTTTCCGCAACATCCCGGTGGGTTTCCGCAGCCGTTCGTACGCGTCCGGGCAGCGCGAGATCGAGGTGCGGTACCGCTTCGGCCGCGACGGCCTGGAAGTCTCGTCGTGGCCGGAGCTCGCCCTGGTGTCGGCCGACGGTTCCGCGGTGGTGCTCGACCTCGACGGCGTGCGGCGGCACTGGACCGTGGCCCGCTTCGGCGACACCGTGGTCGTGGACGGCGCGCTCGGTTCGGCGGAGCTGCGCCGGCTGCCGCGCTTCACCGATCCGTCCACCCGGATTCCGCCGGGCGCTCTGGTGGCGCCGATGCCCGGCACCGTGGTCCGGGTCGAGGTCGCCGAGGGTGCCCCGGTCGCGGCCGGTCAGCCGCTGGTCTGGCTGGAGGCGATGAAGATGGAGCACGCGGTGCACGCCCCCGCGGCCGGCACGGTCACGTCGTTGCCGGTCGCGGTGGGTCAGCAGGTCGCGCAGGGCGCGCCGCTGGCGGTGGTGGAGGCGCCGGATGACTGAGCCGGGCGCCGAGCCGAAGCAGGACCGCAGCCGGGCCACCCGGCAGCGCCTGCTGGAGACGACCATCCGCTGCCTGGCCGTGCACGGCTGGGAGGCGTCCACGGTCGGCTTCATCGCGACCGAGGCGGGCATCAGCCGGGGGGCCGTGCAGCACCATTTCCGTACCCGGGAAGCCTTGATCGTCGGCGCCCTGGAGCACATGTTCGCCGAGCGGGTGGCGCTGCTGGACGCGATGCCCGAGCGCGACGGCCCGGACCGCGTCCACGCCGTCGTGGCCGACCTGGTGGAGGCGATCGGCGGCGAGCTGTTCCGGGCGGCGCTGCAGGTGTGGACCGTGGCCGCCGCGGATCCCGAGCTGCGCGACGCGGTGCTGCCACTGGAACGGCACTTCGCCCGGGGCGTGCACGACCGGGCCGTACGCCTGCTGCGGGCCGACGACACCGACCCGTCCACCAGGGCGTTGATCCAGGCGACCCTGGATCTGGCCCGGGGTCTGGCGCTGGCGGACGTGCTGACCGACGACTCGAGACGCCGGGCGCGGGTGGTGCGGGCGTGGTCGGCCCAGCTGACCACCGCGCTCGCCGGCCGGGATCACGCCCGATAGCCCTCGAACAGCGGCCCCCCGGCACCGGCGAGAACCTCGGCGGCGAACCCGGCCGGCTCGTCCCGGGCCGCCAGCCAGCGTGCGGCCAGCCCCGGGTCGAACTCGCGCAGCAACCACTTGCCACCGCTGACCCAGCGACCACCGGCGGCAAGCGCCACCCGGGCCGACTCGGTCCACAGCGCGGCCGCGATCACCTGGCGTTCCCCGGCGTCCGCCGCGGGCCAGCATCCGGTGGGTGCTGGGCCTGCGGATGGCCAGCTCCCGCTCGAGAAACCCGGCCAGCCCGGCGGGCGTGTGCACGAACAACTCGACCGGCCACCCGCGGAAGCGCCGGCTCTCGCGGTAGCCGGGCCCGGTCTCGCGTAGCACCACGATGTCCAGGTCGGATCCGGCCGTACGGTCCGGGCCGAGCACGCTGCCGGTCAGCATCGCCCAGGTGGCCTCGGGAAAGGTTGCTGTCACCAGATCCCGGGCGTCGGTCAACGGGTCCATGGCGCCATTCTGGCCGGTGGCCGTTATTTCGGTTGCCCCGTAACGGGTCGGCCCGGGAAAGTGTCCGCATGACGTCCTGACGGAGCGCCCTCGGTGTCCTTTCCCACCCCCTGTCTCCGGGAAGAGTCTTGCCTGCCACCGTTACCGTCTTCGCGTCGCCGTCGTCCTGGATCGAGTCCGACGCTGTTGCTCAATGCCACCAGGTTGCCGCCCTCGACGGGATGCTGCACGTCGCCGGCATGCCGGATCTGCACCCGGGCAAGGGAGCGCCGATCGGCGCGGCGATGACCTCGACCGTGCTGTACCCGTTCCTCGTCGGCTCGGACATCGGCTGCGGGATCGCCGTCTTCCCGATCCGGCTCAAGCGGGCCGATCCGGAGAAGCTCGCGGCGCGCTTCCCCGATCTCGACCGGCCGATCGACGACGACGATCCGGCGTGGGACGTGCACGACGGCGACGTCCCGGCCGGCCGGCTGGACAGCCTCGCCACCGTGGGCCGCGGCAATCACTTCGTCGAACTGGCCCGGGTCGACGAGGTCCATCGCGAAGGCCGGCCGGCCAGGGGCGACCTGGTTCTCATCGTCCACAGTGGCTCCCGGGGGCTGGGCGAGCGGATCCTGCGCGCGCACACCGACCACCACGGCGCCGGCCCCGCGGCCGACCCGGGGCGATACCTCGCGGCGCACGACGACGCCGTCCGGTGGGGTTCGCTCAACCGCCGCCTGATGGCCGCCCGCGTCGCGCTCGCGCTGGGCGCCGAGCCGACCGAGCCGATCGTCGACGAGTGCCACAACCTGGTCGAGGTCCGCGATGGCGTCTACCTGCACCGCAAGGGCGCGGCCCGCGGCGACCACCGGGACGTGCTGATCGCCGGCACCCGCGGCACCCCGTCGTATCTGGTGGCGGCACACGCGGGGGCGGACGCCGGATACTCCGTGGCGCACGGCGCGGGCCGCAAGATGTCGCGCGCCGACGCCCTCAAACGCGGCAAGGCCAAACACACGGTCGAGGAATTACGCCGTACGCAAGTGGGGTCCCTGGTCGTCTGCGGCGATCGGCAGCTGCTGTTCGAGGAGGCGCCCACGGCGTACAAACGCATCGAGCAGGGTGATCGGTGACCTGGTCGGCCACGGCCTGGCGACGCCGGTGGCGAGGACGGTCCCGCTGGTCACGTACAAGACCGCCGACGTCAAGCGACGGCGGTCGTGAACCTGCTGCCGTCCGCCGTGCGGCTGCTGCGCGACCGGTTGGCGGGCTACGACGACCAGGAGGGCCGCGCCAGGATGCGGCCCGCCGGAGCCTCTGCACCACCGGCTGGTGCGGGGCGATCCGCGGCGCACCTACCGGCGTCGAGGGAACTAAGCGCGATGTCTGCTCGCACGGCGCCGGCGGCTCGACCGGCGGGCCATGATGAGCACCGGGATCGCCACGACGGCCACGCCCGGGACGGCGGCCCAGGCCACCGGCGGCAACCCGCTGGTCGACGACTGCGGCGTGGTGAGCGTGAGCGAGGCGCCCGGCGAGGACGACCGCGGCGAGGCGGCGGGCGCGGACGAAGGGGACGGCGGCGGCGCCAGGTCCTTCTGGATCACCGACTGGATCCACGACGCGATCGCGTCCACCCGGGCCCCGGTGTCGGGTCCCAGGTGCGGGCAGGTCGGGCCGTGGCTGACCACGGCCACCACCACGGCCTTCCCGCCGGAACCCTCGGTGAAGTACGGCCCGCCGGAGTCGTGCGCGCAGGCGCTGGTGTCGGCGCGCGGCGACGACCCGGCGATGCCCATGGTCAGCTTGCCCAGCGACGTGATCTTGAACTTGCCGGTCTGGGCCCGTTTCGTCAGGCTTTTCTCGCTGCCGTTGGTCTGGCCGAAGCCGACCAGCCGCAGTTTCGTGCCTACCTTCGGCGCGGTCCGGTTCAGCTGCAGCGGCGTGATGCCGGTGATCGCCTTGTCCAGCCGGGCCAGGGCCACGTCGGCCTTGGGATGCTGGCGCACCTCGACGACCGTCGCCAGGAAACCGTCGGTGCCCTTGGTGTCGGACCGGCCCACCGTGGCGAGTGACTGTTTCGCAACCGTGTGCGAAACGTGTTTGTTGTGGACATCCCGGTAGCAATGGCCGGCGGTCAGCACCCAATGCGGCGAGATGAGCCCGCCGGAACAGGAACTGTTCCGGGTGCCCCCGCTCGCGGTCGGAATACCGTTGTCGATCAATTTGACCGCGAACGGGTACGCACCGTCGGCAACATCGTCACCGTGGGCGATGGCCTGGGCCGGGGCTCCGGTCGCGGCCACCAGGGATCCGATTCCGATCACGGCCGCCGTCAGCGCTGTCGCCATCCTCGCCACGCATTTCATCGAATCGGAAGGATAGGCACCGGCATTGTTCATCCACCAGGCCATTCGCTGGCCAATTCGCCGCGTCCGGTCACCCGCCGTGTCCGGGCGACCGCATTCGCCGGGGTACGGTGACCGGGTGATCGAGCTGCGGGCCGCATGCGCCGGGGATGCCGAACAGGTCGCCGCCATCTGGCAGCAGGGCTGGCGGGACGGCCACCTCGGCAACGTCCCGGACGTGCTGGTCGAGGCCCGCACCCCGCGAACGTTCCGCGCCCGCGCCGCGCAGCGCGTGCCCGACACGACCGTCGCGGTGGCCGGCGGCGAGGTGGCCGGTTTCGTGATGGTCGTCGGCGACGAGGTCGAGCAGGTGTACGTCGCCGCCGCCCATCGGGGCAGCGGCGTGGCCGCCACGCTGCTCGCCGAGGCCGAGCGTCAGGTGGCCGCGGGCGGGCACCGGCAGGCCTGGCTGGCCGTGGTGCCCGGCAACGCGCGGGCGCGCCGCTTCTACGAACGCAGCGGCTGGACCGACGACGGCCCGTTCGACTACGAGGCCGCCCACGCCGGCGGGGTCATCCCGGTGCCCTGCCGCCGGTACGTCAAGAAGGTCTAGCTCGCCACCAGGGTGCCGTCCAGGTTCGCGATCTGCAGGACCATCCGGATCATCGGCCCCGGCTCGTGCAGCATCAGCGTCATGCCGCGGGCGGCGGCCGCCCGCTGCGCGGCCACCAGCATGCCGATGCCGCTGGAGTCGAGGAACGTCACGGCCTGCATGTCGATGGCGATGCGCGTGTGCTCGCCGGCCTCGATGGCCTGCTTGAGCAACTCCCGCAGCACGACGATGCTCTCCATGTCGAGATCGCCCTGCGGCATCACGGCCAGGGCATCACCGTCCCGCCCCACCGTGCACTCGAACGCCATGGTGCCCTCTCCTTCGTAAGTGGCGGGCACCATTCCCCCTCGGCGGCGCGCCAAACCTGCTATTTGGCGCGAGCCTTGCGGGTGGCGCGCGCGTTCGCCTTCTGGATCGCCTCGACCAGCTCACCCTTCTTCATTTTCGTACGGCCGCTGATGTCGAGTTTCTTGGCCAGGTCCAGCAGGTGCTGCTTGCTCGCGTTCGCGTCCACGCCGCCGGCGGTCTTCGCCTTCGTGCCCCGCCCGCCGGCCGCCTTGGCGTCGCTGGGGCCCTTGCGGTCCTTGGGTTCCCAGTGGTCACCGACCTTCTCGAACGAGTGCTTCACGGCGGACAGCGCGGTGCGGTGCGCCCGCTCCCCCTCGCCGTACTCCTTGACGGCGGAGTCGTGCGCCTTGATGTACGTGTCCTGGGCCTTCTTGGGCGACCGCTTCAGCGTGCCCGGCATGTCCTTGCGCGCCGGCATGGCGACCTCCTCGCAGACGGATCTACGACCGGAAATGCCCCGAGTCGATCGAGCCAAACACGTTTGCGCGGGGCACCGCCGGGCATGGAGAGAGGTCGTGACCCATACCGGCAGCGGCTACGAGGACTACGACGCCGCCGCGATGCGGTATCACGAGCGGCTCATCGGAACCATCGGTCCCGCGCGCGAGCTGTTACGCGACGACTTCACCCGCGAGTGCCTGCCCTTCGCCGGGCGCCTCGCCCACCGGTACCGCGGACGCGGCGAACCGGCCGACGATCTCGAACAGGTGGCCCGGCTGGCCATGCTCAAGGCCATCGACGGGTTCGACCCGCAGCGCGGTTCCTTCACGGCGTACGCGGTCGTCACGGTCTCCGGGGAGCTCAAGCGGCACTTCCGGGACCGCACCTGGGGCATGCACGTCACCCGCCGGATGCAGGACCTCGGCCTGGCCGTCCGCCACGCCCGCGCGGCGATGACCGCCGATCTGGCCCGCACGCCGACCACCAGCGAGATCGCCGAGAACCTGCACGAGCCGGCCGCCGAGGTGGCGGAGGCGATCGCCGCCACCACCGGCTACTCGCCGGCCTCGCTGAACGCGCCTGCCGCCGGCGCGGACGGCGCCGAGCTGGGCGACCTGCTGGGCGCGCTCGACGACGACCTGGAGATGGTCGACAACCGGGTCACCATGGCCGTCCTGCTGCGTCACCTGAGCCCGCGCGAGCAGCGGATGCTGGCCCTGCGCTTCCACGGCAACCGCAGCCAGGTGGAGATCGCCGACGAGCTGGGCATCTCGCAGATGCACGTGTCCCGGCTGCTGCGCGCCACGCTGGCCCGGTTGCGCGAGGCCCTGATGACCGACCTCAGGCCGCGCCGCGACGAGCCGCGCCTGCGGGTGCGCGCGGACCGGACCACCGGCCCGGTCGTGGTGACCGTCGCCGGCGAGATCGATCGCGACAACGCCGAGCAGCTGCGCACCGCCCTGCACCGGACGGTCTCCCACGACGATGTGGTGGTCGACCTGGCCGGCGTGGCGCTGGTGGACGCGGCCGGCGTGGCGGTGCTGCACGACGCCGCCCGGGTCGCCGCGGTCGGCGGCCACGACCTGACGCTCGCCCACGCCCGGCCCTGGGTCGTCCGCGTCCTGACCGCCACCGGGCTGTCCCGCCTGCTAAGCGACGACTAGCGCCTGGGGCGCGGCCTGCTTCATCCGGCCGCGCAGCCAGGCCAGCTCGATCGTGGTCGCGGTGGCGCTCTGCTGGACGAACGCGGCCAGCTCGTCGTCGCGGATGCCCTGGGCGGCCTGACCGACCACGGTCCAGCAGATGTCGCACTCGGCGGTCATCAGATATAGGTCCTGCAGGTCGCGCAGCAACGCCAGCCCACCCTCGCGCGGGCCCTGGAACAGCTCCGAATGCAGCCTGTCCGGCTCGTCCGGCGCCTCCTCGGAGTAACGCTCGACGAACGGGCCGAGCAGGCGGGCCCGCTCGTCGCAGTGCCGCGCCTGCTGCTCGCACAGGTGGGCGATGTCCGCCTCGTCGGCGTGCGCGGCGCCCACCTCGCGGAAGGCGCCGGCGAGTGTCATCTGAGCGCGGTGCAGGAGACCGAGATAGTGCGCCAGCTGCATGATCAACCTCCGAGCTTGCGTACGGACACGGCAGCGACCTTGAACAACGGCTGCTTGGACACCGGGTCCCAGGCGGTGATCGTGAGTTCGTTGGCGGCGCGCCGCGCGTAGTGGAACGGCACGAAGACCGTGCCCGGCCGGATCTCGGCGAGACGCGCCCGCACCTCGACGGCGCCGCGCGGCGACGAGACACGGACCATGTCCCCCTCCTGGATGCCGAGCGGCCCGGCGTCCCGCGGGTTGATTTCGAGCCAGGCGTCCGGGGCGGCGTCGTCCAGCTCGCGCACCCGGCCCGTCTTGGTGCGGGTGTGGAACTGGTAGACCGTACGGCCGGTGGTCAGTTGCAGCGGGTAGTCGTCGCTGGGCACCTCGGGCGACGGTTCGTAGTCGGTGGCCAGCAGGAACGCCCGCCCGCCGGCCTGCTTCGCCCGGTGCTGCTCCGCGGTGAACTCGGCCCCGGTGGCGAGATCCTGCCCGTACGTCTCGCAATAGTCCGAGTCGGTGTTGAAGACGCCGTCGCCGTAGAGCCGTTCGCCGCCCCACTGCACCCCGGACGGGCCGCGCAGCCGCTCGTAGGAGATGCCGGTGTAGTCGCAGGGCCGCCCGCGCGAACACTGCTGCCAGGCCGCGTACGCGCTCGCCGCGTCGGTCCAGGTGATCAGCGGCTTGCCGTCGCGGTCGCGGAAGTCCATCCGGGCCGCGTAGTCGAGGAAGATGTCCAGGTCGGAGCGGGCCTCGCCGGGCGGGTCGACGGCCTTCTCGGACAGGTGCACGGTCCGGTCCGCGTTGGTGAAGGTGCCGGTCTTCTCGCCCCAGCCGGCGGCGGGCAGCACCACGTCGGCGAACTCGGTGGTCTCGGTGCGGTAGAGGTCCTGGGCGACCACGAACAGCTCCGGACGAGCCAGGATGCGCCGGATGCGGCCCAGATCCGGCATCGACACCGCCGGGTTGGTGCCGCTGATCCAGAGCAGCTCGATCGACCCCTGCTCGGCGTACCGCCAGATCTGCATCGCGTGCGTCGGCGGCGCCCAGTGCGGGATCTTGGCCATGTCGACGTTCCAGAGCTCGGCCAGGTCCCGTACGTGGGAGGGGTTGTCCCAGTTGCGGAAGCCCGGCAGATCACCGTCGGCGCCGGCCTCGCGGGTGTTCTCCGCGGTGGGCTGGCCGTTCATCTGCAGGATCCCGGCGCCCGGCCGGCCGATCATGCCGCGCAGCAGGTGCAGGTTGTTCACCCCGACCGCCGCGGCGGTGGCCTGGTTGGACTGGTAGAAGCCCTGCAGCACGGTGGACAGCAGCCGGCGGGAGGTGCCGAGCAGCTCCGCGGCGCGCTCCACGTCGGACGCCTTCAGATCACAGATCTCACCGACCCGGGCCAGGTCGTACGGGTGGACGACCTTCGCGAGGTCGTCGAAGCCCAGCGTGTGCGCCGCCACGTAGTCCTCGTCCACCCAGCCGTGCTCGATGATCAGCCGGAGCAGGCCGTTGACCAGCGCGAGGTTCGTCCCGGGCCGGACCGGCAGGTGGACGTCGGCCTCTCGGGCGACCGGGGTGGGCCGCGGATCGACGGCGAGCATCGCCGGCGGGTTCGCGCCGTGGCGCCGGTCGAGCATCCGCATCCACAGCACCGTCTGCGTCTCGGCCACGTTGTGACCCCACAGCGCGATCGCGTCGCAGTGATCGACATCGGTGTACGAGCCGGGCTGCCCGTCGGTGCCGAAGCTGGCCTTGAGCGCGGCCGCCGAGGTCGCGGTGCACAGTCGCGTGTTGCCGTCCATGTGCGGGGTGCCGATCCCGGCCTTGCCGATCACGCCGAGCGTGTAGTACTCCTCCAGGAACAGCTGGCCGCTGGTGTAGAAGCCGAAACGACCCCAGCCACCGCGGCCGGCCAGCAGTTCCCGCGAGCGCTCGACGATGCGGCCCATCGCGGTGTCCCAGTCCGACTCGACCAGCGTGCCGTTCTCGCGGACCAGCGGGCGGGTCAACCGGTCGCGGCTCTGCATGGCCTTCCAGCCGTACACGTCCTTGGGGTCCAGGCGCCCCCGGTTGACCCGGTCGGACACCCGGCCCCGCACCCCGACGATCCGGCCGTCCCGCACGCCGATGTCGATCGCGTCGCCGTTGGAGTGCAGCACCGACGCCGAGCGCACCCACCGCTCGGGCGGCTCGACGGTGTACTCGTCGAGCCGCTCGGGCCACGTCTCATCCCGCGCGTACGGCGTACGCGCCGCCCAGGGGTCCTCGATCCGGTTCACTACTTCGTCGCACGTCCGGTCAGCTTGTCGCGGAGGCGGTCGACCAGGCCCACGCCGGGACCGACCAGCTTGTGGAACACCTCGCTGTTCGGCGCGCCCGGGTGCGGGCGGGTCGGCGCGAGCTTCTTGGCGGTCTCCACCTTGCCCGCCAGCTCGATCATCTCGTCCTGCGGCACGACCCGGCGCAGCTGCGGGAACTGCTCGGTCTCCTCGTCCTGCACGTGGTCGGCCAGCACGGTCTCGAGCTTGCGCAGCGCCTCGTCGAACTCCGGGGCGGACACGTCGATGTCCTCCAGAGCCTTCATCGTCTGCTCCAGCTCCTTGTGTTCCTCGATGTCGTGCTCCACCGCCTTCTCGCCGTCCGGCAGGTACTTCTTCATGGCGGGGTACACGTACATCTCCTCGGCGACCGCGTGCCGGACCAGCTCGCTGATCGCCGTGTCGGTGAGGTCGCGCCGCATCATCGGGTCGCGGATGGTCCAGATCTCGCCGATCAGCGCGGTGACGTCGCGGTGGTCCGCGGTGAGGACGTCGACCACGTCCTGGTTGTCAGCCATGGGTTCCTCCGATGTTGGACCTTGAGACGGGCCCCATACCCGGGCCGCGCCGGACTATGCCGTGCGTTCTCCCCGCCCGAACGGCCGGCCAAACTGACCGATCATCCGAATTTCGGGGTCTTTTGCATCTGCACGTGCATCCGCACTTGAAGCTTCCATTGCATGGGTTCACTGTGGAGGGCGTCACGAGACAGGGGGCACCATGAACGGGGAATCAGAGAAAGAGCGGCGTGTCTTCACGTTCGCCGAGGAGGACTACCGGTTCGGGGCGGGATCGCTGCGGATGACGGTGGAGCGGATCGACTGGGACCGGCCGTTCGCGCACGAGGGCGGCAACTGGTACGAGGTGCACGGGATCGAGCTCACCGAGGACGGCCGGGTGATCCGGCGGCGGTCGGTGCTGGTGCGCGGCGCCCGGCTGACCGCGTGGGCGGCCACCCGGCGGCGCCCGTAATTCGTCCGTTTGCCCTGATCGAGGCCGGGTATGGGCGGGGTTCACGCCGCACATACGGAGGACCTGACATGGAAGCGCGCAAGCCCATCGAGGCCGTCAAGGAAGCCGTGAAGGAAGCGGCCGGCAAGGCGCCTCAGGTCCCGGGCGCGCCCAGCAGTTCACCGCCGTCGCTCGACGAGCCGACCAGCCCGCAGGACCCGCCGGCCCCCAAGCACGAGCACGGCACTCCGGAGAACCGCACGCCCACCGGGGCCGACGCCGGTTCGCCGCCCACCGTCAACGCGCAGCAGGGCTCGCACCTCACCACGTCGCAGGGCACCCGGCTGCGCGACACCGACCACTCGCTGAAGGCCGGTCCGCGGGGACCGATCCTGATGCAGGACCACCACTTCCGCGAGAAGATCACGCACTTCGACCACGAGCGCATCCCGGAACGGGTCGTGCACGCTCGCGGTGCCGGAGCCCATGGGGTGTTCACCGCGTACGGCAACGCCGCGGCCGTGACCCGGGCCCGGTTCCTGCAGAAAAACCAGGAAACCCCGGTTTTCGTACGGTTCTCCACCGTCCTCGGTTCGCGGGGGTCGGCCGACACGGTCCGTGACACGCGCGGCTTCGCCACCAAGTTCTACACCGACGACGGCACGTTCGACCTGGTCGGCAACAACATCCCGGTGTTCTTCATCCAGGACGCGATCAAGTTCCCGGACATCATCCACGCCGGCAAACCGCATCCCGACCGCGAGATCCCGCAGGCGCAGAGCGCCCACGACACCTTCTGGGACTTCGTCTCGCTGCACACCGAGGCCCAGCACCACACCATCTGGAACATGTCCGACCGGGGCATCCCCCGCTCGTACCGGACCATGGAGGGCTTCGGCGTCCACACGTTCCGGCTGGTCAACGACGCCGGCGAGACGGTGCTGGTCAAGTTCCACTGGAAGCCCAAGCTCGGCGTGCACTCGCTGACCTGGGAGGAGGCGCAGATCGCGGCCGGCGTCGACCCGGACTTCCACCGGCGCGACCTGTACGACGCGATCGAGGCGGGCGCGTTCCCGTCGTGGGAGCTGGGGTTGCAGATCTTCCCGGACACCCCGGAGGAGACGTTCGCCGGCATCGACCTGCTGGACCCGACCAAGCTCGTGCCGGAGGAGCTGGCGCCGGTGCAGGCGGTGGGTGAGCTGGTGCTCAACCGGGTGCCGTCGAACTTCTTCGCCGAGACCGAACAGGTGGCGTTCCACCTGGGGCAGCTGCCGCCCGGCATCGACGTGACCAACGATCCGCTGCTGCAGGGACGACTGTTCTCCTATCTGGACACGCAACTGACCCGCCTGGGCGGGCCGAACTTCTCGCAGATCCCGGTCAACCGGCCACATGCGCCGGTCAACGACATGCTGCGGGACGGGTTCCACCAGCATGCGGTGCACACGGGGGTGGCGCCGTACCGGCCGAACTCGCTGGACGGGGGCAATCCGTTCCCGGCGCCGGACGGGTTCGTGGACGTGCCGGTGACGGTGGCCTCGGCCCCGAAGGTCCGGGAGAACCCGGTCTCGTTCGACGACCACTACTCGCAGGTGCGCCTGTTCTGGGCCAGCATGTCGCCGGTCGAGAAGGAGCACATCATCGGGGCGTACACGTTCGAGCTGGGCAAGTGCTACGAGCAGGCCATCAAGGAGCGGCAGCTGGCCTGCCTGGCCAACGTGGACCCGGACCTGTGCGCGCGGGTGGCCGTGGGGCTCGGGCTGCCGGTCCCCTCCCCCACCGTGCCGCTCGCCGCCGTCGACCCGAGTCCGGCCCTGTCCCAGGTGGGTGGATCGTGGCCGGCGGACGGCCGGATCATCGGCATCGTCATCGACGCGGACGGCAACCCGCCGGACGTCTCGGCCGTGCGGTCGTCGGTGTTCGCGGCCGGCATGGTGCCGCTGCTGATCGGGCCGCACGGCGGTGAGATCGACGGGACGCCGGTGCAGCGGACGTTCGCCACGGCGCGTTCGGTGGAGTTCGACGCGCTGCTGGTGGCCGCGGGGCCGGCGCCGGCGGCGGACGCGCTGCCGGCCAGGGAGACGAAGGCGGGAGCGCCGGGAACGGCGGATCTGGACCCGCGCGTGGTGTTGCTGGTCGACGAGTGCTGGAGGCAGGCGAAGGCCATCGTGGGGTGGGGCACGGGCAGGACGGCGTTGGAGCAGGCGGGGGTGACGGGCACGGCGGGCGTGGTGACGGCGGAGTCGGGCGAGGACGCGCTGGCGGCGGTCCAGCGCCTGCTGCCGGCGCACCGGGTGTGGGACCGCTTCCCGGCCTCGGTCGCGTAGCGTCGTTCCGCCCTCTCCGGCGCAGATACCACTCCCTCACGCGGCGATCGCGGTCAACGCGGGGTGGGCCGGGCTCTCTTGCGTCTCGGGTCACCCGCTGCCGGCCGCGGCCTGCGGAACACCGGCCCCGGTG
>NZ_CAKUCL010000131.1 GCF_934643405.1 uncultured Actinoplanes sp.
CCACCCCGCGCGGCGGCGGCAGACTGGTCGGCGTGAGACTTTTCGTTGCGGTGTATCCCAGCGACGACGCCGCGGAGGATCTGGCGGCCGCCGTCGCCCGGCTGCACGTCAGTACCGCGCAGGTCAACACCCGGCTCGCCCGGCGCGAGACCTGGCACGTCACGCTCGCCTTCCTGGGGGACGTGCCGGACGAGCGCGGCCACGACGCCGGCGCCGCGGTCGCGTCGGCGCTGGGCGGTGCCGAACCGCCGACGCTGCGGGTGGCCGGCGGCGGCCGGTTCGGGCGCGGCCGGTTCACGGTTCTGTGGGCCGGGGTCGAGGGCGATCTGGACGACCTCGCACGGCGGGTTCGGGGCGGGCTCAAGCGCGGCCGTTTCCCGTACGATCGCAAGCCCTTGAAACCGCACGTGACCATCGCCCGGCCCGGGGACCGGCTCGACCGGGAGCTGATCGACGCGGACCGGGCGGCGCTGGACGGTTACCGCGGCCCGGCGTGGACGGTCCGCAGCGTCGATCTCATGCGCAGCCGCCCCGGCCCCCGGCCCACGTACGAGCTGATCGCCCGTACGTCATTTGACGGCTGCTAGCCGGGCCGCCGCGGCGCAGACTTCCGACGACGAGGACGTCGAGCCGGGAGGACACCGAAGATGACAGCGACGACCGGATCACGGGTGGCCATCGTCACCGGCGGCACCAGCGGCATCGGCCGCGAGACGGCGTTGCGGCTGGCCCGGGACGGCTTCGCGGTGCTGGTCAACTACTCGCGCAACAAGGTCGCCGGGGACGAGACCGTGGCGCAGCTGGCGGCGGCCGGCGCGCAGGCGTTCTCGGTGCAGGCCGACGTCGCGGACGAGGTGGCGGTGGCGGGCATGTTCGACGAGGCCGAGCAGCGCTTCGGCGGGGTGGACGTGGTGGTCAACGCGGCCGGGATCATGCCGGTCGGTCCGCTCGTCGAGCTGGACCTGGCGGTGCTGGACCGGGTTCTGCGGACCAATGTGCGGGGCACGTTCGTGGTGAATCAGCAGGCGGCGCGGCGGCTCCGGACGGGTGGGGCGATCATCAACCTGTCGTCGTCGATCACCCGGTTCGCCCGGCCCGGGTACGCGGCCTACGGGGCGACCAAGGGCGCGGTGGAGGCGATCACGCTGATCCTCGCGCGGGAGCTGCGCGGGCGCGACATCACCGTGAACGCGGTGGCGCCCGGGCCGACCGCGACGCCGCTGTTCTTCGAGGGCAAGTCGGAGGAACTGCTGAACCGGATGCGCGTGGAGGCGCCGCTGGAGCGGTTCGGCGAGCCGGGGGACGCGGCCGAGGCGATCGCCTTCCTGGCCGGCCCGGGACGCTGGGTGAACGGCCAGACGATCTTCGTCAACGGCGGCGCGATCTGAGGTGCCGCGGTCCCGGGCGCGGCGGCCGTCAGTGCAGCACCTCGCGCAGGAAGCTGCCGCCCTGGGCGACCGCGGCACGGGCGGCCTGGGTCTCGCGCAGCGCGTCGAGCATCACGAAATCGTGGATGGCGCCCTGGTAACGCACCCCGGTGACGGCCACCCCGGCACGGCGCAAATTCCTCGCGTACGCCTCCCCCTCGTCCCGCAGCACGTCGGCCTCACCGACCACGAGCAGTGCCGGCGGCAGCCCGGTGAGCTCGGCGATGCCGGCCCGCAACGGCGCCGCGGTCACCTGCGCCCGGTCGGCGGCGGACGGCGCGTACTGGTCCCAGAACCACCGCATCGCGTCGCGGCGCATCCAGTACCCGGTCGCGAACTGGTCGTACGACGCGGTGTCGAACGATGTGTCCAGGGTCGGGTAGTAGAGCAGCTGCCCCGCCAGCAGCGGCGCCGCCATGATCGCCAGCGCGGCGGCCATGGTGCCGCCGGACGAGTCGCCGGCCACCGCGATCCGCGACGGGTCCAGCTCGTACGCCGCGCCGTGCTCGGCCACCCAGGTCAGCGCCGCGTGGCACTCCTCGACCGCGACCGGGTACCGCACCTCCGGCGACCGTGAGTACTCGACGAAGACCACCGCCGCGTCGGCGCGCACGGCCAGTTCCCGGACGAGCCGGTCGTGCGTCGCGGCGCCGCCGACCACCCAGCCCCCGCCGTGCAGGTAGAGCACCACCGGAAGCACGCCGGTCGCCCCGGCCGGCCGGATCAGGCGCAGGCCGCCCGGCAGCGACGAGATGGTCGCCTCGGGCCGCGGCACCGGACCGGACTGCAACGCGTCGGCCGCCTTGCGCAGCTGGTCGAGGGTCATGTCGTACACGTACGGCGGGTTCGCGGTGTGCCGCACGAACTCCTGGGTGGCCGGCTCCAGCACCGGTGTCGGGTCACTCATGTGCCGATCCTGCGCGCGACCCGCCCCGTACGGCGTCGGTCTTTTGACGAGATCTCTCGTGTACGGCGACCGGCTGCCCCACCCCGGGAACAACCGTGTCGAACGCGTGGCGCAGCCCCAGTTTCTCCATGACGCGCGCCGACCGGACGTTGCCGACGTGCCGGATGCTGATGATCCGGTCCAGCCCCACGTCCTCGAAGCCGAACCTCATCGCCTCGGTGGCGGCCTCCGTCGCGTACCCGGAACCCCAGAAACGCCTCGCCAGCCGCCAGCCGATCTCCACCGCCGGGAGCACCTCCGGCAGGAAGGCGGGGATCGCCAGGCCGGCCCAGCCGGCGAACTCGCCGGTCTCCTTCAGCTCCACGGCGAACAGGCCGAAACCGTGCTCGTCCCAGTGCCGGATCATGCGGTCGAGGGCTTCGGCGCTCTCCTGGCGGGTACGGGTCCGGCCGTCCAGGATGTAGCGCATCACCTCGGGATCGGCGTTGAGGGCGGCGAGCGCGTCGAGGTCGCCGGCACGCCAGCGGCGCAGGACGAGGCGGTCGGTCATCCCGCCATTATCGACCATGGCAAGATCGCCGGGTGGTCGAGCTGCGGTACGTCATCGGGGACGCGACGGATCCCCGGGCCGAGGGGCCGAAGATCATCGCGCATGTCTGCAACGACATCGGCGCCTGGGGCAAGGGGATCGTCGTCGCGATCTCGCGCCGGTGGCCGGCCCCGGAGCGGGCGTTCCGAGGGGCCGGCCTCGCACTGGGGGAGACCCAGCTGGTGCCGGTCGAGGCGGACCTGTGGGTCGCCAACATGGTGGGCCAGCACGGCATCCACCGCCGGGCGGCCGGGCCGCCGATCCGCTACCAGGCGCTCGCCACCTGCCTGGCGACCGTGGCCGGGCACGCGCGGCGGCTGGGCGCGTCGGTGCACATGCCGCGCATCGGCGCCGGGCTGGCGGGCGGCGACTGGTCGCGGATCGAGCCGATGATCGTCGCGTCGCTGTGCGCCCAGGACGTCGACACCACCGTCTACGACCTCGCCGGCTGACCGGTAGCGTGCCCGGCGTGACGTCGCCGCCCGCCGGACGCGGACAAGGTGCTCGGGCCGCCGGCACACCGCTGGCAGCTCGCTCGCGCCGTTGCTCGCTGCCGAGCGGGCCGCCCTCGAGGCGCGGCTGCGGGTGTCACCACTCGCCGCGGGTCGGCCCGTGCACTCGCCCGCGGCCGCCGCCAGTGCTAGGACTCGCTTCTTTGGCCGTGCGGAGCATCGGGCTTCACACTGGGATTTGACGAGCTTCCACACCGGGCAGGTTCTCTCGGCGCGGAGGCGTCAACCCGCCGGAACCGCTGTGGGGGTGAACGCGGCGGCGGCGTCGCGGGCGAAAGCGTTGATGTCGCGCGCCGGATGGCCGGTCAAGGACCGCACGTCGTCGGTCGCCGAGGCCAAGCCGCCCGCGCGGATCAGGGCGAAGACCCCGGTCAGGTGGGTGAACAGCCAGTCCGGCAGGCCGGCCGCCGCGAACCTGGAGCCGGCCTCGTCGGCGGTCAGGTCGACGGAGCGGACCGGGTGGCCCGTTGCGGTCGTCAGCGCCGCCGCCACCTCGTCGAACGTCACCGCGGCGGGGCCGGTCAGCTCGTAGGTCCGGCCGGCGTGGCCGTCGGTCAGCAGGGTCACCGCGGCCGCGGCGGCCACGTCCCGGATGTCGATCATGGCGACCGGGCGGCCGGCGGTCGGGGCGAACAGCATGCCGGTCCGGGCGACGCCGTCGGCGACCATGAGCAGGTTGGTCATGAAGAACGCCGGACGCAGGACCACCGCGGGCACACCGGACCGGCGCAGGTGCGACTCGATCTCGCCGTGCCAGCGGAACGCCGGCAACGGCGACGCGGGGTCGGCGTGCAGGGCGGAAAGCTTCACGATCCGCTCGACGCCCGCCGCCGCGGCCACGTCGATCATCGCGGTCTCGTGGGCCACCTTGTCCGGTCCGTCGGCGGCACACAGGTAGACGCGGTCCACGCCGTCCAGGGCCCGCCGCAGGGACGCGGGGTCGTCGAAGTCGCCGCGGACCAGTTCGACGTCGCCCAGCCGGGTCCGGGCCGCCGCGGTGTCGCGGGCCATCGCCCGTACGCAAGCAGCTCGGGTTTGCAGTTCTCGCACGACGTGAGCTCCGACGTTGCCGGTTGCGCCGGTGACGAGGATGCGGGTCATCGGATGTCCTCTCGAACGGTGGCCGGTGGGATGTTGTGGCCGAGACGGAAGAAATTGGTGGGATCCCAGACGCGTTTGACGGCGGCCAGGCGTGCGTAGTCGTCCGGGGTGAACGCGGTGCGTGTCCTCGCGGGGTCGGTCAGCAAGGTCAGGAACGACCCCCCGGTTGCGTACGGCCGGAGCCGCGCCACCAGCCGGTCAAGAGCCGTGCCGTCGGTCGCCGGGGCGACGGCCAGGACGGAGAACGGCACGTCCCGCCCGCCGGCCGGACCGGCGCCGGGGCCGGGACGGGCCATCGCGCCGCCCCAGTGCCGCAGTTCGACGAACGCGAGCGGGGAATCGGGAGCGCCCGCCTCGGTGATCGCGTGCAGCACCTCGTCGGGCAGCGTACGGAACATCTCGATCTCCTGGCGGGCGGCCATCGGCGGCGCGTCGGGACCGTTCGTGGCCTCGCCGGCCTCGGGGAACGGGCGTACCCGGAAGGCGTCGCGCAGCGGCGGCCCGGCGGCCTGGAGCAGCGGAGCGAGCACGCGGCGGCCTTCGTCGCCGCCGTGGTGGAACGCGCGGATCGCCAGGACGCGCTTGCCGCCGAGCGGCTCGGGGAACGACGGCGGCAACCGGATCAGCAGGATCGCGGTGTTCATGGCCTCGGGCTCCTGGACGGCCCAGCCCCGGTAGGCGTCGAGGACGTCGCCGGCCCGCTCCGGCGGGTACAGCGACATGCCGGAGAAGACGGTCCGCACCGGATGGAGCCGGAACTCCAGCGAGGTGACCACGCCGAAGTTGCCGCCGCCGCCGCGCAACGCCCAGAACAGGTCCGGGTGTTCGTGCGCGCTCGCGGTCAGCGCGGTGCCGTCCGCGGTGACCACGTCGGCGCTGATCACGCTGTCGGCGGCGAAACCGAACGTCCGCGACAGCCATGACTGGCCGCCGCCCAGCGTGTAACCGGTCACGCCGACCGTGCTGCACCGGCCCGCCAGCCCGGCCAGACCGTACCGGGCGGCGGCGCGGTTCACGTCCGCCCACACCGCGCCCGGACCGACACGAGCCGTCCGCCGCCGCGGGTCGATGTCGATGCCGGTCATCGCGGTCGTCTTGAGCAGCAGGGCGCCGTCGGCGGGGACGATCGCGCCGTGGCCGGTCGCCTGCACGGCGAACGGCAGCTCGAGATCACGGGCGGCGCGCACCCCCGCCCGTACGTCGGCGACGGTCCTGGCCCCGGCGATGATCGCCGGGCGCGAGTCGAAGGCCCGCTGCCAGCCGAGGCGGTGCTCGTCGTAGCCCGGGTCGCCGGGCCGGAACACCCGATCCATCATCTGGTACGTCGTCATGGGCCCGAAGGTAGGCACCGGCCGGCGGGTTCTGGATGTGGTCCGGATGTGGTCCTACGCTGGGCAAATGATCGTGCGGGTGCTGGGGACGGCCGGTGTGCCCGGCGCCCGGCTGGAGCGCAAGGCCCGCGAGGTGCTGACGATCCTGACGGTACGGGCGCCGGCCGCGGCCACCCTCGACGAGCTCGCGTGGCTGCTCTGGGAGCAGCCGCCGCCGTCGGCCGTGAAGACGCTGCGCGCCCACCTGTCCCGGATCCGGGCCTCCCTCGACGGCCGGATCGAGCGGGTGGGCCGCGACGGCTACCGCCTGGCCGTCGAACCCGCGCTCACCGACGTGGGTCTGGTCGCCGAGGCCCGGGCTCGCGCGCGCCGCCTTCTCGCCGACGGCCGGCCCTCCGCCGCCGCCGCGGTGCTGGCCGAGGCGCGCGGTCTGTGGCGGGCAGACCCGCAGTTCCCGGACACGGCCGCGGCGGCGGGGCTGCGCGAGGGGTGGCGCCAGGAGCGGCGGCTGCTCGTGCAGGAGCATCTGGCCTGTGTGGCGGCCGGTGACGATCCGGGGGCGGCGCTGGGGGAGCTGGCGGAACTGACCGCGGCGTCCCCGTTGGACGAGTCGTTGTGGGCGATCTACGTGCGGGCGCTGCATCGGTCCGGCCGGCAGACCGCGGCGCTGGAGGCGGCGGCCGCGGCCCGGGCGGCGCTGGTGGAGGTGGGGCTCGACCCGTCGGCCGAGCTGCGGGAGGCGCAGGCCGCGGTGTTGCGCGCGCCGCCGGCGGCGCCTTCGGCTTCGGCTTCGGTGCGCTATGCCACGGACCCGGACGGGGCGACCGCGTACACCCGGTTGTCCACGCTCGGCCGGGAGCTGGTCGTCCTCAACCCGGGGATGCTCACCATCGACGGTCTGCTGGACGGCGACCATGCCCGTACGGCGTTGTCCGCCCTCGCCGCGCATGCCGCGGTGGTGTGTCTCGACCGCCGGGGGATCGGCCTGTCCGACCCGCTCGATCCGGCGCGGACGCCGCTGGACCAGTGGGTGGCGGACGTGCGCCGGGTCCTCGACGCCGGGGGGATCGACCGGGCGGACCTGTTCGCGAACTTCGACACCGGCCTGGTGGCGCTGGAGTTCGCGGCCCGCTACCCGTCGCGGGTCCGTTCGCTGGTGCTGGCGCAGTGTTACGCCCGGTACACCCGAAGCCCGGACTATCCGTACGGGCTGGACGCGGGCACGACGTCGACGCTGATCCGCGACACGGTGTCGCCGTCGGACCCGTCGCAGGGCCTGGACTCGGTGGCCCTGGCGGCCCCGAGCGTAGCCGCCGACGAGGCGTTCCGCCGCTGGTGGAACCGCTTGGGCAGGCGCGCGGCCGGCCCCGCGGTGGCGATGGCGGTCCGCACGGTGGCGACCGGCACCGACCTGCGGCACCGCCTGCCCGAGGTGACCGCGCCGACGTTGGTGCTGCATCGCCGCAACTGCCTGAACGTCGACGTGGGGCACGCCTCGTATCTGGCCGCCCACTTGCCGGACGCCCGCCTGCAGACGACGCCCGGCACGGACGCCTTGTGGTTCACGGACTCCTCGGAGTTGGTCGAGCAGGCGATCAGCTATCTGACGGCCGGCCCGCCGCGGTGAGGTGGGCAGGCGCCTTGCTCGCTGCCGGTCCCGGCTGCGGCGTCTCTCCGGCCGTGGGGAGCGCCTGTCCGTCCGTGCGCGTGGCCTTCCTCAGGGCCGGCGTAGGCCCCTCAGCCGTGCCGGACAGCCGTCTGCAGCTGGCGACGTGTGCCCGGCCGGATTGGCGGCGGAAGCCGGAGAGCGCTGGTAGCAGCAGGCTTCAGCGGCGCGAAGGCGGATCCGTGCAGCGATGGAGCGCAGCCGCGGCGGGCTGACATGAGTTGCCCGGCGGCCCTTGCCCGGCGGCCCTTGCCCAGCGGCCGTCGTCGGTGGCAGTCGCCTTCCGCCGTCGACCGGTGACAGTTGCCTCGCGTCGTTGCCCGGTGGCCGCCACTCGGTGGTCGTTGCCGGTCGCAATTGGCTCCCGCTGCTGCCGGGAACGCGCTTCCCGGACGGCGGTCCCGGCGCCCGCGCGCCCGGGCACCACCCCTCCCGCCTCGGAGACTCGCGCAGGCGACATACTCCTCCTCACCGCCCCCACAATTGTCATCGTGCCGCACCCAAATCCTCGCACCACACCGATCGGTATGCCACCCAAGTTTGCTTCCGTTAGGCGAACTATGCCTTTCGAGACCGAGGTTTAGCCCTTGGTCTACATTCCAGATCGGCATGATCAAAAATTAGCGGAGGGGTGCCGTCCCGCAGCAGAATATCTACATGCGGCAGCTTCAATTCTTCACCCGGGCAGAAGTGGCGGGAATGCGCGACCGAACCGCGTCGCGCAAGTATTCGCTCGCGGGCGAAGAGTTCCGTCGGGTGCACGCCCGCCATCGGGCCTGGGGTCTGACCCAGCGCCACGCCGAGCGCCTGCGTCGCCGCAACGCAGCCGCGCCGCAAGCGATCGACCTCCCTCCCAACCGGATCGAAGGCCAAGCTTGCGAGGCAGTCGCCCGGCCGCCGACGCCCGAGCCGTCCCTAGGGTCGGCGCCGATGCCCGTGGTGGTTGCCGAGCCGGCACGGACACCAGCGTCGGCTGCCAAGCCGGAAGTGATGTTGCGATCCAGGCGGACGCCGTTGCCAGCAGAGGCGGCAATGCCCGATCGAGTGGCGGCGGAGGGGACAGCGGAGGTGCCTGAGCTGAAGTCCGCACCGCTGGCGGCGGTGACGCCCGAGGAAGTGCCCGTCCCGGGTCGTGCGGCGATGCCAGGGCCGGATCCTTCGGTGATGCCTGAGCGGACGTCGGTGCCGGGAGCGGCTGTGATGCCTCACCTACGGCATGCCGTGTGTCCGCGTGTACCCCAAACCCAAAGCGAGCGTGTGCGCGTCCGTGCACCTTCGCCTCGGTCGGTATTGGACCGGCAGCCTACATCCGGCGGGCGGCCAAACAGCGTCCATAACCGGCGCTTCGGCCAGCGAGAATTCCGTGATGCAGTCACTGAAAACTTGATCGGGCTCCCCGGAGCGACGAATTCCGGTGTTGCTGAAGTTCATGGGAAATGGCATCACTTGCGGATTTTATGCGGGCTGGGAGAGTGGACGCCGGATACTGGGAGACGGGACTGCGATAGGCGACGGATTGCGGCCTTCGACCCACGGCGCCGGTCTAAATTCTTTCGCCCGAAACGGGCGGACTTCAGCGATCGCGACGTCGGCTGACGACGGTTTATACGCGACCGCTGGCCATACGTCGGCTGGTCAAGCGACGGCCGGCTCAGGCGGCGATCGGGCTGGGGCGGCGGCCGGCTTGGTTGGCTTGCGGCCGAGGTGGCGGCTGGCCCGGTGGCGTTCGGCTGGGGCGGCGGCTGGCCCGGTGGCGTTCGGCCGAGGTCGGCTGCGTCAGCGGACCTCCGGCTGAGGTGACGGCGGGTTGCACCGCGTTCGGCCGGGGCGATCGCTGACTGGACAGCGGCCGCGTTGGGCGGCGGCTGGCTGGGCGGCGTTCGGCTGGGGTGGTTGCTGGCTGGGCGGCGGCCGCGTTGGGCGGCGGCTGGCTGGGCGGCGTTCGGCTGGGGTGGTTGCTGGCTGGGTGGCGGCCGCGTTGGGCGGCGGCTGGCTGGGCGGCGTTCGGCTGGGGTGGTTGCTGGCTGGGCGGCGGCCGCGTTGGGCGGCGGCTGGCTGGGCGGCGGCCGGCTGGTGCGGCTCTGCTTGAGGCGGCTCTGCGCGGCGCTGCTGGGGCGGCCCGGCGGGACGGTCGACGAGGCGCCGGTACCGGCGGGCCGGCCGATGCGCGGGCGGCTGACGACCCGCGCCCGGGTGACGGCTGCACGTCCGCGCGGTGGTCACCCCGCGCTCCACCGGGGCCGGCCCGGGAAGCGGCGTCCTGCGGTGCGCCTGGGGCTGTGGTCACCCCGCGGTGGCTGCTGTCCCGGCTCGTGTCAGCAGGGTCCTGAGCGCTGTGGGAGTGTGGCCCAGGTGAGCCTTCACGGTTCTGGTCAAGTGGGGCTGGTCTGCGAAACCCAAGTCGGCTGCGACGGTCGCCAAGGTGTCTCCGGCCTCCAAGCGGTCCATGGCCCGGGCCACGCGCACGCGGTTGCGGTAATGGGTCATCGAGACGCCCAGTTCTCGGGTGAAGGCTCTGCTCAAGCGGTAGGGGGACGTGTCCAGCAAGGCGGCCAGGGTGAACAACGTTTCCGCGGCCGGGTGGCCTGCCTGGATCGCCTCCCGGGCCCGGTCGGTCACGTGGTCGTGCGGTGGGCGGCGCGACGTCGGCGGCCTCACCAAACGGGTCAGTTGCTCGGCCAGCGCGTAGTCCACATCGTCGGTGGCGCGCAGCAGGCGGCGGTGGGTCAGGTCCATGGCCGCGTCCACGTAGGCCGTTCGGCGGGGTGGGGCCTCGCCGGCCAGGGCGCGCCACAGCGGCGGGGACATGCTGATCATGGTGCAGGCGTCGCCGCGGCCGGTGGGGTGGGCGAAATGTTCCTCCTCGCCGGGGACGCCCAGGTAGGCCACCGTGGGGTCGACGTCGACGGGCACGCCGGCGGTCCGGCGGCGGAACCGGCCACGACGGA
Organism: uncultured Actinoplanes sp.; assembly: GCF_934643405.1. GTDB lineage: Bacteria > Actinomycetota > Actinomycetes > Mycobacteriales > Micromonosporaceae > Actinoplanes. The sequence continues at coordinate 10,482 of NZ_CAKUCL010000131.1, forward strand.
CCAGCACCAGGCGGTAGGAGTCGCGGGACTCGGCCACCGACCAGCGGCGATGGTCGTCGCGGCAGGTCACCGCCGTGACCGAGTAGTCGGGGCGGGCGGCCAGCACGGCGAACGACCTCAGGGCGCAAGGATCTTCAAGACGCGGCGCGGGCCCGGCGGCGAGACTCTCCGGCATGGCTTCCATCATCGTCGAGATCCCGCTCGCTGTGCCCGCCGATGTCGCCTGGGCGGTGATCGGCGACTGGGCGACCGGCCCGGCCCGCATGGCCCCGGGCTGGGTCACCGACGTCCGGACCGAGAACGATCAGCGCGTGGTCACCTTCGCCCACGGGGCCGTCTTCCGGGAACGGCTCGTCGGCCTCGACCCGCGAGCGCGGCGCCTCGCGTACTCCATCACGGGCGGCGCCGTACGTCCCGATCACCACAACGCGTCGATGCACGTCCTGCCCGACGGGCGCCTGCGCTGGATCCACGACGTCCTGCCCGACGCCCTCGCGCCGCGGCTCGAAACGGGCGTCACTGCCAGCGCGAAGATCATCAAGGCCACCCTCGAGTCGCTGTGACCGGTGGGGGCCGGGCACACCGAACCGCCCGGGGGTGGGTGTCGCGCCCACATGGCCCCGATACCCCGCAGACCCATAACGTTCATGGTCATGAATGAGACCCGCGTCACACGACCCGTCGGCAGAGCGACCGGGTCGATCGTCAAAGTCGTGTTCGCCTCGCTGATCGGCACGGCGGTCGAGTGGTACGACTTCTTCCTCTACGGCTCGGCCGCCGCCCTCGTGTTCGGCAAGTTGTTCTTCCCCAGCGCCGACCCGGTCAACGCCACCCTCCTGGCGTTCGGCACGTACGCGCTCGGCTTCGTGGCCCGTCCGCTCGGCGGTGTCGTCTTCGGGCACTACGGCGATCGCGTCGGCCGCAAGAAGATGCTCGTGCTCTCACTGCTCGTGATGGGTCTGGCCACCGTGGCCATCGGACTGCTCCCCACGTACGCCGCCATCGGTCTTGCCGCCCCGGTTCTGCTCCTGATCTGTCGTCTGGCGCAGGGCTTCGCGGTCGGCGGCGAGTGGGGTGGCGCCGTGCTCATGGCCGCCGAGCACGGCGACGACCGGAACCGCGGCTTCTGGTCGTCCTGGCCGCAGGCCGGCGTGGCGCTGGGCAACCTGCTCGCCACCGGGGTGCTGTGGGTGCTCGCCGCCGTGCAACCCGACGACGCGTTCAACGCCTGGGGCTGGCGCATCCCGTTCCTGCTCAGCGCCGTACTCGTCCTGGTCGGCCTGTGGGTCCGCCTGTCGATCGAGGAGTCGCCGGTCTTCCGGGAGTCCCTGCGGGCCCGCGCCGCGACGGCGAGCAGCCACCAGCCGCTGGTCGAGGTGATCCGCCGCTACCCACGCGAGGTCGTCGTCGCGATGGGCATGCGGCTGGCCGAGAACATCGCGTACTACCTGTTCACCGTCATTTCGATCACCTTCCTGACGACGTACGCGGGAAGCCCCGCCGACAAGAGCACCATCCTCACCGCCCTGCTCCTCGGCAGCGTCGTGCAGTTCTTGTTGATCCCGCTGATCGGCGCCCTGTCCGACCGGGTCGGCCGCCGCCCGCTGTACCTGGCCGGGGCCGTCGGGGTGGCCGTCTGGTCGTTCGTCTTCTTCGACCTGATCGCCACCCGGTCCGAGCCGAAGATCATTCTCGCCGTGGTGGTGGGTCTGATCCTGCACGCGCTGATGTACTCGCCGCAGGCCGCGTTCTTCGCCGAGCTGTTCGGCACGTCCGTCCGCTACACCGGGGCGTCGGTCGGCTACCAGCTCGCGTCGATCCTGGCCGGCGCGCTGGCCCCGATCATCGCGATCGCCCTGCTCGGTACGGTCGAGGAGTCCGACACCACGGCGGTGGCCTGGTACATGACGGTGGCGTCGCTGATCACCGTGGGCTGCGTCGTCGCCGCCCGGGAGACGAAACGGTCGTCGCTCAGCCACGACCGGGTGACGCCGGCGGCGGAGTAGAACCCACCCGCCACGCGACCGTGGCCACGAGCGCGACCACCGCGCAGAACACGAACGGCGCGGAGATCCCGGCGACCGCGGTCAGCGCCCCGCCCAGCAGGGCGCCGGCCGCGGTCGCGCCGAACGCCAGCGTGCGCCCGGCCGCCACGACCCGGCCCAGCAGCTCCCGCGGCACGATCCGCTGGCGCAACGACACCGCGGTCACGTTGAGCACCGCGAACGACCCGCTCGTCACCACGACGACCAGCACCGCCGCCCACAGCTGCGAGGTGAACACCAGGACCACCGGGATGCCCGCGGTCACGGCGAGCGTCCAGGTCAGGATCGTCCGGTGCCGGGAGCCGCCCACCAGCCGGTCGGCCAGCAACGAGCCGAGCAGCCCGCCGAGCGCCCCGGTCGCGAGGAGCACGCCGAAGCCCACCGCGCCGGCGTGCAGACGCACCGAGGCGTACAGGACCAGGATGGCGAACCACGCGCTGTCCGCCGCCGCGACGGCGGCCGTGACCAGCGTCAGCGTCCGCAACAGGCGATGGCGCGCCAGCCACCGCAGGCCGGCCGTGACGCCGCGGTCCGCCCCGGCCGGCGGCGAGGCCGGCAGGGGCAGCGGCGCGAGGCTCAGCACCAGCATCACGGCCAGCGCCAGGGACCCGCCGTTGGCCGCGAACGGCAGCGCCGCCCCCGCGACGAACAACGCCGCCCCGACCGGCGGCCCGACGAACTCGTTCCCCACGATCTCGCCGGCGACCAGGCGGCCGTTGGCGCGCTCCAGCAGACGGTCCGCCACCAGGAACGGCAGGGCGGTCTGTGCGGCCGTGTCCCGTACGGTCTCGCCGACACCCAGCAGCAAGCTCGCCGCCACCACCAGCGGCAGCGACGCCCATCCGGCCGCCACCGCCACCACCAGCGTCGCCAGCACGACGACCCGGCCGCCGTCCGCCCAGACCAGCAGCTGCCGGGCGCCGCGCCGATCGGCCAGCGCGCCCGCCGCGAGCCCGGTGACCAGCCAGGGCAGCGCCTGGGCCGCGGTCACCGCCGCCACGCCCACCGGTCCGGCCGACAGCGACGCGGCGAGCAGCGGGAACGCCGCGAGCCGGATGCCGTCGCCGATGTTGGCGAGCGCGGAGGCCGTCCAGAACGTCCAGAAGGGACGGCCGAGTGACGCGACAGTCATCCGATCATGGTAGTGACTGTCCGCAAGGGCCGGTCAGATGCAGGCGAGCCGCGCGTACGGCACGGTCCCGGGCGGCGTCCGCCTCCCGGCGCCACGTCGAGACCGTGACGATCACGTGGCTCAGGTGTCTCTGCAGGGTCTGCACGGTCGTGCGGGAGCGCCGCAGACGCTCCAGCGACACCACGTCACCGGCCGCCCGGGGCAGCCCGGCCAGGGAGGTCGCGTCCCAGCCGACGCGCCGCGCCCGGGCGGCCACCGCGGCGGTGTCCAGCGCCTGCTGCAGGGCCGGCGCGTGGTTGCGGGCCTGAGCGGTCGCCTCCTTGTAGTTGCGCAACGCCGCGCCGACCACCCGGCGCGGGCTGTTCTCCCTGGTCGCGGCGCGGATCGCCGTGGTCGCCTCGGCCAGCCGGTTCTGCATCGCGCGGCACTCGGCCAGGGCCCGGTCGCAGCAGGCGACCGCGGTGACGAGGCGGTCGTAGCCCGGGTCCAGCCGGGGCATCATCGGCTCGATCAGCAGGTGCAGCTCCTGGTGGACCAGGGTGATGCGGGTCTTCGCGCCGTCCACGGCGGCAACCGCGCCGGCCCTGGCGCGGCGAGCCTCGTGGTAGGCGCGCGCTGCCGGCGGCGTACGGCTGAACTGCCCGGAAAGCCATCTGTCCAGGATGCCGGTGCCGATGGTGGACTCGGCCAGGCGGCGCTCGGCGGCCTCGGCGGCCTGCTCGGCGGCGGCCAGGTCGGCGCGGGCACGCTGCAGCCGCGCCAGATGCGGCGCCAGCAACGCCCGGTCCCGATCGGTGAGCACATTCTCACTTTAGGTGCGTACGGCCTCCGCGCACGCCATCGACGCATAGACGACGGTTTCTGCCGGCGGCGGGCGTCCGGCCGTCCGGGCGAATGCCGTCCCGGCCTTCGGACACACGGTGCGACGCCGTACCCCGGGGCCGCCGATCTGCTAGAAAGGTCGGGCGACATCCGGCGCTCGACCGGCGCCGGACCGAGGGGTGACCGACAGCGCGGGACGACGCGGGGCCGCACGGCCCCCGGCTCGGCGCGCCGGGGTGGAGGGCCGATGACTCGCGGGATCAGGACACGACCCGCCGCATGACCGACATCGAGCGCGCACGGGCGTACGGCCTTCCCGACGATCGGCTGGCCGCGCGCATGCTGGCCCACGCGATGGTCGAGTACACGCAGGTCAAGACCGATCCGGAGCTCATCGACAGCCTGATCGGCGAGGCCCGCGACGCCGGGTGGGCCGAGGTGGTCGTGCTGATGGTGCACTGCCAGCTGCTCTGCCGCAGCCTGCGCGGCGAGCCGCAGGAACGCATCCGGGAGAGCTCCGACGCGATGATCAGCGCCGCGCTGCTCACCTCCGACGAGATCTTCATCGCGTTGTCCCTGGCCGCGCGGGCGCTGTTCGTGGTGCACGCGGAGAACCCCGACTCGCTCGGCGAGGACGACGGCGAGCTGCTCGGCCGGGCGGTCTCGATGCTCGACGACGCCACCGACGGCGGTTCGAACCTGGGACTGCGCGCCATCGAGCTCCCGGTCTGTTACGTCGAGATCGGTCAGGCGTACCACCGGCTCGGTCTCTGGGAACTCGAGGAGGAGATGTACGCGCGGGCGGCCGGCACCCTGGACATCCCGCTCCCGCCCGCCGCGCGGCACGTGCACCTGCTGACCCGCCGCGTGCTGGTGATGAACCGGCTGGAGAACGCGACCGCCCTGGCCTGCGCGATGCTCGAGACCGGCGACCGGGAGGGCGCGCGTCACGTGGCCGCCGTCGCGGTGCGCCCCACCGCCGCCGAACGCGCCGACCTGCCACCCATCTGGCAGTGGGAGGTCAAGGCGATGGAGCGCTTCCTCGACGTGGTGGCCGGCGACCCCCGCCTGACCGGCGAGACCACCGGCGTGTCCGCCGCCCACTTCGAGGCCCTGGCCGGCAGCACCTGGTCCGGCTACCGCGCCCTGCTCCTGCTGGCCGCCGCGGTCGGCGCTCACGACCAGGGCGACGTCGACCGGGCGGCGCGCCTGGCCGACCGCGCCGTGCGGATCATCGACGACTACAAGCCGAGCATCCAGACGCTGGCCCTCTACCTGGCCGCCCAGTCCGCCCGGGACAGCGCCGCCCTGCGCTACTCGCGGCATCTGGCCTCCCTGCGCTGGCAGGCCCGCCTCGGGGTGCTCGGCGCCGCCCGCGCCCGTCTCGACGCCGCCCGCGTGCTGCGGCAGGGCGAGCAGCTCAACCGCCAGGCGTACGCCGACGCGCTCACCGGCCTCGCGAACCGGCACGCGGAGACCCGCCACCTGGCCAGGCTGCGGCACCGTCCCCCGCAGGACCGGATAGCCGTCGTGCTCATCGACGGCGACTACTTCAAGACGGTCAACGACACGTTCGGCCACGTGGTGGGCGACGAGGTGCTGCGCGTGCTGGGCGCGATCCTGCAGTCCGTGGTGGGTCCGAAAGACCTGGCGGTCCGCCTCGGCGGCGACGAGTTCATGCTGCTCATCGAGGTGGCGCCCGGCTCCGGGGTGCCGGAGATCGCCGACGGCGTGGTGCGCGCCGTCGCCCTGCACCGATGGACCGACGTGGCGCCGGGCCTGCACGTCAGCGTCAGCGCGGGCCAGGCGACGGGCCCGGCCTGCGAGGTCGACCGCCTGATCCGGACGGCCGACGCAAACCTCTACCGCGCGAAGGCGGCGGGCCGGGGAAGGGCGGTCCTGGCCTCTTCCGGTACGGCGTAGACCGCGCGGCAAGGCCCCGCGTGCAGCTCAGAGGCCGGCGTCCGGGGGGCGTGACGCCGGCCTCTGAGGGTCGGGGTGGGTCAGCGGGACAGGCGCAGCGTCCGGACCTCGAAGGCGGTCAGCGACAACGGGATCGGTGAGCCCTCCACGGGGTCCGCGTCCGTGTCCGCCTCCAGCAGGGACACCGTCCGGGCGCCGGCGACGGGGGTGTGGACGGTGAGCGTGCCGGTGGCCCGCCGGCCCCGGGACTCGTAGAGGCGCACGATGATGTCGCCGCTGCGGTCGTCCGCGAGTTTCACGCTGGAGACGAGGATGCCGTCGCCGTCCACGGACACCAGCGGGTCGAACCCCTGGGCGCCGGTCACGGTGCGGGCCGGCAGGTTCAGGTCCAGGCCGGCCGCGGTGGCGTCGGCGACGGTGGAGCCGATCACCAGACCGTAGGCGCACGTCTGGTGGCCCTGGTCGGTCTCCGGGTCGGGGAACCGCGGCGCCCGCAGCAGGGACAGTCGCACCGTTGTGGTCACGCCCTCGGCCTCGGTCGAGTCACGGGTCACGTCGTAGCCGTACGTCGAGTCGGTGACCAGCGAGGCGCCGAAGCCCGGTTCCTCCACGTGGACGAAGCGGTGCATCGAGGCCTCGAACTTGGCCGCCTCCCAGCTGGTGTTGGTGTGCGTCACCCGCTTCTGGTAGCCGAACTGCGTCTCCGCGGCCACGTGCTCGGCCTGGATGCCGAACGGGAAGGCCACCTTCAGGAATTTCTCGGTCTCGTGCCAGTCGGTCTCCTGGGCGATGTGCAGGGTGCGGCTCCCGGGGGCCAGCGACAGCGTCTGACGGACCGAGGAGTGCGAGAAGGAGCGCTGCACGACGACCCGGCCGTCGGCGACGGTGAGGGAGTCCACGGCGCGAAGGTCGGTGACGCGGTTGCGGTAGAAGCGGTCCACGTCCCAGGCGTCCCACATGTTCGGGAAGTCCTGGTGCAGCTGGAGCAGGTTGGCGGGCCGGCCGGCGGGGATCACGTCCCGGCCGGTGGCGAGGTCGATCGCCGAGGTGATCAGCCCCTCGGACGAGACGGTCACCGACACCAGGTCGTTGGCCAGGACATAACCGCCGTCCTGCTCGACCACCGTGGTGGCCCCGAGGGAAGGCGCGGGCGCCACCGTCGCGGCCAGCGGCGGGACACCGGCCCGGCCGAACGGGGCGGGGTTGACGACGATCTCGCGGTCGCCCGGGCCGGCCAGCGCGGCCAGCGACGAGTCGATGATCTTCCGGGCGCCGGCGGCGATCCGCTCGTACGCGGCCACGGCCTCGCGGTGCACCCAGGCGATCGACGTGCCGGGGAGGATGTCGTGGAACTGGTGCAGCAGGACCTGCTTCCACAGGTCGTCGATCTCCTCGTACGGGTAGGGCAGTCCGGCCCGTACGCAAGCAGTCGCCGCCCAGAGCTCCGCCTCGATGAGCAGGTGTTCGCAGCGCCGGTTGCCCTGCTTCGTCCTGTGTTGACTCGTCAATGTTGCGCGGTGCAGCTCCAAGTACAGTTCACCCACCCACACCGGCGGATGCGGCAGCTCGGCCGCGGCGGCCGCGAAGAACTCGTCCGGGTGCTGCCAGGCGACGCGCGCGCTGCCCTCGAGATCGGCGACCCGGCGGGCCCGGGCGGTCATCTCGCGGGTCGTGCCGCCACCGCCGTCGCCCCAGCCGACCGGGGCCAGCGAGCGCGACGCCAGCCGGGACTCGCGGAACTGCGAGGTCGCCTTCGCCAGTTCGGCGCCGGACAGCTGCGAGTTGTACGTGTCCATCGGCGGGAAGTGCGTGAACACGCGCGAGCCGTCGATGCCCTCCCACAGGAACGTGTGGTGCGGGAACTTGTTGACCTGGTTCCACGAGATCTTCTGGGTGAAGAACCACCGGAAGCCGGCCCGCCGGATCAGCTGCGGCAGCGCGGGGGAGTAGCCGAAGCTGTCCGGCAGCCACACGCCCTGGCACTCGACACCCAGCTCGTCGCGGAAGAAGCGTTGCCCGTACGTGAATTGCCGGACCAGCGCCTCGCCGGTCGGCATCACCGTGTCGCTCTCCACCCACATGCCGCCGACCGGGATGAACCGCCCCTCGCCGACCGCCTTGACCACGCGCTCCCACACCTCGGGGCGATGCTCCTTGAGCCAGGCGTACTGCTGGGCGCTGGACATCGCGTACTTGAAGTCGGGGTCCTCGTCGATCAGCGCGGTCATGCTGGACGCGGTGCGCGCGACCTTGCGGATCGTCTCGCGCACCGGCCACAGCCAGGCCGAGTCGATGTGCGCGTGGCCGATCGCGGAGATCCGGTGGGCGCTGGCCTCGGCCGGGGAGGCGAGGACGTCGCGCAGGCGGGCGCGGGCCGCGGTGGCCGTGCCGGAGATGTCCTGCAGGTCGAGCTGGTCCAGCGCGTCGTCCAGGGCCTGCAGGATGCGAAGCCGGCGCGGCGCGGTGGCCGGCAGCACGGCCTGCAGCTCCAGCAGCACGTCGATGTCCTGCGCCAGCTCGTAGGTCTCCTCGTCGAGCAGCACCAGATCCATCCGCCGGGTCTGGTAGAGCGGCCGCGGCGACGACGTCCGGATGTCACCCTCCTGCGTGGGCAGGAACGGGTGGTAGTCCAGCAGCACCGGATTGGACGCCGCCTCCAGATACAGCTCGACCTCGGTGCCGGTGACCGGGATCCACTGGTTGCGCGGGTTGATCGACTTCACCGGGGTGCCGTCCGGGCGGTAGACCAGCGCCTCGCACTGGAATCCCGGCATGTTCTTGTCGAAGCCCAGATCGACGAGGGCCTCCACGCGGCGGCCGCGCCAGGCCGCCGGGACGGTGCCGCGCAGCCGGAACCACGTCGTGCCCCAGGCCGGCCCCCAGGAGGAGCCGACCTCGAAGCTTTCGTACGGCAGGGAGAGTCCCGCGGCCGGCGCGATGGGCTCGCCCGGCAGTGCGTGCGCCGCCACGGACAGCGGCACGCTCTCCACGTGGACGGCGGGCAGGATGCGCTCGGCCAGCACGCGGGTGGCGCGTCCGACGGTGAGCGGGATGTCGTCGTGCACGGGGTGGCCTTTCAGAGGGTGGTGGAGCGAAGAGTCTCGGTGCCGCCGGCACTGTGGGCGTGGTCGGCGGGGCCGTCGCCGTGGGCGCGGTCGTCGCGG
>NZ_CAKUCL010000132.1 GCF_934643405.1 uncultured Actinoplanes sp.
ATGGGCAAGTGCATGGACCCGGCCGGCGGCGCGCTGGCCAACGGCACGCCGATCCAGCTGGTCACCTGCAACGGCAACCCGGTGCAGCGGTTCACCCTCTCGGCGGCCGGCGACCTGGTCAACGTCTCGGCGAACCGGTGCGTGGACGTGAAGGACCGCAACACGGCCAACGGCGCCCAGCTCCAGCTCTGGGACTGCACCGGCGGCTCGAACCAGAAGTGGTCCAAGGCCTGACGGCTACCTGGCGATCCGGTAGGGCTCGCCGTAGACCTTCCAGGCCAGCGGCGCGGTCAGATCCAGGTTGCTGCGCTTGAGCAACACACGCTGGGCGGTGTCGATCCGGGTGGTGTCGCTGTGCCCCTCCTCGCGGCGCATCTGCGCCACCCGGGCGTCCATGAACGCGTTGAGATAGGTCACCTCGTCACCGCCCTGCGCCGGCGTCCGGGCCTTCTTCATCGCCGCGGCGCGGATGCCCTGCATGCCGGACACGCCGTGCACGACGGCCGCGTCGAAGTACGCGAACTGGCCGAGCGCGCGCAGCCGGTCGCTCTTCGACAGCCTCAGCGCCGGGTTGAAGTACATCCGGTCGCGGGTGTCCTCCTGCACCTTCTGGAACACCGCGTCGCGGGCGGCCGCCTTCCAGGCCGCCGTGAAGCCCGGGTCCAGGCCGGCGTGCGAGTCGGAGCCATCGACCGTACGCAAGGCCGGTAGGTATCGGGCCAGGACGTTGTTCGGCTTGCGCTTGGTGTAGTCGGCCACCACGGCGAGCATGTCCGAGGTGCCCGAGCAGAAGCCCACGATGCCGCCCGTGTAACCCCGGCCGTCATGCAGATCCTCGATGTAGGCGAACTCGCCGCGCCACTTCAGCGTCGAGTTCTCGGCGCTGGACACCATCTGCAGCGCGTGCTCCTTCTTGAGCCCGTTCTCCAGGCCCACCGCCAGCGCGCCGGTGGCCGCCGCGCCGGTGCTCAGCAGGGTGCTCGCCGGGCCGTACGCCTTGACGTCGCGCAGCGAGTAGCCGCCCTTCTGCGACCCGCGCTGGGTGGCCAGCACCCGGACGAACCGCCCGTTGCCGCCGAGCCGCTTGAGGTCATCGGTGCCGCCGTTGCCCGAGCCGGTCACGTACACGTCGGTGAAGTTCGAGCCGTCGCTCGACATCTGCACCCGGTACGCCTTCGCGTACGCCGTGGCCCAGCTCAGCTGGATCCGCTCGACCCGGCGGACCGCACCCAGATCGATCCGCAGCCACTCCGTGCCCGGGCCGGGCGCGCTCGCCCAGCGCGTGTCCGCGGCCGCGTCGGTAGCGGACTCCGGCCGGAACTCCCCCACCGCGGACGACGCGGCGGCCGGCCGGTTGCGGGACATGAGGACATCGTTGTCCGCGTTCGCGGTGACCGAGACGGCCAACGGAACCGCCAGCACCAGCGCGATGCCGGCACCCGCCATGACGGTCCGCAGTGATCCCGCTTCGATCCGCATTCCCCAAACCTAGGTCGCTGCGAGGCGGATCGCCGCAGTTCAGGGCAACTATTTGCCCGGAAAATCGTCGCGCCGGCCGCGCCGCCGCCGGGATGCCAGGACGATGGCCAGAACAATCGCGGCGACCACGAACAGGCAGCACACGCCGCCCAGAAGGCCGAAGAACCCGAACCCGCCGCGCCGGCGCCGCGCTCGCGCCGCCTCGATCGCCAGATCGGCGGTGCCGTTGCTGACCGCCCACGCGTGCACCGGCACGACCAGCGTCAACGCCACTCCGGTCACCGCCGCGACCGCCCGGGACCACCACTTCACCATTGCAGACATGCTCACCATCGTGACCCATTCCGGCAAGACGATCGGAACGGCGTCCGGCAGGGTACTCATCAGAGGACAGTAGGAGAGGGGTGCGGATGGACGCCGATCTGGCGGCACTGGCCGAGGCACACGGGGTGGCCACCTGGTACGAGGACTGGCATCGGGAGCGCAAGGACGTCTCCGACGAGTCGGTGACCGGCGTTCTCGGGCTGCTCGGGGTGGACGCGACCACGCCCGCCGCGGTGCGCCGGGAGCTGGCCGCGGTGCGCGAACGGGAGCGCCTGGGCCGGATGCCGGGGACGATCGTGGTGCGCGCGGGCACCGGCCGGGAGCTGCCCGGGCCGGCGACGGTGGAGCTGGAGGAGGGCGGCACCCTCGAGGTGGACGCCGTCCCGGACGACCTGCCCCTGGGCTGGCACCGGCTGCGCGCCGGCGGCCAGGAGGTGACGCTGGTCGTGGTGCCGGCCGAGCTGCCCGAGCCGCCGGAGACGTGGGGCTGGATGCTGCAGCTGTACGCGCTGCACTCGGCCGGCTCGTGGGGCATGGGGGACCTCGGCGACCTGCGGACGTTCCTGTCCTCCTCGGGCGGGCCGGGTCTGGTGCTGCTCAACCCGCTGCACGCGATCACGCCGACGCTGCCGGTGCCGGCCTCGCCGTACTCGCCGTCCAGTCGCCGCTTCGCGAATCCGCTCTACCTGCGGATCTCGGACACCGACGAGTACCGGCGGGCGGACCCGGCGTTGCGCGAGCAGGTCGACGCGTTGCGGCCGGCGCCCGCCACCGACGGGTTGATCGACTACAGCCGGGTGTGGCAGGCCAAGCGGGCGGCTCTGGAGCTGCTCTGGCCGCTGGCCGGGCCGGTCTCGCTGGAGGCCGACCCGGGACTGACGGATTTCGCCCGGTTCTGTGCGCTGGCCGAGCGGTTCGGCGCCAACTGGCAGCAATGGCCCGAGGAATACCGGCGGCCGGACTCCGACGCCGTACGGGAATTCGCCAGTGACCGGATCGCCTTCCACGCCTGGCTGCAACAGCTTCTGGAGAAGCAGCTCGCCGCGGCGAACGAGGCGGCCCGCGAGAACGGCATGCCGGTCGGCGTGGTGCACGATCTCGCGGTCGGCATCGATCCGGCCGGCGCCGACGGCTGGCTGCTGCAGGACGTGCTGGCCGCCGGGGTGCACGCGGGCGCGCCGCCGGACGCGTTCAACCAGCTCGGACAGGACTGGGGGCTGGCGGCGTGGCGGCCGGACCGGCTGATCGAGACCGGCTACGCGGCCTACCGGGACATGCTGCGCCGGATCTTCCGGCACGCGGGCGGCCTGCGTGTCGACCACGTGGCCGGGCTGTGGCGGCTGTGGTGGGTGCCGCCGGGCCTGGGCGCGGCGGAGGGCACGTACGTGCACTACGACCCGGAGGCGATGCTCGGCATCCTCGCGCTGGAGGCCACCCGGGCCGGCGCCGTGGTGATCGGCGAGGATCTGGGCACGGTGCTCCCGGTGGTCACCGAGGGGCTCGAGCGGATGAACATGCTCGGCTCGGCGGTGCTGTGGTTCACCCGGGACGACGACGACCCGGACGGCGGGTACCTGCCCGCGGCGCTCTACCCGCGCAACGCGCTGGCCAGCATCTCCACTCACGATCTGCCGACCGCGGCCGGATTCCTGGCCGGCGAGCAGGTGCGGGTCCGCGCCGAGCTCGGCCAGCTGGCCGGCCCGGTCGAGGACGAGCGCCGCAACGCCGACAAGGACCGGGCCCAGCTGCTCGCGGCGCTGCGGGCCGAGGGCCTGATCACCGCGGACAGCACCGGCACCGAGATCATCGTGGCGATGCACGAGTTCCTGGCCCGGACACCGTGCCGGTTCGTCACCGCGTCGCTCTACGACGTGCTCGGCGAGCTGAACCAGCCCAACCTTCCGGGCACCATGGACGAGTACCCGAACTGGCGGATGCCGCTGGGCAGCAGTCTGGAACAGATAGCCGAGGACCCGCGCGTCGAGACGATCGCCGGGATCCTCGCCCGACGAAAGGCGAGCCGATGAGTTTCCTGGACAAGGCCAAGGACTTCCTCGACAAGCACGACGACAAGGTGGACCAGGCGCTGGAGAAGGTCGGCGAGGAGGTCGACCGGCGCACCGGCCACAAGTACTCGGGTCAGATCGACAAGGCCGTCGACGAGGCGCAGAAGCGCACCGGCGACGGCGACACCCGCCGCTAGACGGCCAGGGGAGGCGGCGGCGGGTCGTCGTCGACCGCGAAGAGCATCGGGTGCAGCGGGAGATAGGCGTCCCGCTGCCGGCACAGCGCGGGCGGGAGCAGCGAGGATCGGTGCTGCGGATGCTCGGTGCAGTGCCGCATGGCCCGGCTCACCGCGTCGGCGTGGTGCCGGCCGCCGCCGTACTCGCCGCAGTGCTCGCAGTCCCATCGCCAGTACGCGGGACCCTCGTCGGCCTCGTACTTGCGGATCTTCAGCGGCGGGCCGGACTCCTGCTCGGCCGCCGCGAGGATCGCGGGCATGGCTCCGGCCGGCGGCGGCTGCGGCGGGCGCCGCGACCCCTGCCCGATGATCTGTGCCAGCACGTCACTCGTCGACACGGCCCACCTCCTTGGGTTCGGGCGTCAGTCTGGCCCCTCCTGGCGCGGCAAGTCCCCTTTTCCCCGATTTATCGCCTGTCGGTTGGATTCGGGCTCACGCCGTGACCAGGCCCAGGCGGGTCGGGGTCACGCCCGGAAACACCGCTGACGTGTCCGGCAGCGCACACCGGCTGCGCAGGATCTCGGCGATCACGGCCCGGTAGTCGGTGGTGACCGCCAGATCACCGTCCACCAGATCGGCCGGCGCCAGGCCGGGCCAGCGGCCGTGCACGCGACCGCCCTTGACGTGCCCGCCCAGCACGAGCATCGCGTTGCCGTAGCCGTGGTCGAGTCCGCCCGAGGCGTTCTGCGCCACCCGCCGGCCGAACTCGCTGATCGTCACCAGCGTGACCCGGCCGAGCCCGTCCGGGCCGAGGTCGGCCGCGAACGCCGCCAGCGCCGCCGCCAGCTCGGCGAGGTGGTCATGCATCCGGCGGCCCTCCTCGGCGGCGCCGAGGTTCTCGTGCATGTCCCAGTCGCCGCTGTCCACGGTCGCGCTGAGCAGGCCCACGTCCGCCTTGATCAGCCGGGCCACCTCGCGCAGCGCCCGGCCCAGGTCGGTGTCGGGGTAGGTGACGTCCGGCGCGTGCGGGACGGCCTGCACCGTCCGCACGGTCCCCAGCGCGTCCAGCATCCGCGCGGTCACCGGCGACGGCGTGTCCTGCCACAGGGCGGCCATCGTGGCGGCCAGCGGCCGGTTCGGCGCGTCGCCGTTGAGCGTGAACGCGTCCACCGACGAGAGCCCCAGATCCGGCGCCGGCCCGCTGAACACCCGCGCGGGCTGGGCGCCGCCGACGAAGACGCCGCTGAACGGGTCGGTCGCGCCGAGGCCGCCCAGCATCCGGTCGAGCCACCCGGTCCGGATCGAGGTGCCGGGCGCGGCCCGCTCCAGCTCCTCCATCGCGGCGAAGTGCGACCGGTTCGGCGCGGGCTGGCCGACCGCGTGCACCGCGCCCAGCTTGCCGGCGGTCCAGAGCGGCAGCACCGGGGCGAGCGCCGGGTGCAGGCCGAACGCCCGGTCGCCGCCGAGCAGCCGGGACCTCGGGACGGCGATGCCGGGACGGGCGCGGTAGTACGCCGGGTCGCCGGCCGGGACCACGGCGGACAGCCCGTCGAAGCCGCCGCGCAGGGAGACCAGCACGAAGACGTCGCCCGTGCGGCTCGCCGGGCCCGACGCGAAGGCGAGCCGGGTGTCGAGCAGCGTGCCGGTCAGGCCGGCCAGGGCGCCGCCCAGCAGCGTACGGCGTGAGCAGCTCACGACATTCACCTCCGCGCGAAGGACGGCGAGTTCAGCAGCATCGCCATCAGGTACGGGAACAGCCAGCCCAGGGCCGGGTCGGCCGGCTTGAGCCGGGTCGTGGTCGTCTTGCCGTAGAACGCCGCCAGCGCCTCCCGCTGCCGCGTCCCGAGGGTGCAGCCGAGCAGCCTCACGGAAACCGAGTCGATCAGTTCCCCGTACGTCGTGGCGCCCGCGACGGCGAACGAGGGCCGCACGAGAGTCGTCGGCCACCACCCGGCGGCCAGGCTCAGGTGCATGTTCCAGCGGGTCAGCTGCCCGGACGGCGACGCCCACGCGGATGCCACGTCGGGATAGCCGTTCGGCGGCGCCCACCCCATCGGCGGCTGCCCCGCGTTGCGGCACATGTTGTAGAGGCTCTCCACCGCCTTGGTCCCGGCCGGCTCCGGCCCGAGGCCCAGCACCCGCACGGTCGCGGCGAGGTCCTCGAACGGCGTCCGCGTCTTGGCCCCGATCGACGCCGCGAACTCCGCCGAGGCGAACAGCGCCCGCAGCACCGGCGCGATCGCGGTGCGCCCGTCCAGGTAGACCTTGACCAGCCGGGTGATCAGCGGGGCCGGGGGCTCGTCCGCCACGAACCGGACGCACAGCTTGGTGACGATCCGCCGGGCCGTGGCCGGGTGCATGGCCAGGTAGTCCAGCAGCGCCAGCGACGCCGCCTCGCCCACGCCGGCGGTCGCGTTGGCGTGCCGGAAGCCCAGCACCCGGACCGCGCCGGTGGCGTGCCGCTTCGGGTCGTAGACGTAGAGGCCGGTGTCCGGGTTGACGGTCAGGCCGGTCAGCAGCCGGGCCGCGTTCTTCACGTCCGCCTCGGTGTAGGCGAGCCCGACCGTGTGCAGTTCGAGCAGCTCACGACCGTAGTTCTCGTTCGGCGCGGCGCGCGTGGAGCAACGGTTGTCCAGGTAGGTGAGCATGGCCGGGTGCCTCGCGGACGCCTTGAGCAGGTCGGCGAAGCGGCCCAGCGCGTGCTTGCGGATCACGTTCCGGTCGTAGTCGGCGCGGCTGTCCCAGACGTCGCCGGACGGGCAGGTCACGTTGAGGTGGTTCGACCAGAAGTCGGACATCACCTCGAACAGCTGCCGCTCGCTCCAGATGGCCCGGCCGACCGCCGCCATCGCCAGCTGCCACATGGGTTCCCAGCTGTGTTTCTTCAGCGTGCCGGTGACGACCTTCCGCCGTACCCCGGCAATGGTGTCGTTGACATGGGGGAACCGGCCGATGAGTTCGTCGGCGACCGGGTCGGCGATCGACGCGGGGTGGAGCTGGCGCTCCAGCCAGGCGCTCGCGCCCAGGCGGCGGACCTCGGCGATCGACGCGCTGGTCGGGCCGTAGGTGGCGCGCCGCAGCAGGTGCAGCATCGGGTCGTCGGGGAGCACGCCGGGGATGTCGGACGTATCGCGGACCTCATGCGGGATTCCCGCCCGGCGCTCCCCAACCGCAACCGAGATACTGGGCGGGTGGCATCGCGCAGAAGGTCGGACCGGGTGGTGGAGACGGTCGCGACCGGCGTGGCCGAGCTGGTGCCCGACCCGGACCGCGACTCGGCCTTCACGCTCCTGCTCGACGGCGCCCCGCAGTCGCACGTCGACCTGGCCGACCCGACCCATCTGACCTTCGAGTACATCCGGCGGATGGCCACCGCGATCGACCTGATCGCGCCGCCCGGTGAGCCGCTGCGCGCGTTGCACCTGGGCGGCGGCGGGCTGACCCTGCCCCGCTACATCGCGGCGACCCGGCCGGGCTCCCCGCAGCGGGTGGTGGAGATCGACGGTGAGCTGGTCGATCTGGTGCGCCGGTCACTGCCGCTGCCGGCGCGGGCGTCGATCAAGGTACGGGTGGGGGACGCGCGCGAGGCCGTGTCCGGGATGCGCGACGGGTCGTACGACCTGGTGGTGCTCGACGTCTTCGCCGGCGCCCGCACCCCGGCCCACCTGGCGTCGGTCGAGTTCGTCACGGAGGTGGCGCGGGTGCTGACGCCGTCCGGGTGGCTGATCGCGAACATCGCGGACGGCCCGCCCCTGCGGTACGCCCGAAGCCAGGTCGCCACCATCCGGGCGGCCCTGCCGTCGGCGTGCCTGGTGGCCGACTCCTCGGTGCTGCGCGGCCGCCGGTACGGCAATCTCGTCGTACTCGCCGGCCGCACCCCGCCGCCGATCGCCGGACTGACCCGCCGGGCGGCCGGCGACTGGTTCCCGGGTCGCGTGGAGATAGATTTGGATCGTTTTGCCGGAGGGGTGGCGGCCGTCACTGACAGTGCGGCCGTGGCGTCGCCACCCCCGCCGACCGGCCTCTTTGGTAACCGTGCGTAATTTGCCGTAGACCAAACGTTCGCCTTTTTTCGGCTTGTCGTGTTCGCGTCAGGAAAACATCTGTGAATTCGTCGCTGCGACTTGTGGGTCTCGCCGCGACACCGCTCTAATCGAGGACAAGAGCGTTGACGCATCGGCTGCCGCCGACTGGGGGGAAGGCTGGGCATGCCCGAAACATTCTTTTTGTCGCCGCCGGGTGACGAGGATCTGGTCCGGGGTCCGGATGAGCGCATTCTGTGGAGCGGCCACTGTGCCGTCGCCGAGTACGCCTTCGAGGAGCCGGCGTCGCTTCCTCGGTGGACCCTGCCCGAGGACACCGAAGTGGTGATCACCGAGGAGCGGGTGGTCTACCGTGACCCGGTCACCCTGGACACCGGGGAGCTGCGCTGGCCGTGGCCGCAGCACCTGCGCGTCCAGCCGGGCAACCGGGACACCGGACGGTCCGGCACGGTCACCCAGATCCAGCTGGTCTGCGCCGGCCCGGCCGACACGTACCCGGCGCTCGTCTTCGCGGGCGGCGACCTGGCCACCGTGGGCGACGCCGACCGGCTGGCGAACACGTTGCGGCAGGCCATCGCCCGGTTCCGGGTGGAGCACGCCGGTGAGCTGGGCCTGACCGCGCCGGAGGGACGGATGCTGTCCCGGCTGGTGATCGGCCCGGAGTTCAGCAACTACCAGGGCGGCGAGGGGCAGACCGTGTCGCTGCTGGGTTCGCTGCCGGTCGAGACGGCGCCCGCGCCGCCCGGCCCGCGACCGCTCGCCGCCGCCGGGGACGACTGGGACATCGCGCACGCGACCTCCGAGACGACCCAGGCCTTGACGCCGAGGCCGGCGCACCGGGCCGCCGAGCCGGTCGGCTGGCATTCCGAGCCGGCCCTTCCGGCGGGGTGGGAGCCCGGGCAGCAGACCACCGACCTGCGCCGGGCCATGACGTCACGCCGGCACCATCCCGACCCGGCCGAGCTGGCCTCGCGCGCCTCGGACCTGGCCGCGCGGGTCGCGATGCTGGTGTCCGAGACCAACGAGCTGGAGTCGCGCACCGCGGACCTGTCGTCCTCCCTGGGTCGGCAGCAGTCCCCCGGGGCGCTGCCGCCGCACTCCGGTGAGGTGCTGAGCCGGGCCGAGTCGGTGCGGCGCACGGCCGCCCGGCTCGCCGGGAATGCACCGCGGGGACGCGGGACGCCGCCGCAGCGCCGCCCCGACGATGCGCATCGCCGCTACTGAGCCTGCCGAGGCCGGCCCTTCTCGTTGAGGTCCGGCCTCACGCCTGCCCGCTGGTGGCGGTCCCGGCGAAACAACGGCCGGCCGCCACCCGGTCCTCGTGCACCTTGTGCGCACGCTGGAGCAGCTCCACCAGTTCCTCCTCGGCCCGGATCCGGGCCCGGTACTTCTCCGGGAGCTGCTTGAGCCGGCCCTCCTCGATCAGCAGCCGGTGGTAGATCTCGTCGCAATACGCCGGGTCGGTCTCCACGTCGAGGAACTCCTGCGCGTGGCGGCGGGCCGAGGCCACGTACGTCTGGGCCCGCCCCTTCGGGCTCAGCAACGACACCACCACGGTGATCAGCAGAATGCCCAGGATGATCGACAGCGACAGCCCGGTGGAGATCTCCACGACGTGGATCGGCTCGCCGTCGTTGATGAACGGCACGTTGTTCTGGTGCATGGCGTGCAGCACCAGCTTGATGCCGATCAGCGCGAGAATCGCGGCCAGCCCGTACGACAGGTAGACCAGACGGTCGAGCAGACCGTCGATCAAGAAGTACAGCTGGCGCAGACCGAGCAGCGAGAACGCGGTCGCGGTGAAGACCAGGTACACGTTCTGCGTCAGGCCGAAGATCGCCGGGATCGAGTCCAGCGCGAACAGGATGTCGGTGCCGCCGATCGCCACCATGACCAGCAGCATCGGCGTCAGCATGCGCTTGCCGTCCCGGTAGGTGAACAGCTTGTCGCCGTCGTACGAGTCGGACGTGCGCAGCACCCGGCGGGCGAGCCGGATGATGATGTTGTCGGGTGGCTGCTCCTCCTCGGCGCGCTGCTCGCGAAGCAGGTTACCGGCCGTGATCAGCAGGATCAGCCCGAACAGGTAGAACACCCAGGCGAACGAGTTGATCAGCGCGGCGCCCAGGAAGATGAACCCGGTGCGCGCCACCAGTGAGACGGCGATCCCGACGAGCAGCACCTTCTGCTGGTCCGCACGCGGCACCTTGAAGCTGCCCAGCAGCAGCAGGAAGACGAAGAGGTTGTCGACCGACAGCGCCTCCTCGGTGATGTAGCCCGCGAAGTATTCGGCGCCCATCTGCCCGCTGCCGAACAGGGTCACCCCGAGACCGAACAGCAGCGCGATGGACACGTAGATGGCCGTCCACCGGGCCGCCTCGCCGAGGGTGGGCACATGCGCACGCCGTACATGAAAGAAGAAATCGAAAAGCAGCAGACCGATGATGCCGAGAACGGTCAGCAGCCAAACCACACCCGACACATGCTGCATGGGCACATCCTAGGGGTGAGATCCGCCCGTGACTGCTGCGCGGAGCTGGGACTTCGTGAGAAACAGGACACCGCTGAGGTCGGCCCCGCGCAGATCGGCGCCCCGCAGATCAGCCCCGGTGAAGTCGGCCCGCCGCAGGTCAGCGTCGCGCAGGTCGGCCCCGATCAGCAGCGCGCCGCGGAAGCTCGCCCCCCGCAACTTCGCACCGCGCAGCCTGCGCCCGATCAGCTGCGCCCCGCGATAATCCTTCCCGCCCCTGCCCCGGGCCATCTCACTGGCCCGCTGCAGAATCACGTTCACCTTCGCCCGGTACGCGTCCAGATCGAGCCGCCGCAACTCGTCCGGGCTGCCCTCGCCCAGCCGCTCGATCTCGGCGAGCGCCTCCCGCAATCTCCCGTGTACGGGCCGGGCCTCCTCGATCTTGAGCGCCTCCACGACGTACCACATCAGCTCGTGCAGTTGCCGCATGATCGGCAGGCTCGCGAACATCGCGCCGGCGACCGCCCGGTCCGTCCGCCAGTCCGCCCCGCGGAACGTCTCCTGGGTGAGCCGCTGCCCCGCCCCGAAGCAGTCGAAGACCGTGCAGCCCTTGAAGCCCTTGTCCAGCAACTGCTCGTGGATGCGGCAGCGGAAGTCGTCACCGAGGTTGCGGCACGCCGTGCCGGCCGGCTTGTCGATCGCGAAGTCCGACGACTTGGCGAACGCGGGTGCCACACAGCACAGCCCGGCGCAGCCGGCGCAGTCGGCTTCGAGTACCCGTTCGCCCATTCGAGCAACTCTGACAGACGCCTTGGGCATCGACGAGCGGGGTGTCCGGCTCGTGACCGGAGCGCTGAATCGGCAGTGCCGTAGCGCATGTGCCGGCCCGGCGGTCTGACGTTGCCTGGCACCCGGATGGCACCCCGCAAACGTTCACCCGGCGAGCACGGCCGACCGAAACAACATGTGTCCGCTCGTCGAAAGAGCAAACCCGGCGCAAGCCGGGGACGCAAAGCCACAGGGCCTACCGGGCCGGCTGGGCTACCAAAACTTGGGGGAAAAACACATGCGCAACATGCTTCAGCTGCTCGGTGGTGTCGCCGTGGCCGGTGCCGTGGCCGCCGGAACGACCGCCTTCACCGCTTCCGGTTTCGCCCAGGCCACAGCGCTCAACACGGGCATCGCCGGCGGTGGCGCGACCAGCTTCAACGTCAACGCAGCGGATGCCAAGCTGATGTCGGCCCTTCTGGTCCACGATGCGACCGAGTCGGACCGGATCACCGGGGTCAACATCTCGATGATGAAGGCCGACGGCAGCACCCCGATCCTGGACGCCAGCGCCGGCAAGATCAAGGTGAAGTTCACCGGATCGACCGGTACCGGCACGGCGACCTGGGGCGCCTGCACCGCTGACAGCGGCGGCAGCACCGACGACGGTGGTTTCTCGTGTGCCGTCCCGGGCGGTTACTACACGACCATCTCCTCGGTGCAGATCGCCTACATTCCCTGATATGGGTCCGCGGTGATGCCCGGCGGCATTTAATCAGCAGAGCACGGGCATCTTCCGACGGAGCCGTCATCCGATCCACGACCCACCGTCTTGCCATGGCCGTCATCCTCGGGGTGACGGCCATCGGCGCGTGGTTGATCGGCACAGACAGGGTCTCGTACGTCGTCACCCACGGCGTGAGCATGAACCCCGTCTACTACCAGGGCGACCTCGTCGTCCTGGTGAAGCAGGGGTCCTACGGGGTCGGGCAGATCGCCGCGTATCACGGCACGAGGGAGGAGGTCCTCCATCGCATCATCGGCGGGGACGCCACCCGCGGCTTCGTCTTCAAGGGCGACAACAACGACTCGATCGACAACCCGACGCCGACCGCCGACGAACTGATCGGGCGTGCCGTCCTGCACGTGCCCCAAGGCGGCATCTGGCTGAAACCGGTACTCAGCCCCACCGGGTTGGGGATGATCGGGTTTCTGATCGTCGGCGGTGGCGCGGCGACCGCCCGCAACCGGCGGGAAATTCCGCGCGGCCGCAAGAAAAAGAAGGTGAAGGCGATGGCGCGCCAAGGGGGCTCCTGGGCAACCGCGGTCACGGTGGCCAAAGCCGTCGCGCGTCTCCCTCCCCTGCTGCGAGTCCTCGCCGGCGCCGCCGCCACGATGGCTCTGCTCGCCGTCGTTCTCGGCGTCCTCGGGTGGATGAGACCGGTCACCGAGCGCAGAGCCACATCGGGTCCGGCTCAACGGCTGACCTTCTCGTACTCCGCCGAAGTTCCGCGCTCCGCCGCCTACGACGGCACCACCGTGTCCTCCCCGGATCCGATCTTCCGCAAGCTGACCGACCGGGTCGTCCTCCGTATGCGGTACGAGGGACCGCCCGGAACGTTCGCCGCCACCGCCGCCCTGTCCGACAACTCCGGCTGGCACACCGCCGTCGAGCTGGTCGCGCCGCGGGATTTCGCGGGCACCTCCCTCGACACCACCGCCGCTCTCGACCTGAACGCGTTGGAAGCGCGGGAGAGGGCGGCGGCGAAGGCGATCGGCGTGCCGGCGAGCTCTCTGAAGATCGCCATCAACGCCCGGGTGATCGGCGCCGGACCGGACTTCACCGCGGCGCTCACCTTGAACGTCGCGCCGTTGCAGATGACCCTCGAAGGCGGCGAAGCCGCGCTCGTCGCCACCAACGCCGATCCGGGCGATGCCGAAACGCTCGTCATCCGCACCATCGGGCTCGCCGGCCACCCGCTCATGACCGCGGCCCGCGCTCGCGGCCTGGCCGTCCTGCTGCTGGTCGCCGCTACGGCCGGCGCCACCGCGATCTTCCTCATCACGCGCCGGGCGATTCCGCTGCGCACCCGCGCCCAGATCCAGGGCCGCTACCCCAACCTGCTGGTTCCGGTCGAGCCGATGACCACCCCGCCGGGGGCGCCGGTCGTCAGCGTCGACAACTTTCCGGCGCTGGTCAAGCTTGCCGAGCGTTACGGCCAGATGATCCTCACCTGGCGCGGCCCGGACGCCGACGATTTCGTCGTCCGGGACGAAGGGATCACCTATCGGTACCGGATCGCCCTGGACGAGCCGCCGAGCTTGCACAACGTCGAGCGGATCACCCGTCCGGCGGTCGGGTCGCACCGCCGGAAAGCGTCCTCCCCCATGCCGTGACGGAGGGTAAAAATCGGCTCTCCGGTTATTACCTACGGTGACCGACCGTACCTACGCTTCCCGGATGAAATTCAGGCTCGTTCCGCAGGCCGCCGTCATCGGTGCGGCCGCAGCCGTCGCGATGGCTGCCCCGGCCTCCGCCGCCACCCCACCGACCCTGTCCGGCCCGGCGCTGCGCACCGGGTACGGCACGATCATCCTGTCCGGGACCGCCGCGCCGGGCGCCTCCGTGCACCTGTACGAGTCGGCGATCGCCTGGAACGACCTCCAACCGGCCGACGACTGGGAACACGGCGGCGGCGTGGTCACCGCCAAGGCCGACTCGACCGGCCGGTACTCGATCCGCCGATACCTGGACACCGGCTTCTACTTCCAGGTCGAGTCCGGCGGCGAGCGTTCCCGGAGGATCACCGTGCACATGCGGGTGCATCCGACGTTCTGGGTGAGGTCACCGGCCGCGGGCACGATCGAGGCACACACCGACGTGAGCCCGAACGAGGAGGGACTGGAGGTGGCGATCCAGCAACGCAGCTCCAGCGGTTCCTGGACGACCGTCGCGACGGGCAAGACCAACAGCGCGGGTGCGTACGCCGTACGACTCGCCGGAATCCCCCGCGGTGAGCACACCTATCGCGCCTCAATCAGTGCCGACCCGTCGAACGGTGTGCTGGCCAACGTCTCCGAGGCTCATCACACGTACGTGAGCGGCAGCGGAACCACGACGCAGCCGGCGCCGGCGCCGGGGTCGGTGCAGTTCACCCGGATCCAGTTCGACTCGCCGGGCGCCGACACCGGCAGCAACACCAGCCTCAACGGCGAGTGGGTCAAGCTGACCAACAAGAGCAAGAAGACGGTCGGCCTCACCGGCTGGTCCATCCGGGACGCGTCCGGCGTCGTCTACCGGTTCCACGGCAGCGTCGCGCTGAAGGCCGGCGCGTCGATCGTGGTGCGCACCGGCAAGGGCACGAACACCGCCGCGTCCCGCTACTGGGCGCGGGCCGGCAAGGCCGGGTACGTCTGGGGCAACGTGAGCGACACGGCCTACCTGCGCAATCCGGCGAACAGCCTGATCGACTCTTGCAAGTGGACATCCGGGGGCGGCGCCACCAACTGCTGACCGGCACACTATGCCGGTGAATGTGAGCGCGGAGACCAGGGCGAAGCTGCGGCAGATCGAGCAGAGCATCAGCGAGGACGACCTGACCGATCGGGCGCTGGTGCACGCCCTGGTCCGGGCCGACTGGTACCGCACGTCGATGCGCCGCAACCGCGTCCGCTTCGTGCTGCTGGAGTCGGGGGCGCTGCTGCTGGCCGGTGCCGCCACGGTGCTGGCCGCGCTCAGCGCCCCACCCTGGCTCACCGCCACGGTGGCCGCCGCCGTGACCTTCTTGGCGGGCCTGCGCCGGATCGTCGCCTGGCACGACGACTGGCTGGCCCACGCGGAGGCATGGACGAGTGCCATGGCCCTGATAACCCAGTACCGCCTGCTGCCCGTCGAGGACCGCACCCCCGACCGCCGCAGCGAACTGGCTTCGGCGATAGACGCCCTGACCGTCGACGAAACCCGGACGTGGGCCCGCCGCCGCCGAGACAAGGCCCCCACCACAAGCCCCGCATAACCGTGCCCCCACAGCGGCCGCGCCGGTGAAACCGTCTTTGGTGGCGTGAGGCCGCAGTCGGTCCGTCGGCCACAGACAAACCGGTGGCCACAGGCGGCGCAGAGGGACCCGAGTACCGCAGGGACCGGAAGGCGAGGGACCGCAGAGCCCAGACACACCGCAGGGCAGAGGGGCCAGGGGGCGCGGGGCATACAGACCGCAGGGCGCAGGGACCGGAGAGCGCAGGCGGACCCAAGAGCAGAGGCGCACCGGAGAGCGCAGGCAGACCGAAGGCGCAGAGGAGCCGGAGGGCGCACAGAGGCGGGCGCAGGCGAACCGGAGGGCGCAGACGCCGAGGCCGCAGGCGGCGTTGCCGCCTTCGATGCCCCACCCCGCACCAAGCGCAACCGACCGCACCGTGGGGGTCTGGGGGGCTCGGCCCCCCAGGCAACATACGAAGAGTCCCCCGTCTGCGCATCAGGCAGACAGGGGACTCCCAGACTCGTAGCGGGGACAGGATTTGAACCTGCGACCTCTGGGTTATGAGCCCAGCGAGCTACCGAGCTGCTCCACCCCGCGTCGGTTCGCCAAGCTTACCTCGCGGGGTGCGAGGGGGTGACCCCGGGTCGGAGGCGGCGGCCGACCGGACCCGCGCGGCCGCCGCGTCGGGTCAGGCTCGGCGCCGGGCCAGCAGTGGGATCACGTTCAGCAGGAGGCCGGCCACAGCTACGCCGGTCACCAGGTTGACGCCCGGGTGGAACTGCGTGAAGCTGCCGCCCGCGGTCGCCACCAGGGCGGTCACCACGGCCAGGACCAGGGCGGCGCCGATCTGACCGCTCGACTGGACCAGGCCGGACGCCAAGCCCTGCTCGTCGTTCCTGATGCCGTCGGTGGCCTGGGCCATGATCGAGCTGAAGCCGAAGCCGAAGCCGCCGCCCAGCAGGAGCATCGTCGGCAGGATGACGGTCAGGTAGTGCGGGCGCGCGCCGGCGCTGATCAGCATCCAGAGGTAGCCGAGACTCAGCGACACCATCGCGATCGTGATGAGCCGCGCCGTCCCGTACCGGTCGATGAGCTTGCTGACCAGCGGGGAGCCGAACGCCACGATGAGCCCGGCCGGCAGCAGCGCGAGGGCCATCCGCAGCGGCGCCCAGTGCAGCACGTCCTGCAGGTAGATCGTCATCATGAACTGGAAGCTCACGTACGAGCCGAGCAGCGCGACCATGCTGAGGTTCGCCCGCACGATCTGGCCGCTGCGCAGGATGCCCAGCCGCACGAGCGGGTGCCGCACCCGGTTCTCGATGATCACGAAACCGGTGAGCAGGGCCGCGGCGACGACGAACGTGCCGACGGTCAGCGGGTCGAGCCATCCGCGTCCGGGCGCGGTGACCACGGCGTACACCGCAAGCAGTGTGCCCGCGGTGAGCGTGATCGCGCCGCCCAGATCGTGGCCGCCCTCGGCCGCGCGGCGGTCCTTGGCGATCAGGTAGATGCCGCCGGCCAGCGCGGCCAGTGCGAGAGGCACCGGGACCAGGAAGTTCCACCGCCAGCCGAGGCTGGTCAGCAGGCCGCCGATGATCAGGCCGGACGAGTAGCCGCTGGCGCCGAAGACCGTGAAGATCGACAGCGCGCGGTTGCGGGCCGGGCCCTCCGGGAAGGTGGTGGTGAGGATCGACAGGGCGGTCGGCGCGGTGAACGCGGCGGCGAGGCCCTTCACGAAGCGGGTCGCGATCAGCAGGCCACCGTCGTCGACCAGGCCGCCCACCAGCGAGGCGACGGTGAAGACGCCGAGCGCGATCAGGAAGACCCGGCGACGGCCGAGCAGGTCGGCGGTGCGCCCGCCGAGCAGGAGCAGACCGCCGTAGCCGAGCACGTAGCCGTTGACGATCCATTGCAGGGAGGTGGTGGACAGGCCCAGTTCGGATCCGATGGACGGCAGGGCCACGCCGACCATGGAGACGTCGAGGCCGTCCAGGAACAGGACGGCACAGAGCACCGCGAGGACTCCCCAGAGTCGTGCGTTCCAGCGCACCTCCGCGACGGCGCGGGCAGGGAGGGTTTCGATGACAGCCACGCGGCGACGTTATATGCGGACGCAACTAATGTCCATGCATCTGATGCTTACGCAACTAATGCACGTGCACTAAGGCGTCCTTACGGAGTACCATGACCGCCGTGGCGCCCGAAAAGACCCTTATCGATCAGTGGCAGGAGCTGCTGTGCAGCTACAACAGGGTCGCCTCGCACCTGGAACGCGAGCTGCAGGACACGCACGGTCTTACGCTCAGCGAGTTCGAGACCCTCGAGCGCCTGAGCACCAGGGAGTGTGACAAGCGCCGCATGCAGGATCTGGCCTCGTCCATGTACCTGAGTCAGAGCGCTTTGTCCCGAACTGTCGCACGCCTGGAGAAGGGCGGCCTGGTCTCGCGCAGCCTGTGCCAGGACGACCGGCGCGGCGTCTTCGTCCAGATCACCGCGGCCGGTCGTCAGCGGCACACCGAGGCCAAGGCGACGCAACTCGCCGTCCTGGCCGAGCACCTAGGTTAGGACGTCCAGCGGGATCGCCTGGCCCAGCAGCTGATCCCCCGCCGCATTCGGGTGGTAACAGTCGTTGCGCAGGTCAGCGATCATCACCGTCGGATCAGCAGGGTCCCTCAGTACGGCGTCGAAGTCCACGACGGCATCGAAGGTCCCGCTCGTACGGATCCATTCGTTGACCGTTTGGCGGGCCTGCTCCTTGGCACTGCCCGCCGGGTTGCACATCGGCAGGATGGTGGCGCCCACGATGCGCACGCCCCGGGCATGCACCCGCGCCACGATGGCCCGCATCGCGTCGATCACCTGACTCGCCGGCGCGGGTGGCGCGTAGTCGCCGCCGCCGATGTCGTTGGTCCCCTCCAGCAGGAACACGGTGCGCAGGCCCGGAACGCTCAGGACATCGCGGTCAAGCCGCTGCGGCGCCGGCGGGCCACAGCACTGCCCGGTGGGGTCGTACGGGTTGGGCTGCTCGCTGACGGTGTTCCCGGAGATCCCGGCGTTGGCCACGGCGAGCCGGTTCCCCAGCCGTACGGAAAGAACGTCGGTCCAGCGCTGACCGGGCGGCCCGACCGCGTTGTAGCCGTCGGTGATCGAGTCACCCAGCGCCACCAGCGTGCTCCGGGCAGCCGCCCGATCCGCCGTGACGAGATCCATCCACCACGTCTGCCCCGGGTGATAGCCCACCGCCGTGCTGCTGGTGCTGCCCGGGATCACCGGATACCCCGGGAACGCACCGGCGCCGGTGGCCGCCCCGGTGTCCCCGCCGGTGCCGATGTACGAGGCAGGCGGGTCGTAGGCGAACGGCGGGAACGTGTGGTCGCTGACCGGGCTGCCGGGCGCGTACACGCTCAGCGCCACGTCCTGCTGAGCCCCCACGCTGATCGGCACCGGGTCGCTGACGACCTCCCGTCCGGGCGCGATCCGGACGGTCCGCCTGCCGCTGAACGTCACCCGGTGGTTGGACCCGGGCACCAGCTCGGCACTGCCCGGCGCCACGGTCCGCCCCAGCCACGCACTGCGCACCACGACGTCGCTGCTCCCGAACGGATTCCCGAGCCGCACACGTATCCCCGACCCGGCCACCGACACGCGAGCAATCTGCCGGACGGTCGCATCCGGAGCGACCCCGTGAACCCCTTCGAGCGCCGCTTCCCAGATGCCGACCCCTCGCGCACCACCGCCGGCCACCGCCGGAGCCGGCCCGCTCCCCACCAGGGTGGCAGCAGCCACAAGACCAACAAAAAGCCCCGCAACCCACCGACGGACATCACGCACGGTGATCACCTCCAGAGTCCCCAGTCATATTGACACACATCGCTCTGACCGGAGCCCCACCCGCCCCAGTTTTCCGCCGAGCGAAGGCAGCAGCTGAAACGGACAGACCAAGGCGAACCCGCGCCCGACGCCTGCCCGGAGAGCCGGCCGCCGCAGCGGCGCGAAACCGCAACCGCAGAATCGGCTTCGCAAAGACGCGGAGCGGGGAAGGCGCGAGGCGCAAAAACGCGAAGAGCGAGGACGCTGCCTGCAGCGACATGCCGACGGCATGCTGCGCCGCGGGACGCAGCGGCAGGACACGCGGAGGCACTGAAGCGAAGGTGCGGGGATGCCGGAGACGCGCAGACGCGCAGACGCGCGGAGACG
>NZ_CAKUCL010000133.1 GCF_934643405.1 uncultured Actinoplanes sp.
GGCCGACAACATGACGAGGAGGAACCGTGGCCGACAACACGTACAACGGCTACTGCGTGAAGTGCAAGGAGAAGCGCGACTTCCAGGGGACCGTGGAGGTCTCCAAGACCGGGATGAACATGGCGAAGGGCAAGTGCCCGGTCTGTGGCACCACCGTGAACCGGATCCTCGGCAAGGCCAAGGCCTGATTCACGCTTCCCGGGGAGGGCGGTCGCCCTCCCCGGTGCTTTCCGGGCCCATCCCATATCCGCGACGAGTCAGACACGTTGAGTGAGGTGTGGATAACTCCACACCTCTGTGGATAACTCGCCTTCACTTGTGGACAACACGTCTCGGCGAGCTGTTCGGCCTGTGGACAACTGATTCGCTCCGCAGTCCCCCGGTGACAAGCTGTCACCCGTGAATCGCCCCATCCTCATTCCCGGACTCCCTCGCATCTGGCGCGCACCGACCGAGTTGCAGCTCGGCTCCGTGGTGCTGCGGCTTCCCGATCCCCGTACGGCGCAGTTGCTCGACCTGCTCGACGGCAGCCGCTCGTTGCAGTCGGTTCTGCTGCAGGCCGCTCGGCGGGGCATCGGCCCGCGGCACGCCGAGGCTGTGATCGAGTCGCTGGGGAGGGCCGGCCTGGCCATGCCGGCCGCGTCGCTGATCCCGCTCACCTTTCCCGGTCGCGCCCGGTTGCTGAGCGAGGCCGCGGCGCTCGCTCTGCGGGGCTCCCCGGCCGCGGCGGTCCTGCGGCGACGGGCCGGGTGCCGGGTGGTTCTCACCGGACGGGGCCGGCTGGGGGCTCCTCTCGCGGTGGCGCTGGCCGAGGCGGGCGTGGGACACGTTCATGCCGATCTCTCCGGTTCGCTCACTCCCGGCGAGCTCCCGGCCGGCCCGCTGCGCGAGGCCGATGCCGGACGTCCGAGGCGCGTGGCGATCGCCGACGCCGTCGCGCGCGCCGCGCCCCAGACCCAGACAGGTCCCGTACGCCGTGGTGCCGCGACCCTGGTCATTCAGCTGGACCACGCCGAGCCCGTGTCCCTGCTGGCCGAGGCCCACGCGCAGCGCCACCAGCCGCACCTGGCCGTGACGATCCGCCAGGGCGTGCCGGTGATCGGCCCGTTCGTGCCCGCCGCCGGAGGGCCGTGCCTGAACTGCTGCGAGCTGCATCGCCGGGACCGCGACGCCGGTTGGCCGGGCGCGTCCCGCTCCGACGAGCTGCAGCCGTGCGCGGTGGCGTCGGTGCTGGCCGCGGTGGCGTACGCGGCGGCCGAGGCCTTGACGTTCCTGGACGGCGGCTCGCCGGAGACCGTGGGCGCCTCGGCCGAGATAACCGCTCCGGGCCGCCTGCGAAGACGCACCTGGACCCCGCACCCGAGCTGCGCGTGCAGCCGCCGACCACGACAACTGGGCCGCCGCACTCGTCCCGCGGGCGGCGCCGCGGCATCAACGGAGTGCGAGTAAGCGGTGCCGCTTGTCCTTGTCGCTCCCGGCCGTCGGCGTCACGCCGGTTTCCGGAAGGGGACGATTCCACCCGATGACGTGCGAGCGCGGGCGCCGGGCATCCATCGAAAGGGGCGGAACCCCGGTGGTGAAGGGCGCCTATGCCGGAAACTGATCGGACTTTCGGGGATGTACCCGGCGAAGGGGGTTGAGGCGGGCAGATGAAAGGCGCATTGTCGGTCACAATGATCTGGTGAGTGACATACCGCGTCGGGCGGCGGCTCGGACTGCCAAGCTGGCCGCGCTTCCCCTGGGGTTCGCCGGGCGGACGGCGCTCGGGCTCGGCAAGCGGGCGGTGGGCATCGCCTCGGACGTCATCTCGGCCGACATCCAGCAGCGCACGGCCGAGCAGCTGTTCAGCGTGCTGGGGCAACTCAAGGGCGGAGCCATGAAGTTCGGGCAGGCGCTGTCCGTCTTCGAAGCGGCGCTGCCCGAGGAGATGGCCGGGCCGTACCGGGAGGCGCTCACCAAGCTGCAGGAGGCCGCGCCGCCGATGCCGGTCGCGAGCCTGCACAAGGCGATGGCCGAGCAGCTCGGGCCGGACTGGCGCGACCTGTTCGCCGAGTTCGA
The DNA here is from genome assembly GCF_934643405.1 of uncultured Actinoplanes sp. Classification (GTDB taxonomy): domain Bacteria; phylum Actinomycetota; class Actinomycetes; order Mycobacteriales; family Micromonosporaceae; genus Actinoplanes. Next base: position 2,059 of record NZ_CAKUCL010000133.1, read on the forward strand.
CGACTCCCCGGCCGCGGCCGCGAGCATCGGGCAGGTGCACCGGGCGCTGTGGAAGCTGCCGCCCGCGCGCAAGAACGCCAAGCCCAAGACCGTGGCCGTCGCGGTGAAGGTGCAATATCCGGGCGCGGGTGAGGCGCTGCTCGCCGACCTCAAGCAGCTGTCCCGGCTGGCCGGCATGTTCAAGATCATCCAGCCGGGGATGGACATCAAGCCGTTGCTGGCCGAGCTTCGGGAGCGGATCACCGAAGAGCTCGACTACGCGATGGAAGCCGAGACGCAGCGAGCTTTTGCCACGGCGTACGACAAGGATCCGGAGATTTTCGTTCCCAAGGTGATCGCCGCGTCGCCGCGGGTCCTGGTCACCGAGTGGGTCGACGGCACGCCGCTGGCCAAGGTGATCAGCGACGGTACCGAGGAGGAGCGCGACGAGGCCGGGCGGCTGATGGCGACGCTGCACTTCTCGGCGCCCGCCCGCGCCGGTCTGCTGCACGCCGACCCGCACCCGGGGAACTTCCGGATCCTTGCCGACGGACGGCTCGGCGTCATCGACTTCGGCGCCGTGGCGCGGCTGCCCGGCGGGCACCCCGAGCCGATCGGCCGGCTGGTGCGGCTGGCCCTGGAGGGCGACGCCGAGGCGGTGGCGGACGGGCTGCGCGACGAGGGCTTCATCAAGCCGGACGACGAGATCGACGCGGTCGCCGTGCTCAACTTCCTGCGTCCGATGATCGAGCCGGTCGCGGTCGACGAGTTCCGGTTCACCCGGGCCTGGCTGCGCGGGGAGGCAACCCGGCTGAGCAACCCGCGTTCGCCGGCGTACCAGCTGAGCCGCAAACTCAACCTGCCGCCGTCATACCTGCTGATCCACCGGGTGACGCTCGGCTCGATCGGCGTGCTGTGCCAGCTGGAGGCGTCCGCGCCGTACCGGTCGATCCTGGAGAGGTGGCTGCCGGGTTTCGCCCCGGTGTCCTGATCGCGAGCGCGCGTGATTCGATGAGCGGATGGACTCGTCCGCGCACATCGATGACCTCGCCGCCTTCGTCACGGCCTCACCCAGCTCCTACCATGCGGCCGCCGAGGTGGCCCGGCGACTGCAGGCCGCCGGCTATGCGGCACTCGACGAGACCGCGGACTGGCGGGAAGCGGTCCGCCCGGGAGCACGGGTCGTCGTGGTGCGCGACGGTTCGGTGGTCGCCGTCGCGGTGCCCGACTCGGCGGGGCCCACCACGCCGTACCGGATCATGGGGACGCACACCGACTCTCCCGGCTTCAAGCTGAAGCCCCGGCCGTCCGGGTCGTCGAACGGCTGGCTGACCGCCGGCGTCGAGGTGTACGGCGGTCCGATCCTCGCCTCCTGGTTCGACCGTGAGCTGGAGCTCGCCGGCCGGGTCGTGGACGTCGACGGCGCCACGCACCTGGTCCGGACCGGTCCGTTCGCGCGCATCCCGCACCTGGCGATCCACCTGGACCGCGAGGTCAACAACTCGTTCCACCCGGACCGGCAGCGCGACGTCCAGCCGATCTTCGGCGTGGGCGGCCCGAGCGACGCCGACGTGGTGGGGCATCTCGCCTCGCTCGCGGGCATCGACCCCGCCGCGGTCGGCGGCTACGACGTGCTCACGGTCGACTCGGCGGCGCCCGCCCGGTTCGGTCCCGACGGATCGCTGTTCGCGTCGGCGCGCCTGGACAACCTGTCGTCGGTGCACGCCGGCCTGGTCGGTCAGCTCGGCGCCGAGCCGGTCGGGGCGATCGCGGTGCTGGCCGCGTTCGACCACGAGGAGCTCGGGTCGGAGAGCCGGTCCGGCGCGTCCGGCCCGCTGCTGGCCGACGTGCTCGAACGGGTCACCGCCGCGCTGGGCGGCGGCCGCGAGGACCTGGCACGCGCGATCGCCGGTTCGTGGTGCCTGTCCGCGGACGCCGGGCACGCGGTGCACCCGAACCGGGGCGATAAGCACGACCCGGCGAACCGGCCGGTCGCCGGCGGTGGACCGCTGCTGAAGATCAACGCGAATCAGCGGTACACGACCGACGCGCTGGGGGCCGCGCTGTGGGCCCGGACGTGCGCGAAGGCGGGCGTGCCGTGGCAGGAGTTCGTGTCGAACAACGCGGTGCCGTGCGGCTCGACGATCGGCCCGCTCACCGCGACCCGGATCGGCATCCCCACGCTGGACGTCGGCACGCCGCTGTTGTCGATGCACTCGGCCCGCGAGATGTGCCACGTGGACGACCCGGGCCGCCTGGCCGCCGCGGCACAGGTTTTCCTGTCGAGCGCGGCTTGAGTTGCGGGGGCGGCGGCGCCGCGTAGGAAGGTGCCGGCGGCCCAGAAAGCGCGGCGCGGAAACGGCGGCGCGGCGGGGGCGGCGGCGCGGCGTAAGGGCGGCGGGCGCACAGGCGTTGAAGAGCGAGGCCCGCCCGCGGAAACCGCGGGCGGGCCTTCCTTGTCGAGCGGACTTAGATGCGCCCACCGCCGAGTTCGCGCGCGGCCCGGTGACGGGCCTCCATGGCTACCTGGCGGGCGGGACGATGTGCCTCAGACGTGAACTCACTCTGAGGCCGGCGCATTCGGGCCCGGGACAACGCTTCTTGGATGAGTCTCATCTTCGGGGCTCCATTCGTGCTCATGTCGTTTGCTCTGCTTTCTTTCGTCGATGCCGGAAAAGGGACGAGAACTCAGGCGGCCAGTCGGACCGAGCTGCGCGAGTCGAGAGCGGAGAGCCGCTCCTCGACCTCGACCGCCAGCTCGGCGTCGCGGGCCACGTCGACCTTGCGGGGACGACCGCGGGGCCGCTTGCGCGGGACCACAGCGCCACGCTCGAAGATCTCGCCGCCCCAGACACCCCAGGGCTCGCTACGCTCCACCGCGCCGGCCAGGCACTCGACGCGCAGCGGGCACTCACCGCAGAGCGACTTCGCCAGTTCCAGCTGGGCCGGGGAGTCAGAGAACCACAGGTCCGGGTCGAACTTCCGACAGGGCAGGTTTGCCTCGATCTCGACGCTCACGTCGAGCGGGGCCAGCGCCAGACTCATAAAGCCCGGTCACCTCTCTCTTGATCGATCTTCTGGATCGCCGTACAGGTCGTGCATCCGGCCGGTGAGCCGGCAAAAAATTAGGCCGCGGATCCCGGTTACGGGTTCCGCGGCCTCGAGGTGAGCCGGAGGTCTGATTTGTCAGACCGGCCTTCCTCGAGGCGGGACGCCGCTGCCACCATCCGCGTAGCGCTTCACGGAGACATCGATGCCCTTGAACCCAGTGGTGCTGTTGATCTTGCTGACCGGCAGCATTCCGTCGATGAGCAGCAGGGCCTGAGCCAGCTCGGCCTGGACCTGGACCTGGTGCACCCACGAAACCGGAGCCCGCTCGGCAGCCATGACGGCCACGGGTGCCGACAGGACCGCCGGGGTGGCGGCCGGAGTCGGCCGGAGAGCGGACGGAGCACAGGCAGGGGTCAGCGGCATCGACGGTCGCGTCATCGTGTAAAGCTCCATGTCTGCCACCTCCTCCAGCGCATTGCACTCGTCGTTGTCCCTGGCCGGGCGGCTGCCCGACAAGGTGTGCACTGAGGCTAAGCCCGGCGCTACAGACGAGGCAAACGAATTAACGGACTAGTTTTCAAAGTTTTCTGGCGAGAGTTCGTCGGGGCTCGCGCCGCCCACGAGAGCGAAGACCGCCTCGCCGTACTGACCGAGCTTGCGCGGCCCGATCCCGGCGATCGCCAGCAGTTCGGCCGGCGACGATGGACGGCGTTCCGCGACGGCCACCAGCGTGGCGTCGGTGAACACGACGTACGCAGGCACTTTGAGATGTGAAGCGGTGCGCGACCGCCACACCTGGAGACGCTCGTGGAGGTCCTCGTCCAGGTCCGACGGACAGGTGGGGCAGCGGCCCAGTTTGCGGTCGGCGCCGGCGAGCAGGGTGGCGCCGCAGATGCGGCAGGAAGCCACCTGCGGGCGCCGGCGGTCGGGTTTCCGACTCTGCGTGCCGGCGCGCTCGGTCGAGGACGTGCGCTCCAGCTGCGGCAGGAACCGGCAGGGCCGCCGCGAGCGGCCGCCCGCCGATCGGGACTGGCCGTAGGACAGCCACAGCCATTGCCGGGCGCGGGTCACCCCGACGTACAACAGGCGGCGTTCTTCCTCGAGCTGGTCGGGCGTTTTCGCGTACGTCGTGGGCAGTGTGCCGTCGGCGAGGCCGACCAGGAAGACCGCGTCCCATTCCAGGCCCTTGGCCGAGTGCAGCGAGGCGAGTGTCACGCCTTCGACCGTGGGCGCGTGCTGCTGTTCGGCGCGACGCGCGAGCTCGTCGGTGAAGCCGGCCAGCGTCACGTCCCGCTGCACCGACCCGGCCTGGCCGATCGGTTCGAGCACCGGCGTACGCGCGTACTCCTCGGCAAGCGTGACGAGGGCCGCCAGAGCCTCCCACTGCTCGCGTGCCGCCCCGCCGGGCGGCGGTTGATCACGTCGCCAGCCGGTGGCCGCCAGCGCCTCCACGACGGCCTGCACGAGCGGCGTCTCGCCGGGCGTGGAGCGCACCGCCGCCCGCAACGCGATCGTGGCCTGGCGGATCTCCGGCCGCTCGAAGAACCGCTCGGCGCCGCGCACCACGTACGGCACCTCGGCGGCCGCGAGCGCCTCCTCGTACGTCTCGGACTGCGCGTTGGTGCGGAACAGCACCGCGATCTCGCTGGCCGGCGTGCCCGCGGCGATCAGGTCGCGGCAGCGACGCGCCACGGCGGCCGCCTCGCCCGCCTCGTCCGGAAAGATCTTGAGTTCCGGCTCGGCGCCGGCCGGACGCTGGCCGACCAGCTCCAGCCGCAGCTTCGCCTCGCTGCCCCGCGCCTGCCGGATCACCGCGTTGGCCAGGCCGACCACCTGCGGGGTGGAGCGGTAGTCGCGGACCAGCCGGACCACCACGGCGTCGCGGCGCTTGCGCGGGAAGTCGATCAGGTATGCCGAGGTGGCTCCGGTGAACGAGTAGATCGTCTGGCTGGCGTCACCGACCACGGTGACGTCGTCCCGGCCGCCGAGCCACGCGTCCAGCAGGCGCTGCTGGAGCGGGTTGACGTCCTGGTACTCGTCCACGACGAAGTGCCGGTACTGCGCGCGGATCTGCTCGGCGACGTCCGGGTGCTCCTCGATCCCCCAGACCGCGGCGCGCAGCATGTCCTCGAAGTCGATCACGCCTTGACGGCGTTTCAGGGCCTCGTACGCCGCGAACACCTCGGCCACCTTGGCGGGCTCGAAGGGTGGTTCGCGCAGGGCCTTGGCCGCGGCCACCGCGTACTCCCCCGGCTCGACCAGCGACGACTTCGCCCACTCGATCTCGCCGGCCAGGTCCCGGGCGACGATCCGGTCGGCGCGCACCCCGGCCCGGCTCGCCGCGAGGGCGACCACGCGGGCCTTGCTCTCCAGCAGCTCCGGCATCGACCGGCCCTCGAGCAGGCGAGGAGCGAAATATCGCACCTGGCGCAGCGCGGCCGCGTGGAACGTGCGGGCCTGCACGCCGGCGGCGCCGAGCGCGGTGAGCCGGGCGCGCATCTCGGCCGCGGCCCGCGCGGTGAACGTGACGGCGAGGATGTGGCGGGGGCTGACCTCGCCGGTGAGCGTGCGGTAGGCGATGCGGTGGGTGATCGCCCGGGTCTTCCCGGTGCCGGCCCCGGCCAGGATGCAGACCGGGCCGGCGGGCGCGGTCACCGCCGTCCGCTGTTCCGGGTCGAGCCCGGCCAGCACCGCATCAGTCAGCACGGTAGGGAATCATGGCACCCGGGTCTGACGTTGTGCCGTAAGGCGCTATGCCATGTGACCCAGCCGAGAGGATCGCTGACCGATGTTGACCATGTACTCGACGTCCTGGTGTGGTTTCTGCCACCGCCTCAAGTCGCAGCTCGACCGTGAGGGCATCGCCTACGACGTCGTGGACATCGAGCAGGACCCGGCGTCCGCCGAGTACGTGATGAGTGTCAACGGGGGCAACCAGACGGTGCCGACACTGAAGTTCGAGGACGGGTCCGCGCTGACCAACCCGTCCATCGTTCAGGTGAAGGAGCGACTCGCGGCGATCGCCGCCTGAACTCAGCACCGAAGGATCCGGCAGGCCGTCGAGCCTGCCGGATCTTTTAATGTCTCCGCCTGCCGGATCAGCCCGTCCAGCTCGTCGTCGCCGAGCGCCAGCTCGTCGGCGAGCGTCGCGAACATCAGGACATGGACCGCCGCCTCGATCGCCGGGTCGATCTCGTCGAGCGGCACCTCCTCGCCGAGCGCCGCGCGCAGCAGCATCTCGGCGTCGAGCATCGGCAGGGCCGCCGCCGCGTGTTCGTGCACGGCGGCGGCCACGGTCCGGGCGATTTCGGCCAGCGGCGCGTCCGGTTCGAAGCGGCGGCGTACGGCCAGCCCGAAAGCGATCTTCCAGATCCGGCGCGCCTCGTCGTCCGCCACGCCGCCCGCCGCCGGCGGCTCGCCGTGGGCTGTCGCGCGCAGGTAGCGGCCGGCCGCGGTGGTGATCGGCGGCGGTTCGACGACCTCGATCTCGGGCGGGGGCTCCGGCGTCCCGGTGGCCAGCACGCCACCGGAGAACATGGTGGCGGCGACCGCGTCCGGACCTGCGGTCATCCCGCTCGCCGTCCGGTCACGCGGTTGCGCGGGCGGTCGGACCGGGCCACCCGGCGCTCGGCCTGGTCGATCAGGGCGAGCAGCTCGGCCCGGGGCACACCGGGCGGACGGGCCAGGTCGCCGATCACGTAGCAGCTCAGTTCGAACCGGCGAAGGTCGGCGATTCCCCGGGACAATTCGGGTTCGCCCAACGCCGTACGGATCAAAGCCTCGGTCTCCCGGGCGAGCTCACCCGCCGCGGGCAGGGAGCAGTACTCGAGCAGATCGGCGACGTAGCGCGTGACGTCGCGCGGATCGCGCCCGACGAAACTGCGGCGTACCGCCACGATGAACAGCTCGCGCAGCAGCCGCAGGGCGCGCGGCGAGTCGGCCAGACGCGACAGCGACCGCGCCGGGTGCTCATCCTCCAACGCTTCGAGGATGAGCCGCCCGGCGGCGGTCGCTGCCCTGGTGTTGCCCGGGTTTCGCGGCGGAATCGCCTCCGAAACTAATGCCCCGGTTTGCCCCATATCCGGATGATATCCGGACGAGCGGCTCTACGGCTTGAGAGCCGGAATGCTGGAGTCGAGCAGACCCCGCTCCTTGAGCGCGCCGTACAGCGGGGTGGTCTCCGGGTAGTGGCCCCAGGCGTGGTCGCCGGAGCCGTCACCGTCCGGGCAGTGCCCGAGCAGCTGCTTCTGCACGTCGTTGAAGCCCGCCCAGGCCGGCGTGTTCGGCAGATCGGCGACCTCGTCGCGACCGGCGATCCAGCGGTACGTGTACCCGAAGAAGGCGGCCACGCGGGTGAACTCCGAGTAGTTGTCGGAGCGCGCGTGCCACAGGCGACGGTCGAAGACGACCAGGTCGCCCGGGTTCGCGGTGACCTGGATCGCGCCCTCGGGCTGCGGCCACGGCACGCCACGGCTCGGCGGGCCGGGGAGCCAGTTGGTCTTGTGGCTGCCGGGCAGGATGGTGAAGTTGCCGCGGCCGGTCTCACTCACGTCGGACAGCCAGTAGGCGAGCTTCACCGACAACATCGGCCGGGGGTCGGTCTCGATCTCCCGGTTCTGCCGGCCGCCGTCCTGGTGCCACTCCCACCAGTCCTTGCGCTTCTCGTGAATCTGCGGGTGCACGTCGATGTGGGAGTGGTAGACGTGCACGTTCCAGCCCAGCAGCGACCAGATGTACCGGAAGGCCACCGGGTGGTCCAGCAGGAACGCCAGCTCCGGCAGCGTGGTCACCGCGGAGAGCTGGTGCAGGGCGCCGGTCGCGCCGAGGCCGTGCCCCCCGGGCTTGCCGGCCCGATCGAAAGCACCGAGGACCGCGGTGCGCGCGGCCTCGATCTCACTCTCGCTCAGCACCCCGGGAACGACGAGATATCCGTCCCGGTCGAACCTGGCGCGCTCGTCGTCCGTCATGGGCGTCCATGCGGGCGCTTGCACCTGCGTCATCGAAAATCCACCTCTCGGTCTTTGTCATTCGAGACGCACCGGGAGCCGGGTTTGGTTACCGCGGAACGGGAAAAGTTTTCTGTTTGGATCAACTTCGCTTCGTTACCGGGACAAAGGGGTCTAATCGGTCGACCCGTTGAGCCAGCGCTCGATCAGGTAGAACGCGATCGAAGCGCGCATCGGCAGGCCGAACCGCACGCCGGACTCGGCGTCGACGTAACTGCCCACGATCATCTTGGCGATGTCGTCCCGGGTGAACCAGCGCGCCTCGTCGATCTCCTCCGGGTCGACGCTGATCGGCTGATCCCGGTCGGCGACGGCGTGGAAGCCGAGCATCAGCGAACCCGGGTACGGCCAGGCCTGGCTTCCCGCGTACGACAGGGAGGACAGCTTGAGGCCCACCTCCTCGCCCACCTCGCGCACCACCGAGGCCTCGGCGGACTCGCCGGGCTCGACGTAGCCGGCCAGGCAGGAGAACCGGCGGGAGCCGTCCGCCCCGGCCACCCAGGCGGCGTTGTGCCCGAGCAGGCAGCGGCCCTGCGGCCCGGGGACGCCGTCGTGGACCAGCACGATCATGGCCGGGTCGGTGCGCGGCCACATCATGTTGCCCTCGGCGTCGCGCCGCGCCCAGCCCGCCTCGATCGCCTCGGCCGGCAACCCGGTCCGTGGCGAGAACCGGTGGCTGGCATGCCAGTTGGCCAGCGCGGCGGCCTCGGTGAAGATGCCCGCGTCCCGGTCGTCGAGCAGGTGACCGATGTCGCGCAGGGTGACCGGGCGGGCGCCGTCGACCTCGTCCAGCGGTGCGTCCATGGCCCACAGCGGCGTGCCGTCGGCGTCCACGCCGAGGAACCAGTGGTCCGCCTTCGGCGCGTCGGCGGTGGCGAGCAGCACCAGCGCGGCGGTCCCGTCCGGACGGTCGGTGACCAGCGCCCGGCCGCCCTTGGCCAGGTCGATCACCACGACCCGGCCACGCTGCCAGGCGTCCTCCAGCCAGACCGGGTCGGTGCGGTGCACGGCGGCGCGGTCGAGCGTGCTGCGGGCGAGCGGCGGAGATCCGGGCTGCTCGGTGACGGCGGCCGTCCCGCCCCCGGGGGCCGGGACGACATCCGGCTGCTCGGCTGACTCGGTCACCCGCGCTCCACCGTGGTCAGCGCGGACAGCGGCGCCTCCACCTTCGAGGCGTCGCCGAGCACGACGGTGATCGCCCGCGACGGCGCCAGGAACCGGGCGGCGACGTCGGCCACCTGCTCGCGGGTCGCCTTCGCCAGCGCCGACGAGTGGTCGCGCAGGTAGTTCAGGCGCAGCCCGAAACTCGCGTACATGCTGGCCAGCCCGGCCAGACCGGCCTGGGTGGACATGCCCAGCCGCAGCGTGCCCAGCGCGTACCGGCGGGCCTGCTCCAGCTCGTCCTCGCTGGGCGGCAGACTCGCGATGCGGCCCAGCTCGTACAGCGTCTCCAGCAGCGAAGGGCCGGTCACCTCGGTGGCGACCTCGGCCGACACCAGCAGCGCCGAGCCGGCCAGGAAGTGCTCGACCGAGGTGTGCGGGCCGTAGGTGTAGCCCTTGTCCTCGCGCATGTTCTCCACCCAGCGGGACGAGAAGTACCCGCCGAAGATGAGGTTGGCCAGCTGAAGGGCCGCGTAGTCCGGATCGGTGCGGCTGACGGCCGGCAGCGCCATCCGCAGCGAGGACTGCACCGCGCCGGGGCGGTCGACCAGCACCAGCGGGCCGGGCTCGAGCTCGGGCGTGGGCGGCACGTCGCCGTCCTTGCCCGGGCCGGTCCAGCTGCCGAGCGCCTTCTCCGCGGCGTCGATCGCCTTCTCCGGGTTGATGTCGCCGACCAGCACCAGCACCGAGCCCTCCGGGCGGACGCGGTCGGCGTGCAGCGCGCGCAGCTGGGCCGGGCGAACCCCACGGACCTGCTCCGGTTCCGGGGTCTGCACCGCGTAGGGGTGACGGCCGTACATCCGCTTGAGCAGTGCCGTGCGGGCGAGATGCGCCGGCTGGCTGAGCGCCACCTGGATGTGGTCGACCAGGCGTTCGCGCTCGGTGGCCACCTCGTCGTTCGGATACGCCGGGTCGGTCAGCACCGCCGCCAGGATCTCCAGCGTGCGCTCCAGACCTGAGGCGAGCGCGTTGCCGGTGATCAGCAGGCGGTCCGGGTCGAGGCCCGCGGAGAGCCCGCCGCCGACCGCCTGGAGCTGGGCCGCGATGTCAACGCTGGACATCGTCCCGGTGCCGGTGAACAGCGCCTGGGACAGCAGGGTGGCGCGGGGCAGCGACGCCCGGCCGAACGGGACCCGCAGCCGCAGCTCGACCAGCGGCACCGCGGGCCGCCGGATGGCGATCACGGTGAGTCCCGAGGACAGCGTGCGCTCGGCCTGCGGCGGCAGCTTGAGCTTGGCGTCCGGAATCAGGTCGGGAAGGGTCTTGCTGCTCATGAATTGACTCCGGGGATGACCTCGACGGTGGCGCGCCGCTCCGGGCGCAGGGTGGCGGCCGCCTCGACGATCTGCGCCTCGGTGACGTCGCCGACCAGCCTGGGTAGTTCGTTGAGCATCTCGGGCCGGCCGCGCTGCAGCTCGAGCACCGCCATCGGCAGGGCCCGGCCGAGCACCGCGTCGGTGTCGCGCAGCAGGTGCGTGGCGATGCGGGCCTGGGTACGCTCCAGCTCGCCCGGGGCCAGCCCGCCGGTGACCAGGCGGTCGAGCTCCTCGTCGACGGTGCGCAGCACCTTGTCCGCGTCGCCGCCGGGCGGCATGTGCGCCTGGATGAGCATCGCGGTGGGGTTGCGCACCTGGAACTCGTCGCCCATGAACCCGATGTAGCCGCCGATGCTGGTCACCGACCGGTCGCGCTGGACCAGCCGCTCGACCAGGCGGGACGCGTCGCCGTCGGTGAGCACCTCGGCGAGCACCACGTACGGCAGGTACCGCTCGAAATCGGCGATCGGGTCGGGCACCCGCCAGGCGCCGGCCACGCCGGGCAGCGGGGCCAGGCGGTCCACGTACGAGTCGCGCCTCTCCGCGGTGAGGTCGGGCTCGTCGAAGTCGGGCAGCGCGGGCGCGGGCCGGGCCGGCACGTCGCCGAAGTGCCGGTTGATCATCTCGGTCGCCTTGGCCACGTCGAAGTCGCCGGCCACCGTCAGGGTCGCGTTGCCGCAGGCGTAGTACTTGTCGAAGAACGCCCGCGCGTCGTCGACGGTGGCGCTGTCCAGGTCACCGAAAGAGCCGTACCCGTCGTGGGAGTTGGCGAAGCTGGAGAAGAGCACCGGAGGCAGCTTGAGCCACGGGAACCCGCCGTACGGCCGGTTCATGACGTTGACCCGGATCTCCTCCTTGACCACGTCGATCTGGTTCTGCAGGTTCTCCTCGGTCAGCCGCGGCCCGCGCATGCGGTCGGCCTCGAGGAACAGGGCCCGCTCGAGCGCGCCGGACGGCAGGACCTCGAAGTAGTCCGTGTAGTCCAGATGGGTGGATCCGTTGAAGGTGCCACCCGAGCCCTGCACGTGCCGGAAGTGCGCGAGCTTCTCCAGGTTCTCCGAGCCCTGGAACATCAGGTGCTCGAAGAGGTGCGCGAAGCCGGTGCGCCCCTCGGGCTCGGACCGGATGCCCACGTCGTAGACGACCGCCACGCCGACGACCGGGGCGCTGCGATCGGGTGTGAGCACCACGCGCAGCCCGTTGTCCAGGGTGAATCGCTCGACCGGATACTTCGTCGCGGGGATCTTCATTTTGCGCGCCACGGACTGACATTAGCGCTTCCCGTGGTCAACGTCGCGACCGCCGGTCACCGCGCGGACACTCAGCGCGCACCGCCCCTGCACAAGTCACCTCAAGTGTCACGAGTAACACAACTCGCGTCCCGCGATCCGGATCGTCCTTGACGGACCATTCCCACCTCGTCCAGTATTCCCATGCACCAGATAGAGAAAGCAGGGTTTCCCGAGCGGAGGTGTGAGCCTTGTACGTCTCGGCGCGCACCGACTACGCCGTACGGGCCATGCTCGCGGTCACCGCGGAGCATCCCCGGCTGGTCAAGGCCGCCGGGCTGGCCGCCGCCCAGGACATCCCGCTCAGCTTTCTCCAGGGCATCCTCCTCGACCTGCGCCGTGCCGGCCTGCTGCACAGCCATCGGGGCGTCGACGGTGGTTACGAGCTGGCCCGGCCGGCCGAGGACATCACCGTCGGTGACGTCGTGCGGGCCGCCGGGGGCGCGCTGACCACGGTGCGTGGTCTGCCCACCGGCACCACGACCTACCGCGGCGCGGCCACCGGGCTGCGCGACGTGTGGGTCGCTGTCGAGGAAGCCATCGAGGGCGTCGTCGACCACCGGACCCTGGCCGAACTGTCCACGATCTCCGCAACGAACAACTAGGAGTGAGCATGAGCTCCCGCACCATACGTGCGCTTGCCCTCGCCGCCACCGTTCTTCTGTCGGCCACCGCGCTGACCGCGTGCAGCGGAGACGACGACAAGGCCTCGGCCGGCGGTGAGGCGTCCGCCATCCGGCTCGGCTACTTCCCGAACATCACCCACGCGCCCGCGCTGGTCGGGGTGAACAAGGGCTTCCTCGCCGAGTCCCTGGGCACGACCAAGCTCGAGGCGAAGACGTTCAACGCCGGCCCGGCCGCGATCGAGGCGCTGTTCTCCGGGGCGATCGACGCCACCTACATCGGGCCGAACCCGGCGATCAACGGCTGGTCGCAGTCCAAGGGCACCGGCCTGAAGATCATCGCGGGCAGCACCTCGGGCGGCGCCGGCCTGGTGGTCAGGGAGGGCATCAACGGCCCGGCGGACCTCAAGGGCAAGAAGATCGCCACGCCGCAGCTGGGCAACACCCAGGACGTCGCGCTGCGCGCCTGGCTCAAGGAGAACGGCCTCAACGCCGACCAGCAGGGCGGGGGCGACGTCTCGGTGCTGCCGCAGGACAACGCGACCGCGCTGCAGGCGTTCGCCCAGGGCGCGATCGACGGCGCCTGGGTGCCCGAGCCGAACCTGAGCCGGATGGTGCTGGAGTCCAAGGGCAAGGTGCTGGTCAACGAGAAGGACCTGTGGCCGGGCGGGCAGTTCGTCACCACCCATCTGATCGTCACCCAGAAGTTCCGCACGAAGTACCCGGCAACGGTCACGAAGCTGCTCCAGGGTCACCTCAAGGCCATCGACTACATCAAGAACAACGACGCCGACGCGCAGAAGGCGGCCAACGCGCAGCTCGCCGCGCTCACCGGCAAGCCGCTCAAGGACAACGTGCTGCAGAGCTCGTTCCAGAATCTCGAGTTCACCGCCGACCCGATCGCGTCGTCGCTCTACACCAGCGCCAAGCACGCCGAGGACGTCGGCCTGCTCAAGCCGGTGGACCTCAAGGGCATCTACGACCTGGGCCCGCTCAACGAGCTGCTCCAGGCCGCGGGCCGGCCCGGGGTCAGCGACGCCGCCACGGCCTCCTAGGAGAAGATGTGAGTCTCGTCGAAACTCGTTCGCCACGGCCGGAGACCGGCCGCGCAGACGCGGTCGTCCGCCTCGAGGACGTCTCCAAGCAGTACGGGTCGGGCCGCACCGCGCTGCTCGCCCTCGATCGCGTCTCGCTGACCGTCCGGCAGGGCGAGTTCGTCTGCCTGCTCGGCGCCTCCGGATGCGGCAAGAGCACGCTGCTCTCGCTGGTCGCCGGGCTCGACGGGATCACCGGCGGCACCCTGGACATCGGCGGCCGGCACGTGGCCCTGATGTTCCAGGAGGCCGCGCTCTTCCCCTGGCTGTCCGTGTCCGGCAACGTCGAGCTGCCGCTGCGCCTGCAGGGCGTGGGCCGCGCCGAGCGCCGCAAGCGCGCCGGGGAGCTGCTCGACGTGGTCCGGCTCCGGGGCTTCGGCGACAAGCGGCCGCACGAGCTCTCCGGCGGCATGCGCCAGCGGGTGGCACTGGCCCGGGCGCTCGCCCAGAACGCCGACGTCCTGCTGATGGACGAGCCGTTCGGCGCGCTGGACGCGATGACCCGCGACATCCTGCACGACGAGCTGGAGCGGATCTGGCGGGAACAGCGGCTGACCGTCCTGTTCGTGACGCACAACGTGCGCGAGGCGGTCCGGCTCGGCGACCGGGTGGTGCTGCTCAGCAGCCGGCCCGGCCGGGTGATCGAGGACTTCCCGGTCACCCACGCCCGGCCGCGCCGGATCGACTCCCCCGAGGTGGCCGGCCAGGCCGCCGAGATCACCGACCGGCTCCGCGCGGAGGTGGCCCGCCATGCAGGCTGACGTCAAGGCCGCCGACGAGGTCTCCGGCCTCGACGCGCTGGAACTCGCCCCGAGGACCGACAAGGGCACGGCCGGCAAGCGTGTCTGGCGCAGCGCCTGGCCGAAGCTGATGGCCGTCGTGATCGTGCTGCTGGTCTGGCAGATCGTGGTGTGGTCGGGGTGGAAGCCGGAATTCGTGCTGCCCGGTCCCGGCACGGTCTTCTCCGATCTGGGCGACGTGATCACCACGGCCGACTTCTGGAGCGGGGTGCGGCTCACCCTCACCCGGGCGCTCACCGGCTTCGTGCTGGCGGTCGCGATCGGCACGGTGATCGGCGCGGCGGTGTCCCGCTTCGCGCCGCTGCGCGCGGCGATCGGCTCGCTGATCACCGGCCTCCAGACCATGCCGTCGATCATGTGGTTCCCGCTGGCGATCCTGCTGTTCCAGATCAGCGAGAGCGCGATCCTGTTCGTGGTGGTCATCGGCGCCGCGCCCTCGGTGGCGAACGGGCTGATCAGTGGGATCGACTACGTGCCCCGGACGTGGTTGCGGGTGGGCCAGGTGCTCGGCATGCGAGGCCTGGCGAAATACCGGCATCTGATCCTGCCCGCCGCGCTGCCCTCGTTCATCTCGGGGCTCAAGCAGGGCTGGGCGTTCTCCTGGCGCAGCCTGATGGCCGGCGAACTGCTCGTCATCGTGCCGGGAGCGCTGTCCATCGGCGTACGGATGCAGCAGGCCAGGGATCTCAGCGATTCCAGCCTGGTGATCTGCTACATCATCGTGGTGCTGATGATCGGCATCCTGATCGATGTCCTGTTCAACGCGGCGGACAACGCCCTGCGTCGCCGGTGGGGATTGTTGTGAGTGGCGGGTTCGGGCTGATGCGGCCGGGTCAGAGGGGGCGTACGGACTTCAGGACGTCTTCTACGACGTAGTCGAACTGCTTGTGGGTGCCGGGGATCGAGACGTACAGGACGGCCGCCGTCGGCTTGCCGACGTCGATGACCGCCACCGCGGAGAGCTCCTCGGTGGCGGTCAGCCCGGGCGCGTGGAAGTGCAGCCGGAACTCGCTCACCCAGGCCGGGCGTCCGCCGAGCGTGGTGACCTCGTCCCGGATCGGGTCCATGGTGTTCGGCTGCGGGTAGTACTCGGCGCGCACGTCCGCGGCCACCTGCCGGCCCACGCACTCCAGGTTCAGCGTCACCGCGTCGTTGTCCGCCGCGGGAACCGCCGCCGACAGGATCGACGCGTGGTAGAGGCTCCCGCCGTACTGCTCGGTGACGAAGTGCTGGCCCACCCGGTACGGCACCTCCAGCGTCCCGGCCTTCCAGACGTCCGTCCACGGGACCCATGGCGCGCCGTACGCCTTGTACGAGATGCCGGCCTGGTCGTCCACCGTGCGCGCCCCGGTCTCCGCCGGCAGCGAGGGCGGCGCCTGCGTCGGCGCGGCGCTCGGCGAACCGGTCGGTGCCGGGCACGCCTGCGCCAGCGGTGGACGCACATCGGTGGGTGGGGCCGCCTCCTGCCGGAACGGCGAGCTGCCGGACAGCGACAGCACCAGGATGACGGTCAGACCGATCACGAGGATGCCCCCGGCGATCCCGCCGAAGATCAACATCTGCCGCCGGCGACGCTGTGGCCCGTCCGGGCGCGGCGCCGGCGGCTGCTGCGGTGGTGGCGGCGGCGCTTGCGGCGGTACGGCCGGGGCCGTCACCAGGCCCGACGAAAGCCCGCCACCGGGCCGCTGCCAGGTGAACGTCTCGGCGGGCTGATCAGACATGAATCCAGTGAACACCACGACGGGAAACGCCGGGTCACGGCGTGGTGGACGAGGCCTCCAGCTCGTTGCCGACCAGGCGGGTCTGCTGCTTGTCCAGACGCGGGATCGGGGTCGCCGGGCCGTCGGACGGCGAATACCACGGCGCGAAGACCACCACGAGCACGATCGCGAGCCCGGCCGCCGCGACCGCGAGCACGAACGCGAGCTCTCGCCGGGCCGACGTCCTCATCTGGGGGCCTCCGGGCGGTCGGGAAAGAGAGCGGACATCCTTTAGACGCCTCAGGAGGCTGTTCGGTTGCACACCGTCCCAGGTGACCTTCAGCGGCTTCCGTTACCGTCGGTCCATGGAAATCGTGTATCCCCCGGTCATCGCCTTC
The DNA here is from genome assembly GCF_934643405.1 of uncultured Actinoplanes sp. Taxonomy (GTDB): domain Bacteria; phylum Actinomycetota; class Actinomycetes; order Mycobacteriales; family Micromonosporaceae; genus Actinoplanes. The sequence goes on from NZ_CAKUCL010000133.1 coordinate 18,476, forward strand.
GCCAAGACGATGTTCCGCGTTCTCGACCTGAAGATCGAGATCGACGGCGCCGAGCACGTTCCGCCCACGGGGGGTGCCGTGCTCGCCAGCAATCACGTGAGTTATCTCGACTTCATCTTCTGCGGGCTCGGCGCACAACCGGCCAAGCGGCTCGTCCGCTTCATGGCCAAGAAATCCGTCTTCGACCACCGGGTCAGCGGGCCGCTGATGCGCGGCATGCGGCACATCCCGGTCGACCGCGACGCCGGCGCCGCCTCGTTCCGCGAGGCCGCGACCGCGCTGAAGAACGGCGAGGTGGTCGGCGTCTTCCCGGAGGCGACGATCAGCGAGTCGTTCACGGTGAAGGAGCTGAAGTCCGGCGCGGCCCGGCTCGCCCGCACGGCGAAGGTGCCGCTGATCCCGATGGCGGTCTGGGGACCGCACCGGCTGTGGACCAAGGGGCACAAGAAAGATCTGAGCAAGCGGCACGTGCCGGTGCTCATCAAGATCGGTCAGGCGGTCGAGATGCCGAAGGGCGCCTCGCCGGACGCGCTCACGGCCACGCTCAAGGAGCGGCTCAGCGAACTGCTGGACGCGGTCCAGCGGGCGTACCCGGACAAGCCCTCCGGCCCGGACGACCGCTGGTGGCTTCCCGCCCACCTCGGCGGCACCGCGCCACTGCCGCAGACGACAGCGGCCATCTGACGCGAACGGCGCCGCACCCCAGCCGAGGTACGGCGCCGATCGTCACTAGTTGGTTCAGACTGCGCGGATGTTCGCGGCCTGCGGGCCCTTCTGGCCCTGGGTCACCTCGAACTCGACCCGCTGGTTCTCCTCCAGGCTGCGGTAGCCCGACATCTGGATCGCGGAGAAGTGGGCGAAAACGTCGGCGCCGCCGTCGTCCGGGGTGATGAACCCGAAGCCCTTGTCCGCGTTGAACCACTTCACAACGCCGGTAAC
>NZ_CAKUCL010000134.1 GCF_934643405.1 uncultured Actinoplanes sp.
CTAGCTGGACGGGATTACTTGCGCTACCCGGCCAACACGGCGGCCGCCGCCCTCGCCCCGACGAAGTCCGACGGGCTCGTAGCTCTTCGGTGGAGCACCCGTTTCGGCGGCCGGTTCGAGTCTCAACTGCGGGTGCGAGCCGGTCGGCGGGCAGGGCCGACACCGTGGTGGAGACTTCGGGTACGAAGCCGGGGCCACAGCTCAGATGGAAGAACGCCGCTCTTGCATCTTCTGGCTCCTCCCTGGACGTCGAGCTTCGGCTTGCGCGGCGACATGTGTCGGTATGCGAAACGAGCCGCCTCGCTGGTTCATCGACGTACAGGAATTGCTTGGTACGCTGCGCTGCGCATCGATGGCCGCACTGCGCGTAGCCGACCGAGGGGGAACCTTGACGGCGCGACCGAGAAGCCATGGTGGCGATGACTCGGGAGCGCCTCGCCGTGGAGAGGGCGAGAGGGTTCCGCCGCTTCCGCGACGTAGGGCTTCGAGCGTGGCCGAGGGTGAACAGTTCACCTTGCAGGCGTTACAGCAGGGACGCGTCAGGGAGAACGAGCCTGTCACGCGTCCGGCGGGGACGGCTGACGACCCGCACCTGGCGCATGCCCTGCGGGTGTACGACCAACTCGGCACCGATCCTCCGAAGATCGATATAGCGCTCAACGATGCGGCTCACTCCAGAGCGCACACGATTGAGCGGCACGGCCCCGATGTTCCCTTGCGGCGTGCACGAAGGCCGCTACGACGCCGGCCACCGCGTCGGTGAGGGCTTCCTCAACGGCGGGATGTACGGCTTCGGCCCGCGCCGGGCGCAGTACACCCCGACCAGCCTGGTGCGGGTGCGCATCAGAATGGTGCCGGGCTCCGATCCCGCCCAGCCGTTTCTCGTCAGCGCTTTCCCCACCGGGATAATGTGACGCCATGGAGGGCCCCCGGATCCCTGAGTCGCTGCGGGCGCACATGGCGGAGAAGGACGCCCGCCCGCCGCTGGAGAAGGTTCGTTCCCTGCTGCGTAGCCACGTCGCTGACACCGATGGGTGGGACGAGATCCGCGACGAGCTCGAAATGACGTCACAGCACAGCACCTGGCCGCTCCGTCAGGGCCTCGAAGCCATCGACGCCGTCCTGGCCGAACAGTTGCCGCCGGGCACGCTGCTGCGCATGGTCGCCGGTGACGCCGGCTGGCCGCTCGACAACGACCCCACCGACGCCGGCGCCGCGGTCTTCCTCCGCGAGCTGGCCGGCCTGATCCGCTCGGTGCTCGACGAGGCGCCGTAGGAAGTAGTCGCGTGCCGGACGTCGCCTGATACCGAAAGTGCCTGCGCCCAGTCCCGGCAGCGGTCGCGCGTGTTGTTCCGTAGCGGCAGTTCCGGCGGCCGACGAGTACGGCTGCCCGGTCGGCCCTGCAGCGGAGCTGTCTCTGTTGGGCGGCAGGGCGTCGGCCGAGCCGTCGGGTCACGCCGGGATCAGTCGTGCGCCGAGTGTGAGCTGGTGCGATGCAGCAATCCGATAGGGGAACTACCAAAAATTGAGGGCAACCACTACACGAATCTGATGCCCGTAGTTACCCCCTTCTCGATCCCAGCCGTAGCCGCCCGCAGGCTTGCGCGCACCGCATAAGTTGGGCCGGTGGAGCCGAACATCCTTCTGCGCGACCCCATCCGCCACAACGTCTGGGCGACCGGTCATCTGATCCGCTTCTGCCGGGACCAGCACCTCACGCCCGCGCAGCTCACGGCCGTCGGTGTCGGCACGTTCGGGACCATCTCGCAGACTCTGCACCACATCGTCCAGTGGGACGAGATCTACCTGCGCCGCCTCGCCGACCAGCCGGCCGAGTTCGTGCCCGAGGAGCCGCCGGGCTTCGACGAGCTGGAGCGCCGCAACGCCGAGGCCGGCGCCGGCTGGGAGGATCTGATGGCTGCGCCGATCGACCCGGAACGTGTGATCGTCGTGCTGAACGGCGCCCGCGAGACCCGGGCCGGCATCTTCCTGGCCCAGGCCATCAATCACGCCAACCACCACCGCGAGCAGGTCTGCGCGATCCTCACCGGGCTCGGCATCCAGCCGCCCGACATTCAGGCCTGGTCGTACGCGCTCGCCAGCGGTCGCATGTGGGACAGCGAGGGCGAGGAGCGGGCTCAGGTCGTCACGTTCAGCCAGCCTCCGTCCACGTAGTACGTGGAGCCGACCGAGTACGAGGCCCGCTCGGAGCACAGGAAGACGAAGAAGTCGGCCACCTCCTCGGGGGTCGCGAAACGGCCGATCGGGGCGTTGTCGTCGGGTCGGCCGAGCGTCTCGTACATCATCGCGAAGACCGTGACATTTATGCTACAGTTCGGTCGTCAGGGAGCCGAAGGGACGGACATGACGACCGCTAACAGCGCCTTCTGGGATGACCTAGCCGAAGACCTCAAAGACCCCGAATTCCTGCGCACCTACGTCATGGAGTCCGTCCGTATCGCAACCATCGACGCCATGGTCAACGCGCTCGACGAGGCCCGCGCGGCTGCCGGGCTATCCAAGGCTGCTCTTGCACGCGCCATCGGTGCGAACCCGGACGCGATCCGCCGCTTGTTCACCAGCGGCTCGGTCAACCCGACTCTGAGCACCGTCGCCGAGATCGCCGCGGCCCTTGGTATGCGCCTGACACTCGAGCCGTTGCCCGCCGCGGAGCGCAAACAGATCACCGAACCGCTGGTCAGCGGCGAGCACGGCGATACTGCGGCCCTCGTCACCCATTTGCAGACGCTGCGTAGTTCAAAGGTTCGACCCCATTCCGGCACCAAGACTTCCAACGCTGCATAAAGCTCCTAACACGATCTGCTTGATCGATGTCGGTGAGATCAGCGCTACCTGGTGATGGTCAGTCTCGTTCTGCTCAGGCGTGAGCAAGGCGTGGGTCGTTGATGACCAGTTGTGGGCGGTGATCGAGCCGTTGCTGCCGCCGTGGCCGGACAAGGCGCCGGGACCGCGGCCGGTCCCGGACCGGCAGTGCCTGCAGGGGATCCTGTTCGTGCTGCACACCGGGATCGGCTGGGAGGACCTGCCGCAGGAGCTCGGGTTCGGCTCCGGGATGACGTGCTGGCGGCGGCTGAAGCGGTGGACCGATGCGGGTGTGTTCGACCAGCTGCACCAGGTGCTGTTGGACGGGCTGAACGCCGCGAACCGTATCGACTGGTCCCGGGCCGCGATCGATGGCAGCCACATCGACGCGAAAAAGGGGGTGCCGGTACAGGTCCATCGCCGGTCAACCGCGGCAAGCCCGGCAGCAAACACCACCTGATCTGTGACGGGAACGGCACCCCGATCTACGTGCTCACCAGCGGCGCGAACGTGCCGGACATCAGCCGCGCCATCGATCTGCTCGACGGCGCACCCGCCATCGCGGGACGCCCCGGACGGCCCCGACGCCGGTTCGAGACGCTACTGGCCGACAAGGGCTACGACAGCGAAGCGTTCCGGCACGCCTGCCGTGGTCGTGGCATCGAGCCGATCATCCCCAAGCGCAAGAGCACCGGCGTGAACGGCCTGGGCAAGCTGCGCTACGTCGTCGAACAGACCTTCGCCCTGCTGCACCAGTTCCGCCGGCTGGCCGTGCGCTGGGAACGACGCCTCGACATCCACGACGGCCTGGTCACCCTCGCCTGCGCCCTAATCTGCTGGCGACGCTTGATCAACTGGACCGCACAGAGATCGTGTTAGGGGCTTATAGTCACGGCGCTACAACAGCGATCGCGGATTGCGGGAGCGATACTCGTCCCCAAGTTCCCGAACGGCTTTGTAGTCCGCTTCGGATAGCGTCGTACGGAACGCCTTGTCCAATCCAGTGATCACCACCAGCATCGGTCTGGTCCGATCAGTCGCGTCATAGTCCAGGAGACAGTACAACCGGTAGTGGTGTCGGCGTGGGCCATCGACGCGTACCTCGAACCAGCCGGTCATGTCGCCGTGCATAGCTTCCCAGTAACCGCCACCGGAGAATCGTCTCGGTGGCGCCATCGCCACCGCGACAAGGACTGCATTGAACTTAGCCCTTACGGCCGGCGGACACCCCCTGAGGAAGTCCCGGCCCGGTGCCGTCTCAGCAGGATCGTCGTCGTGATGCCGACGGAAATAGACGATCTCGTGTTCGTCATCCGGTGATGGTCCGGTTCGGACGCTCATGATCCGATGACTTGACCTCGCTGCTTTCCGGCCGCGACGTGGCGCAGGATCGGGAGTCACGCCGCTCGATGGTACTGCACCTAGGCGCGACCTCTTCTCAGCAGCAATAGCGCTGTTGGTAGTAGTACAGCGGACCGCCAAGTACGTCCTGGAGCGGTTTGCATCACCGACGAGGAGGTGCCGGGCGCGCTGGCGCCCGACGGCGAGGAGCGGGCTCAGGTCGTCACGTTCAGCCAGCCTCCGTCCACGTAGTACGTGGAGCCGACCGAGTACGAGGCCCGCTCGGAGCACAGGAAGACGAAGAAGTCGGCCACCTCCTCGGGGGTCGCGAAACGGCCGATCGGGGCGTTGTCGTCGGCGATCTTCTGGAGGTACTCCTGCCAGGTCTGGCCGGTGCCCTCGGTCAGCAGCTTCGCGGTCTTCACCCAGTCGCCGGTCATGACCAGGCCCGGGTTCACCGCGTTCACCCGGATGTTGTCGCCGATCAGCTCGTTGGCCAGGCACTTCGAGAACATGACGAGGGCCGCCTTCGTCACGTTGTAGATCGGCTCGTAGCCCAGCGGCTGCGTGGCGCAGATCGACGCGTTGTGCAGGATCACGCCGCCGCCGCGGGACTTCATGCCGGGCGCCAGGGCGCGGGCCAGGCGGACGGCGGCCATCACGTGCAGCTCCCAGTACAGCTGCCAGCGCTCGTCCGGGGCTGTCAGGATCTTCTCCTCGCTTCCGGTGCCGGCGTTGTTGACGAGGATGTCGGCGCCCCCGAACTCCTTGCGTACGGCGTCGGCGACCTCGAGGGCGCCGGCCGGAGTCGTCAGGTCGGCGGTGACGGTCAGCACCCGTACGGGAGCAAGCTCGGAAGCAACGGACCGCAACCGCTCCGCGTCGCGTGCGCACAGCACCAGATGGGCGCCCTCGGCCGCCAGGCCGTGCGCGATCGCGCGGCCGATGCCGGCGCTGCCTCCGGTGATGACGGCCACCTTGCCGGTGAGACCCAGATCCATGGCGGACTCCGTTCGACGTCGGGAAACGGGGGTACGTAGTGCACGTTTCCACGAGGGCGGGAGCGACGGCGGGAGGCCGGGGTGTTCGGGAAGAAAAAGACGGTCGCGGATCAGCTGATCGAGGTGCTGGTCCAGGCGGGGGTGCGGCGGATCTACGGCATCGTGGGTGACAGCCTCAACTCGCTCACCGACGCCATCCGCCGCAACGACGACATCGAGTGGGTGCACGTCCACAACGAGGAGGCGGGTGCCTTCGCGGCGTCGGCCGAAGCGCAGCTCACCGGCAAGCTGGCCGTGTGCGCGGGCAGTTGCGGGCCGGGCAACACGCACCTCATTCAGGGCGTGTTCGACGCGCACCGCTCGGGCGCGCCGGTGCTGGCCATCGCGTCGCAGATCGTCTCCACCGAGATCGGCTCGGGGTTCTTCCAGGAGACCGACCCGAAGCGGCTGTTCGACCAGGCCAGCCACTGGACCGAGCTGGTCTCGTCGGCGGAGCAGATGCCGCGGATGGCGCGGGTGGGCATCCAGAACGCGGTGGGGCTGCGGGGCGCGGCGGTGCTGGTGGTGCCGGGCGACGTGCTCTCCACGGAGGCGGCCAACGACACCGGGACGGCGTTGCCCGCGGCCGAGCGGGTGCTCAGCGTTCCGCCGCCGGAGGTGATCGACACGCTGGCCGAGCGGATCAACCGGGCCGAGAAGGTGGCGATCTTCGGTGGCATCGGCTGCGCGGGCGCCCGCGAGGAGGTGCTGCGGCTGGCCGAGGTGCTCAACGCGCCGGTCGGGCACAGTCTGCGGGGCAAGGAGACGTTGCAGTACGACAATCCGTACGACGTGGGGATGTCCGGCCTGCTCGGATACGGCTCCTGCTACCAGGCGTGCCACGAGGCAAACCTGCTTCTGCTGCTCGGCACCGACTTCCCGTACCGGCAGTTCCTGCCGCAGAAGAACACCGTGCAGGTGGACATCGACCCGTCGAGGATCGGCCGCCGTACGGCGCTGGAGCTGGGCGTGGTCGGTGACGTCGGCGCCACGATCCGCGCGCTGCTGCCGAAGCTGGAACCGAAGAGCCGCACGTTCCTCGACCGGATGCTGACCAAGCACAGCGAGGAGCTGGACCGGGTGGTCGGGGCCTACACCCACGACGTCGAGCACCTCTCGCCGATTCATCCCGAGTACGTGGCGGCGATGCTCGACGAGGAGGCGGCCGACGACGCGATCTTCACGGCCGACACGGGAATGTGCTGCAGCTGGATCGCGCGCTATGTCACCCCGAACGGCCGGCGGCGGCTGATCGGCTCATGGGTGCACGGCAGCATGGCCAACGCGTTGCCGCAGGCGATCGGGGCGCAGATGCTCGACCCCGGCCGCCAGGTGATCTCGATGTCCGGCGACGGCGGCCTGGCGATGCTGCTCGGCGAGCTGCTCACCCTGCGGACCCACCGGCTGCCGGTCAAGACCGTCGTCTTCAACAACTCCAGCCTCGACATGGTGCGGCTGGAGATGATGGTGGCCGGCGACCCGCCCTTCGAGACGGATCACGAGCACGTCGATTTCGCGGCCATCGCGCGGGCGGCGGGGATCCACGCCGTACGGGTGGAGAAGCCCGGCGATCTGCGGGACGGACTGCGGTCGGTGCTGGACCACGACGGGCCCGCCTTGCTGGACGTCGTCACCGATCCGGACGCCTTGGAGATCCCGCCGCACATCACCAAGGAGGAGGCGGCGGGCTTCGCGCTCTCCGCCGGCCGGACGGTGCTCGCCGGCGGCGTGGGCCAGATGGTGCACGTGGCCCGCAGCAATCTGCGCAACATCCCTCACTGACCGCCCCGCAGTTCGGCGCCGACGTCGTGCAGGTGGCGCAGGGCCTGGGCGTACGAGCCGGTCAGGCTCGTCACCTCGTACGGGACTCCGATCTCGGCGCAGTACGCCCGCACGATCGGCTGCGCCCGGCGGAGGTTCGGTGTCGGCATCGCCGGGAACAGGTGGTGCTCGATCTGGTAGTTCAGGCCGCCCAGGGCCGCGTCGACCAGCCGGCCACCCCGGACGTTGCGCGAGGTCAGCACCTGTTTGCGCAGGTAGTCCTCGGTGCCGTCGGGATGCGGCATGCCCTTGTGGTTGGGGGCGAAGGTGAGGCCCAGGTAGATCCCGAAGAGGGCCTGGTGCACCACGACGAAGGCCAGCGCCTGCAGCGGGTTGAGCAACAGCAGCAGCGCGGCGGCGTAGAGGACGAGGTGAGCGGCGAGCATGGTGGCCTCGAGCCGGCGGCGTTTGACCGTGCCGTCGCGCAGTGCCCGGATGCTGTCCCGTTTCAGCGACAGGCCGAGCAGGGTCAGCAGCGGGAAGAAGAAGTACGCCTGATACCGGGTGAGCAGGCCCTTGCCGCGCGCCGCCTCGCGGTTCCAGACCAGCACGCCCGGGCCGACGTCGGGATCGAGATCGTCGTGGTTCGGGTTGGCGTGGTGCTTGGTGTGCTTGTCCATCCAGTAGCCGTACGACATGCCGATCGCCAGATTGCCCGCGATCAGCCCGGCTCGCGCGCTGGGCTTGTTGGTGCGGAACACCTGCCGATGTGCCAGATCGTGGGCGACCAGCGCGACCTGGGCGAACACCACGGCGAGGAAGGCCGCGACGACGAGCGTCCACCAGGAGGCGCCGATCAGGAAGAAGGCGGACCAACCGCCGATCAACGCGGCGGCGACCACCCCCAGCCGTACGGCGTAGTAGGCCGGCCGCCGTCTCAGCAGGCCCGCCGCGTTGATCCGCCGCTGGAGCTCGGAGAAGTCGCTTCCGGCCGCCGTGCGTGGCCGCTCTGCCGTCGTCGTCATGACAGTCAAGACTTCCGGGCCGGGACCGGGAAAACAGTCGTGCCAGATCCCCTCTTCGTGGTCGTGCCAGTCCTACCGGGAAAGGTAGTGCTAGCCCTACTGAGATCTTGGCGGCCGCGGTCCAGGATGGGGCCATGGAGTCACGGGACTGGGTGCGCGACGGGGTAAGGGCGGTGGCCGGCGGCGTGCTCGCCATCGCCCTCGCGATCACGAACATCCCGCTGTTCGTGCTCTTCGTGGTGGCCCTCGTGCTGACCCCGGTCTGGGGGCTCGGCGTGGTGCTGCTGCCGCTGGTCACCGCGCTGATCCGGGCACGCGCCGACCTGGCCCGGCGCCTCTCGGGCGGCTTCGGCGTGCCGATCGCCCGGCCGTACCGGCCGCGCCCGGAGAAGGGCGTCCCGGGCGGCTGGCGGCGCTACCGGTGGGTCATCACCGACCCGGCGACCTGGCGCGACTTCGCCTGGCTGCTGCCCGGCGCGGTGGTCGGCCTGGCGCTGGGCATCCTGTCGCTGGTCGTGCCGCTCTACGGGCTCGAGGGCATCATCCTGCTCCCGCTGTGGATCTGGCTGGGCACCGGCTGGTACGGGTACGGCGTGGTCTGGCCGATCGAGAGCGTCGGCGAGGGGTTCCTGTCGCTTCCCCAGGGCGCGTTCATCCTCGCCATCGGGCTGGCCGCGGCGCCCCACCTGCGCCGGGTGGACGCGTACTTCGCCCGGCTGTTCCTGGCTCCGACGCGCAACGCCGAGCTGCGGATGCGGGTCACCCAGCTGACCGTCACCCGGGCCGACACGGTCGACGCGCAGGCCGCCGAGCTGCGGCGCATCGAGCGCGACCTGCACGACGGCGCGCAGGCCCGGCTGGTGTCGCTGGGCATGACGATCGGGCTGGCCGAGGAGATGGTCGGCCGCGATCCGGCCACGGCACGCAAACTGCTCGCCGAGGCGCGCGAGGCGAGCACGACAGCGCTGGTGGAGTTGCGCCACCTGGTGCGCGGCATCCATCCGCCGGTGCTGGCCGAGCGGGGGCTGGACGGGGCGGTGAAGGCGCTCGCGCTCCATCTGCGGGTGCCGACCAATGTGGACTCCGACGCCGCGGAGATCGGGCGGCTGGACACTCCGGTGGAGTCGGCGGCGTACTTCGCGGTGGCCGAGGTGCTGACGAACGCCACGCTGCACAGCGGGGCCACGTTCGCGTACGTCTCGATCAAGCGGCTCGGCGACACGCTGCTGATGGAGGTGGGGGACGACGGGCACGGGGGTGCCGACCCGTCACGCGGCACCGGCCTGCGCGGAATCGAGCGCCGCCTGGCCGCGTTCGATGGCACGATGACGCTGTCCAGCCCGCCGGGTGGACCGACGATCGTGACCATGGAGCTGCCGTGCGTGTTGTCATCGCCGAAGACCATGCTCTCCTCCGGGACGGACTGACGCGGCTGCTCAACGCCTTCGAGTTCGTGGTGGTGGCCACGGTCGAGGACGGCCCGTCGCTGCTGCCCACGCTGGTCGAGCACAAACCGGACGTGGCGGTGATCGACGTCCGGTTGCCGCCGACGTTCACCGACGAGGGACTCCAGGCGGCGATCGGCGCCCGCACCGCGGTGCCGGGCCTGCCGATCCTGGTGCTCTCCCAGCACGTCGAGCCGTTGTACGCGCGGGAGCTGCTCTCCGACCGCAGCGGCGGCGTGGGGTACCTGCTCAAGGACCGGGTGTCCAATGTGGCCCAGTTCGTCGACGCGGTCCGTCAGGTGGCCGGCGGCGGCACGGTGATGGATCCGGAGGTGGTGGCGCGTCTGCTGGACCGCAGCCGCCCGCTGGACGTGCTGACCGGACGCGAGCGCGAGGTGCTGGGGGAGATGGCGGCCGGCCGCTCGAACGCCGCGATCGCCGGCCGCCTGTTCATCACCGAGAAGGCGGTGAGCAAGCACATCAACAGCATCTTCACCAAGCTGGGCCTGCCCCCGTCGGACGACGACAACCGCCGGGTGCTGGCGGTCCTGGCGTACCTGAACGCGTAGAACTCTGCCCCGGCCGGCTTCGCTGCGTCCCGCGCGGTGGCCGATTCCAGCCCTGTTCCGGCGCTCAGGGACGGTCCAGGCGCCGCGCTGGCCAGGCCGCCGGCCCTCGGACCAGCGGCGCGCTCGGCAACGTCGTGGCGGTACCGTGCCGCAGCCGGCGTCCGCCGAGCGGGCTGGGCAGTCGCACCACAGCCCCGAGACTTCCCGGTGCGGGCTCCGAACAATTGTCCAGGGACGCGAAGACCCCGACCGTCACCTCGGTCGATGTCTCCGCGACCTCGGCGCCTCGCAGCTTGCCGCAGCCGGCGCCCGGAACGCTGACGGGAAGATCCTGCCCGGTGCCCGGTGTGGAGACCAGGTTCCACCCGACACTCACATAATCGCGGGCCTCGTCGGCGGTGAGCAAAGGCAGGATCGTCACCGCCGCGACCTCCGACGAGGCCTCATCCACCGGCGCCGCGGAGCATGCGGCCGGCGCCGCCACGACAACGCTGCACATCAACACACGAGCGACCGGACCGGGCATGGCGTATCCCCTCACACCGACGGCATGTGATGAGACATCCGCCGCGCTCCTCCGGTTCCACCGAGCCGGCCGCGTGGCGTCGACCCCTGCGGTCAGGCCTCTTGGCGGAGAACGCGCAGGACCCGGAGGCCGCTCCAGAAGAGTGCACGTGGCGACGTGCCTTCCAGGTTCGGGGCCCTCGCAGCAACGGGCCGGACGTTGCATCATGCGATCCGCCTCGCATCGGTCGTCGGCTGTCCGTCGATTTGACCAGTACGGCGTTGATTGCGCATCCCCACCTCGGCGGCCGATGAGAAACTCCGGTCAGCCCGGTCAGAACTGGTTACACAGCGCATCACAAATCAAGGAGCGCGCGGATGTCACTTACCCGGATCCACAACCTGTCCATCTCCCTCGACGGCTTCGCCACCGGCGAACCGCAGTCCGCCGACGCACCGTTCGGCCATGCGGGCGAGCGTCTGCACGAGTGGATGTTCCGCACCCGATTCTGGAACGCGGGCGGAACCGCCGGAGTCGACGACGCCTTCGCGCAGCGCCACAGTGACAGCATCGGTGCCGAGATCATGGGTGCCAACAAGTTCGGCCCGCCTGGCTGGCAGCACGACTCGCAGTGGAGGGGGTGGTGGGGTCCCAACCCGCCGTTCCACACACCGACCTTCGTCCTTACTCACCGCCCGCGGCCGTCCATCGAGATGGAGGGCGGCACCACGTTCCACTTCCTCAACGCCACCCCGGCCGAAGCGCTCAAGACCGCCCGCGAAGCAGCCGACGGCCTGGACGTCCGCATCGGTGGCGGCGCCACCGTCGTGCGCGACTTCCTCGCCGCCGGGCTCGTCGACCACATGCATCTCGTCCAGGTCCCGATCGTGCTCGGCCGCGGCGTCCGTATCTGGGACGGCCTGGAGGCCCTCGAAGATGCCTACGACGTCGAGGCGGTCTCCTCGCCCAGCGGCGTCACCCACCTCACGTTCACACGGAAGGTCGCCTCGTGAAGGTTGACACAGCCCCAAGCACTCGTGAACGGTGCACCGCACGAACCGCTCGGCCGCCCACAGAGGCGAACCACTAGCTGGCCGGCCGTGGCAGCCGTCGCGGGCAGCCACCGGCCACGATCGCCCGCCGACCCACCGCGGCCCGCAGGGAGCGCGACCAAAGCACCGTGGGGTGTCCGAGGGTCGCCTCCGGAGCAGGCATGGGTGGACCGGACGTTGCACCCTGCGAACCGCCGCGGCGGCTTGATCGGTGATGCTATGGCGGGACGTTTCACCAGCTCACACCGCACACAGCGGGCCATGCTCGGCCGTTGACAGCTCACCTGCGCTAGCATTGCTATCACTGACGGACGACGAGGAGGCGCGGCAATGGCGGCCCTGAGCATCAGAGATCTCGACGACTCCGTCAAGGAGAAGCTCCGCCTGCGTGCCGCCCGGCACGGCCGTTCCATGGAGGCCGAGATCCGTCTCATCCTCACCGAGGCCGCCACCGAGGACGAGCGTCCGCGGAACGACCTTTTCAGCGCGCTCACCGAGAGGTTCGCGCAGCTCGGTGGCGTGGACCTGGACATCCCGGCCCGCACCACGCCACCCCGCGCGGCGGACTTCGACGAGTGATGATCGTCCTCGACACCAACGTCGTGTCCGAGCTCATGCGCGCCACGCCAGAACCAGCAGTGCTCGAATGGCTCCAACAGACTTCCGGCACCGGCCTGTACACCACGGCGGTTACCGTCGCGGAGATCCGCTATGGCATCGCACGGTTACCTGAGGGTCCGCGCCGGCAGACGCTGCATCAGGCCGCCAACGAGATCTTCGCCGCGTTCCCACGGCAGGTATTGCCCTTCGACCTCGCAGCAGCCACCGCGTACGCGGACGTGGTCGCCGGCCGCGAAAGAGAGGGCAACCCGATCAGCGGATTCGACGCCCAGATCGCCGCGATCTGCCGCTCTCAAGCGGCGACCCTCGCAACGCGCAACACCAAAGACTTCACCGACACCGGGATCTCCATCATCGATCCCTGGCAGGAGACAACCGCCTGAACCGGCCCGAACCACGGCCAGGCGTTGCCAGGAGACGAGCCCGACCAGAACCCGAGCTCCCTTCCTGTTCGGCGTCCTTCTGGGTGGGCACGAAGTTGCACCATGCGAACCACTCTGCTGTCGTTCCCGGCGATCCGTTGCCAAATCGTCAGGCCCGCGTGCGGGCACGTAGGTCGAGGCGAAGGTGACCGACATGGTCCATCTACCGGTCGAGGCCGTGATGCGGCAGCCGGTTGGTCGGCCATTGGAGCCCTTCGTCGTGTGGCGTCTATCAGGAACCCGACACTGGATATCGATGCCCTCCAGCACAGACAAGCCGAGCTGGACTCGGTTACAGATTTGCGGCCATTGTCGTAATTGATCGAGATCAATCTGATGTCATCAAACTACGTCGGTCACCTAATGTAGCCATACGAGTACCTTTAGTGATCGACGTGGCGATGGTGGTGCGACGTGGCCGGCAACACTCACCGTACGAATTGCGCGAACGCCCAACAGCCGGGTTGTGTCTGCTCCGGCTGCGGCGGATCACTCCACGGCCAGAAAGGCTGGCGGGACATCACTACCGAGCCGCCGCAGGTACGTGCCGATCTGCGCCGGGATTTCGAGAAAAGACTGCAGACCGACCCGCGATCTCGGAAGCTGCGCCCCAACGCGGACAACCGACTCGCGTGCTTGAACCTGGCACGTCTTGACATCGCCGACTTCCTATGGCGCGACGCCGACGGCCATCCGGAAATGCCCGAAGCAGTCAGCACCGTGTCCCGTGACTCCGCCGAGTTTGCGTATGTGACCGTGTTCGCGGAGACGCTAATGGAGCAAACCTGGCCGGAGATATCAGATGCGATCGACGAAGCCGTTCCGAACACGCCGACCGCCACGGCGGTCAAGAAGCGAATTGCCCAACATGTGTGGTGCAGCATGCTTGTTGCACTGATCCGGGTGATCGAAAGCGTCGATGATATCCTCAAATTGCTGTCCAACGAGACCAAAGAGTTACTGAAGAAAGTAGTCAAGAGCCACTTCGACTCTGGCTTTGCCAAGGTGGTGGCCGACGCTGTTGTGAATATTGTCGTCGACAAGGTGTGGTCTGCGCTCACTCAGTTGGTGGAGACCCACTTCCCGATCATCGGCACGAAGTCCTTGCGTGCCCTTCGAATCCTCGCCGTCTTCGCCTGCCCCTCAGTTGAGCAGCACCCCGAGCTCTATAGACACGCCATGCAACCTCTCATGAGCGAGGGCCGGGAGGTCATCACCGACAGAATCAAAACCTGGGTCACCGCTCTGTTCACCGCATGGTGGCGACGGCAGGGTCTGGCGCTCGCAGCGTGAATGGCTGCACGGCCCCCTCGCCGACCGCGGCCGAACCGCGGAGCGCGCCCACTGCAACGTGGGGTCTGTGGCGGTGCCCCAGCCTGGTGGAGCGGACCGGACGGTGCACCATGCGAACCACCCGATCATCGTGCCGGGCGCGCCGCTGCCGGGACGTCTGACCAGGTCACCCGGCATGTAGTGGCCGACATGGACGGTCCATCGTCGGGCAGCCAGGTGCGACTACATGATTGCGGGACGGGTCAGGCTATCTGACGAAGGTCGTTGCCGTAATCGAAGATGATCCGCATCCGGGCGCCCAACGCCCGCGCGTATCGGCTCAGCGTCGCGACCTCGTTGACGTCCAGGTCACCGTTCTCGATCTGGCTGACCCGCCCCGGCGAGACACCCATCAGCTCGGCCACCTGCCGCTGGGTCAGTCCCAGCCGCTTGCGCTCCTCGGCAAGGTGGTACGCGCTGATCCAGGCTTCGGTCCGTGCCCGCTCGGCTTCCAGAGCTTCCTCGTCCCCGTCGTGCAACTCTGCACGGAGGTCTTCCCAATCATGGAACTCGCTCACGAGTCGTCCCTCCGTTTCCTCTCCTCGGCCGGCCATGCCTCGACCGCGGCCTCGGCGATCGGGATCGCCGCCCGGTACCACCGGCTCCCGTCGCCGGCCTTGTGCCCCGCCACGAGCAACACAGCTTGCGACCACGGGTCGAACACAAACAGCACCCTGCCCGGCACGCCGCTACCAAGTCGTTTGGCCAGCTCAGGCAATGTTCGATTGATGCCACAGGGAGATGCGAGCCGAGGACAAGCCGAGTCAGACGCGGCGACCGCGATGAATCAGAGAGCCAACTTCGAGCTCGAAGGGAAATGGCTCCTCCGACGCAAGCACCTGGCCAGGAATCGCGATGTCCGCCGATGCGTAGTGATCGCCGTCCAGCCTTTGGAGATGCAGTTCCACCGAGTCCTGGGGCTGCTCCACGCGCAGATACCAGCCAATCTTCGCCGCGGCGTACAGCTGGGGCTTAAGCAACCGGTCCGTTCCTGCGTTGCTCGGGGAGACCACCTCGACGACGAGCTTCGTTTCGGCAGCCTCGACCGTGGTGCCTACGTCGTCGGTGTCCGCTACGAGCAGGTCCGGTTGCAGGATGCGTCCGCCGGTCAGCCGTAGGTTGACGTCCTGCAGCACCAAAAGGCCGGCTCGCTCGGCGGCGCCGTAGAGACCCCTCGCCAGAAGGAAGGCGATGTGCTGATGACGCTTGCTCGGTGCGGGACTCACCCACAGGCTCCCATCGACCAGCTCGACCCGGTTCGAGGTCTCGCCGAGCGCGAAATACTCGTCCTCGCTCCACGGCTCCGGGTGTTCCAGCACTGCCACGCTCATCGGATCGCCTCACCTGTCGGCGGATGCTGCCCTAAGCGTGCCATGTCCAGCCCCACCTATGCGACGACAACCGGGGCGACCGCATCCGCGGTCCGACCTGCCAGCACCGGCCCCTGGCGCCGACACAGCTGGTCACTGGACACCTTGACATGGGACCACCATCACCGTCAAGGCGGTATTGAGGACTGCCCGCAAGTGCATATTCACGACGCTTGGTGATCTCGTCCCTCGCCTCCGAACCTGGTGCGACGATCCTGACGCCGGTCCGTTTGGGTGTCCGTATGGGTGGACCGGACGTTGCACCATGCGAACCAGCTTGCTGTCGCCGCTGAACCGCTGACTGGATGTCTAGTGAGGTCGTGGGCTCGGGACCGCAGGCGATGAATGGCATCGATCCGTGTCCGGAATCTCAGGCGGCCTCACCGCGCGGCTCGAAACCCACTTTGAGGCTCACGTCCAGCGCCGTCGCCAACCGTTCCAGCACCGTCAAGGTCGGAACGGTCCCGCCGGCCTCGAACCGAGCAACCGCGGACTGCGTCATGCCCGATGCTTTCGCCAGCTGCGTCTGGCTCCAGCCCCGGCGCTCACGAAGCTCGCGAACGGAACGGCCGAGCTCGAATGCCAGCCGCGCAGCGTCGTATGCCTCAGCCGCTCCCGGCTCAGCCATCCGCCGCTCCCGCATCGCGGCCCAACCGCCACCGTCGCTCATGACCTAGCCTTCCTCATCCACGACCTCGTGCGCCTCATCGATGCATCGCGCCAACGCCCGGCCTGCCCGGTCGATCTCCCGCTCGTCCCGCATACGTGTCTTGTGGAAAACCGTCAACAGGATGATCCTCCTGTCGGGGCAATCCAGTAGGTGATCCGAACCGCGCGGCGGTCGAGGTGAAATCTTAGTTCGCGGAACTTCCGATCGAGCTGCTTCGTGTAGGGCTCGCCCAGCAGCGGTCCTTGCTCAGCAAGCAGGTCGACGTAGAACCCCGCGTGGGCGAACTGAGCCGTCGGTAGGCTCTCCAGCCACTTCTCGACCTCCGGCTCCAGCTCGACAACACCCCAGACCATAGCAGCGATGCTATACCCATGCCTGCCGAGACGCGAGCAAGACCGTCTACCCGAGCAACAGACCACGACTCGGTTCGCGAATGCCACAGCCTGATTTGATCTGACAGCGGGCCACAGTGTTGGTGCACCGGATGTTGCACCATGCGAACCGCGTCACTGTCTCCCCGGGTCAACCGTTAGCGGGGCGTTTGACCAGCTCAAGGGGTATAGGGTCGGCCGGTTAGCCTGGTTTACACCGGCCGTCAGCTGCCTCGGACGGCTGCGCTACCAAGCCGAAGGGCCGAGATGGCGTCGTACTTCAGCGGCGAATCTGGGCACGCCGGTGCGTTGCAGAAGGACAAGGATCTCCGGAACCGTGTTCGGCGCTCGCCGGTAGGAAGCGGCTTGGTGACGGAGCACGTCCATGGTCAAGCCTGGGTAGAGATCGAGTTGGTCGAGGAGGAAGTCGTCGGGGTGGACGGCCGCGACGTCGTAGGGCTTGAGGGCCGGCTCGGGAAAGTCGCTGAGGTTGAAGGTGACGATGACTTCGGCGTTGGCGCGTACGGCGGCGGCCAGAACGTGCCGGTCCTTGGGATGGTTCGTCATGCCGTCGATGAGTGACTCGTAGCCGGTGACCAGGGCGTCGGGGAATGACCGGCTCATCTGGCCGAGCCGCGATCGACCCGATACGGTGTTAGCCCAGGCTCGATGAGGTTGCGACGCAGTTCGGCGAAGACGTCGGCCGACCAGAGCGGCCGGTACGCGGAGGCTTCGGCGAGTCGAAGCAGCGTGTCGCACAGGTAGGCCGGGTAGAGCACGCAGGTGTCAAGGAACGCCGGGAACGCCACCATGACCGGCTGTCACCTCGAAGGCGTGGAGTCGAGGGTGATCTCGTACAGGTCGTCGTCCTCGGCATCGGCGGCCATCTGGTCCAGGGCGCGGCGGCGTTCGGTGCGGGTGCGTTCGGAGTAGTCGAGGATGTCACGCAGCAGGACTCGTCGATGCCGACCGCGCAGGCTGTGCGGAATCTCGCCGTCGGTGAGCAGGCGGACCAGTGTGGGCCGGGAGATGTTGAGCAGGTCAGCGGCTTCTTGGGTAGTCAGCATCGTGTTGTGCGGGGCGATCGAGATGGCCATGCCCTGGGACAGGGCACCGACGACGTCACGCAGCAGTTCGTAGAGTTCGGCCGGGATATCGAGTTGCGAACCGTCCGGGCCCACCAGCTTCGCTCGCACGGGGGCTTCGGCGTCGGCCAGACCCCGCGCGAAACGCGCCAGGTCGGCGGGGTCTTCCGGCGGCAGAACGGTCCGTTCACGCAGGGTGCTCGACATGGAGCCAGCATACCGCTATTCGAAAAATCCGAAAGCCGCTACGACTGGGCGAAGCCGAGGGCCCGACAGCCCGGGCCAATCTTCACACGCCGACCGCCGCCAACCCGGCAGCCGAATCAGTCAAGGCGGGCCCGATCGAAACGGTCGATCAGGCTCGGCTTCCGCGCATGACGCTCCCGCAGCCGGCTCATCTGCTCCGCGAGCTCGAAGATCTCACCCTCCCGTACCGCCAGCGCCTGAAGATCCAAAAGCAGTGCCACCGCTGTGTCATAGTCCTTCGGACGCTTCGTCGCAATCAACTCCTCCACCTGGTCCCAAACACGGACCGGGTTCCGTGCCAGCTCGTCCAGACGCTGCTCGCGAGCAGCGGCGGCCGCTTCCTCGCGACGTTTGCGTTCGGCCACCTCACGCTGGCGGATCCGCTGCTGCCGCATGGCCCAGCGATTCTCCGCGGCGGCGAGCAGTTCTCCGGCGGTCCGGCTCTCCCCGGCTGGGTTCTCCTGCGCCGTACCGTGGAACTGCCGCAGCAACTCCGAGCGCAGCAACCCGACCTCACCACGCAGCACCCGCAGCAACACCTCGTCCTTGTGCGCCACGGGCATTTCCTTCACCCATCGGCGGAGATCGGCGGCCGACGGTGCCACTTCGGTCAACGGCCGGCTCGGCGCCGCCGCCGCGTCCAACAGATCAGGATCCAGGCGGAGGAAGTCGGCCAGAGCCCGCAACGGCCCGCTCAGCTTCGCCAGCCCGGCCGGGATCGGTGGCTCCGGCTCGTCATCGTCCAATTCCCGGTTCTGCACACAAAGCAGCCACGCCAGATACAGCAGCCGCCGGTCACCGGCTGCCAACTCCGCCCGGACCGGCACGATCGCCGCGAGCCGCCTCTCCTCGTCCCACCACTCCTCGTCGCCGTCCTCATCCTCACTACGAAGATCGAGGATTACATGGGTGCGAGTCGCCCAGCAGCACGCCGACTCGCCGAAACAGAACGCCTCCGCCGTCTCCCGGGCCAATGCCGCCTTCGGCAACCGCAACATGATCCGCCGCGAGCCCCAGTTGGCGAGATACAGGTGTGCGTCGAAGTATCGCTCCATCCACTTGGCCGGATCAGCTTTGAGATCGCCCCACTGGTAGTCGTTGACGAAACTCGACGACGTGATCCGCCCACGCGACGACACTGCCCGCAACTCGCCCTGCTGCTTCGCCGACAACGCCTGATCGAGGGCCACAAATTCGTAGTACTGGTACTCGCTCATGAGCCGGCCGCCCACCACCGGTACGCCTCGATCCACTGCACACCCTCCGGCGCGGGATCCGGCAACGGCAGGTCCAGAAGGCCGATCGCCTGCCGTAGCCGGCCACGATGGCAGATCGCAACGATCCCCGACGAACGCAGATCCACCTTTCGGACCACCACCGGCACACCGAGAAGCTCCGTCTCGAACGGGACCGCCAGATGTTCCTGGATCATGACAAAGAGGCCACTGAGCTGCTCATGCTCGTCGTAACAATCCACGACCGCCTCGGCGACCAAGGCATCGAGCTCGGCAGCACTGAACGAAGACACCCGCGCAGGATAGAGAACCGTCTCCGGCGCTTCGCCGCCAGCCGACGACAGCGAACCGCCGGACTGCGGTTCGCATGCAAGATCAGGGACTGTGCCAGGAGCGGTGTTTCCGGCCCGACACGCCGGGCTGATGTCTGGCGGGATGGGCACCGTGAGTGATG
>NZ_CAKUCL010000135.1 GCF_934643405.1 uncultured Actinoplanes sp.
CAACCAACACCGACCCCACACCGCGATCGGCAACCTCGCACCCATCACCCGATTGAACAACCTGGCTGGACATCACATCTAGCCCCCGCGCAGCGACATCGCGACCCGCTCGGCCTCGGCCCGGCTGGTCAGGCCCTCCAAGCGGTAGGTGAGGGCGCCGTCCGTCCAGAGCAGCGTGGGCGTGGCCAGGCGGGCCGTCTCGGTCCGCTGAACGCTGTCGCGGCCCACGTACACGACCGCGTGCGGCTCCGGCACCCACACCACCAGTCCACCCGTGCCCAGGTCGAGGAATTCCGCCCCCGGCGCCGACTTGAAGAAGCCCGGATCGGCCTGCCCGTCGAACTGATCCAGCCGCACCGCGCCGCCCCGGTAGATCAGCGTGACCACCCGGGGTGCGCCGGACCGGTCCGGGTCGGCGAGCTCCACCCGCTCCGGCGTGCCGAGCGCGGACGGGACGCGGACCGGGAACCGGGCGACCCGGCGAGCCTCGTCCAGACCGGCCGTGCGCACCGACGGCAACGGGCTCGGGTGCGCGGGCAGAGGCTCGGCACGCGGCGTGCGCGACACTTCGATGCCCGCCACCCGCAGCAGGCCGCCGACCGCGTCGACCACCGCCGCCCGGGCCGGCGCCACCGCGGCCACCGTTCCGGCCGCCGCCGCGAGGACGGACGCGATCCACACCCGTACGCGCAGACGCCGCCGCACCGCAACGGAAAGCCGGCGCCGTACCGCCGGCCTCTGGTCCGCCGCCGGCGGGACCGACAGGTGGGCCGAGAGGTCGCGCAGCTCGGTGATCAGCTCGTCGTCAGACACCGGGCACCCCCTCGACCGGCAGCAGCTCCCGCAGCCGGGCCAGCGCCCGGGAGGTGCGCGACTTGACGGTGCCCTTGGCCACTCCGAGCGCCGCGGCCGTCTCCTGCTCGGACAGGTCCAGCAGGAAGCGGCAGACCAGCACCTCCCGGTCGCGGTCGCCGAGCCGGCGCAGCTGCTCGACGAGGTGGCGGCGGCGCTCGTGCGCCATCGCCGACTCCACCGGATCCGGCTCGTCCGCCGCGGGGCCGAGCGAGGCGGCGCGCAGCACCAGCCCGTCCCGGCGCTTGCGGGAGCGGTGCAGGTTGCGCGTCTCGTTGGCGACGATCGCGAGCAGCCACGGGCGGAAACCGGACTCGCCGCGGTGGCGGGGAAGCTGGCGGTACGCCTTCACCAGAGCCTCCTGCACGACATCGTCCGCGTCGTCGCCGGCGCCGAGCAGCACGGCCGCCCGGTGCGCGGGCACGGTGTAGCGGGCGACCAGGACCTCGTACGCCTTCAGGTCGCCGGAGCGGGCGCGGGAAACCGCGGCCGCGTCGCTCAGTTCGCCGGCCTCGTCCAGCCTCGCCACCTCCGCCGCATCAGCACCGACACTGCATCGACACCGCGAGAGGCGAAAGGGTTCCGGGCACGGCGGGACGGCTCAGGAGACGGCCGCCACCACCGCGCCGCCCTCGACCGCGATGAACTTGGTCGGGCGGATCACCAGGATGACCCGGACGTCCGCGTCCGGGACCGGATACACGTTGTTGTAGCGGCGCTGCAACGACTGGTAGAACGACGCTTCCACATCGTCGTCCACCATGGACTCCAGGACGCCGCGGACCTCCAGTGTCCGGTACGGATCGTCCGGGTCCGCTATGGACAGTGCGAGCCGCGGGTCGTTCTCGAGGTTGCGGAACTTCTGCCGCGTCTTGGTGTGGGTCATCCGGATGTGCTGGCCGTCCCAGTCGAACCACATGACGCTCGACTGCGGCGCCCCGTTCGGCCGGACCGTCGCCAGGTGCGCGAAGGAGGGCTTTTCCAACAGGTCGACATGACTGGCAGGTGGGTTCATATCGGGAAGCCTCGCACGTCAGCCGGGGACCCGCGCGGTGATCAGGGACACGCCCGCCGCTCCAGGAGCTGGTGCAGGGCCGCGAGCAGGTGGTCGGTCTGGAACGGTTTGTGCAGCAGGGGCGCGTCCGCCGGAAGCTCCTGACCGCCCGGCGCCGGTCCGCTGGTGTAGCCCGACATGAACAGCACCGGCAGATCCGGCCGGGTGCGGCGCATCTCCGCGGCCAGCTGCGTGCCCGACATCCCGGGCATGATGACGTCGGTGAGCAGCGCGTCGACCGGGAGATCGCCGAGCTTCAGCGCCTCCGCCGGATCACTCGCCGCCTGGACCGAATAGCCGGCCTTCGTCAGGATGCGCACGACGATGTCCCGTACGCCGTCCTCGTCCTCCACCACGAGAATGCGCCGACCCTGGCCGTGCGCCGCCGCCGTCCGCGCCGCCGGGGCCGCCGCCGGGGAGGTGGCCGTGCTGACCGGCAGACTGACCCGGACGGTGGTGCCCTGGTCCGGTCGCGACTCCAGCCGGATCGTCCCGCCCGCGTCGGTGACCACGCCGTACGCCGTGGCCAGCCCCAGCCCGGTCCCCTTGCCCCGCCCCTTGGTCGTGAAGAACGGCTCGAACGCGCGCGCGGCCACCTCCGGCGTCATCCCGCAGCCGGTGTCGGTGATGGTCAGGCACACGTATCCGGGATCGTCGTCCACGCCGGTCGCGATGGTCAGCCGGCCGCCGTGGGGCATCGCGGCGCGCGAGTTCATCACCGCGTTCATCAGCACCTGTTCGAGCTTCGACCGGTCCATCACGATCGGCGGCAGGTCGAGGCTCAGCATCGTGGTCAGTTCGATGTCCTCGCCGAGGGTGCGGGCCAGCAACCGCTGCATGTCCGCGGCCACCACGTTGAGGTCCAGCGTCTCCGGTCGCGACGGTTCCAGCCGGCTGAAGATGAGCAGCTGCCGGGTCAGCCCGCTGCCGCGCGCCGCCGCCTGTTCGATGGCCTGCGCGTCGGCATGCGGCGCACTGCCCGGATCGAGTTCCTCGGTCAGCATCGCGGCATATCCGGAGATGACCGCCAGGATGTTGTTGAAGTCGTGCGCGATGCCGCCGGCCAGCTGGCCCAGCGAGTCCAGGCGTTCGGACTGGCGCAGCCGCTGTTCCGCCTCGGCGCGGCCCTGCTCGGCCAGGACCCGTTCGGTGATGTCGCGCAGGATGCCCTCGACCGCCCGGCCGGAGTCGTCGGCGACCGCGCTCGCCCGCTGCTCGATCCAGACCGGGTCGCCGTCGCGCCGGTGCCAGCGGACGGTGAGCATGCCGGGCTGCGGCGACCACCAGGACTCCTGCAGCACCGGATCAGCCAGCCGGAAGATCAGCTCCGGGTCCTCGTAGAACTGCTCCGGCCGGTACCCGGTGATCGACTCGACCGCGGGGCTGAGGTATTCGAACCCCGGCGACGGTTCCAGGCGGTACCGGAAGATCACGTCGTGGGCGTGCTCGGCCAGCAGCCGGAAGCGTTCCTCGCTCTCGCGCAGCGCCTCCTCGGCCCGCCGCCGCTGCCGCCGCTCGGCCGCCTCGTGCAGCTCCCGCTGCACCGCGGGCGCGAGCCGGGCCAGCCGGTCCTTCAGCACGAAGTCACGGGCGCCGGCGCGCATCATCGCGGCCGCGGTCTCCTCGCCGACCTGTCCCGAGACGAGCAGCAGCGGGATGTCGGCGTCGTACGCGCGTACCCGCTCGAGGGCGTCCTCGGCGCGCAGGCCGGGCATGTTGTAGTCGCAGATCACCACGTCCGGGGCGCGCGTGGCGAGCGCCTCGGCGAGGCCGGCCGGGGAGTCGGCCCGCGCGTACGTGACCGGCAGCCCGGCCCGGGTGAGACGGCGGACGATCAGGACCGCGTCGTCGTCGTTGTCGTCGACGACGAGGACATGGACCTCATCCATGGGCGGGAGCCGGCTCGTTGATCAGCAGCCAGTAGATGCCGAGCGCGTTCACCGCGGTCACGAACTCCTCGAAGACGACCGGCTTGCGCACGAAGCTGTTCGCGCCGAGCCGGTAGCTGGTGACGATGTCGCGCTCCTCGTTCGACGTGGTCAGCACCACCACCGGCAGGTGGCGGGTGCGGTCGTCGGCCCGGATGCGGCGCAGCACCTCGAGGCCGTCGACCTTGGGCAGCTTGATGTCGAGCAGGATCAGCGCGGGTTGCAGCGCCTCGTCGAACAGGTGCCGCAACGCCTGCTCACCGTCCTCGGCCACGACGATCGCGTTGCCGATGTGGTTCTTCTTGAACGCCCGCCGGGTCAGCAGCACGTCGTCCGGGCTGTCCTCGACCAGCAGGATGGGCCTGTCGCTCATCGGATCTCCCAGCCGGCCGGGGCCGGGGTCAGGCTGAACCGGAAGGTGGCGCCCTCGCCTGGGACGCCGACGGCCCGGATCTGACCGCCGTGCCGGGTGACGATGCGGTGCACGATGGCGAGGCCGATGCCGCTGCCCTCGAACTCGGTGGCCGCGTGCAGCCGCTGGAACGGGTCGAACATCTTGCCGGCGTACTTCTCGTCGAAGCCCGCGCCGTTGTCCCGTACGGAGAAGACCTGCACGTTGTCCTGCAGGTGGGTGCCGACCTCGATCGTCGCGTCGGGGCGGCGCGCGGTGAACTTCCAGGCGTTGCCCAGCAGGTTCTGCAGCACCAGCCGGATCAGGTGCGGATCGCCCTGGGTGCGCAGGCCGTCGGGGATGCGCACGTCGACCGTGCGCCCGGGGTCGGTCGAGGCCAGCTCGGCCGCGATCTCGCGGGACAGAGCTGTCAGGTCGGTGGGCTCGCGCCGCAGTTGCGAGCGGGTGGCCCGGGACAGATGCAGCAGGTCGTCGATCATCTGGGCCATCCGCTCGACGTTGGCCTGGATGCGCCGCAGGTAGCCCTGCGCCTCGTCGGCCAGGTCGTCGGCGTAGTCCTCGAGCAGGACCTGGCTGAACCCCTCCAGCGAGCGCAGCGGGGCACGCAGGTCGTGCGAGACCGAGTAGGCGAACGCGTCCAGCTCGCGGGTCGACGCCTCCAGCTCGGCGGTGCGCTGCCGGACCCGCATCTCGAGCTCGTCGTTGAGCCGGCGCACCTCCTCCTCGGCCCGTTTGCGCTCGGTGATGTCGGTCGAGATGCCGCAGATCGCGTACGCCCGTCCGCCCTCGTCGTGCAGCGGGAACTTCACGGTCACGTACGTGTGCAGGCCGTCCTCGCCGGGCGCCTGCTCCTCCACCTGGACCGGCACGCCGCGTTCGATCGCCTCGAGGTCGTTGTGCCGGAACTCGTCGGCGATCGCCGCCGGGAACAGGTCGTGGTCGGTGAGCCCGACGATGTCCTCGCGGCGCAGCCGGAACAGCCGCTCGTACTCGTGGTTGACCAGCAGGTAGCGGCCGTCCGCGTCGCGCATGTAGATGACCGCGGAGGTGTGGTCGAGCAACGCCATCAGCTGCTCGTGACCGACGGTGGGAGTGATCATCACGCCCTCTCCTCCGCCCACGTCAGCCCACCCGGGCGACCGAGATCAGCTCAGATTGCGACCGTACGCCGTCCGCCGTCCCGTTTTCCGGACTTTCGCCAGAGCCGGCCAGTACGGTGCGCAGCGGCGCCAGCGGGTGGTCCTGCCGCGCGCGGGTCAGCTTGTCGAGGTGGCCCTCGTTCATGCCGGTGGTGCCCGCCCGGTTCGACACCAGGCGCTGGTCGCCGACGCCCTGCGCGTCGCGCCGCCGCTGCGGCTTGAACAGGAACTTCTTGCTCAGCATCAGATGTGCTCCGGCGGCGCGGGCGTGCGCGGTCAGCAGCCGGTACCAGTCGGCCAGCACCGGGTGCGCGCCGAGCAGGTGGTGCAGTTCGGCCTCGGACGCGGTGCGCAGATCGGCCGCGTCCAGGCCCAGACCGGCCAGCACGCGGTGCGGCAGCGGGGGCTCGGCGATCAGCCGGTCCAGGCAGGCGCGCTCGGTGTCCAGCAGCGCCGGGAACAGCCGTCGCACGTGCCGGTCGTAACCGGCGATGCCGATGCCGAGCAGGAAATCGCGCTTGAGCGCCTCCGGGTCGAGCGCGCCGCTGGGTGGGATGTCGCCGTCGGTCCAGTGCACCGCGAACTGCCGGAACACGTCCATGAACTGCTCCGGCGGCATGCTCTTCTCGGTGGGCAGGGCGGCGAAATCGAGGAACAGCTTGCGCAGGGCCATCATCAGGGCGGTCGCCAGCCGTACGGACGTGGCCGAGTCCTCGCCGAGCAGAGGGACGCCGTCCGCGGTCAGCGGCTGGAGCACGTCGTTGACCGCGAACTCGATCGCCTCGCTCTGTTTGACCAGCAGGAAGAAGCGTTCCTCGCCGGGCGTGCCGGTGTAGCTGCGGATCCGCCCGTCGTCGAAGACTCCGGGCAGGACGGCCAGCAGTTCGTGACCGCGGCGGACCTCGAGGGTGCCGACGTTCCACCGCACCAGCGACG
Source organism: uncultured Actinoplanes sp. (assembly GCF_934643405.1). Lineage (GTDB taxonomy): Bacteria > Actinomycetota > Actinomycetes > Mycobacteriales > Micromonosporaceae > Actinoplanes. The sequence continues at coordinate 6,322 of NZ_CAKUCL010000135.1, forward strand.
CGTAGCTGTCCCTTCCGTAATGCCCGTCCCCGGTGTGGGCCGCGAGCGCCGCGAAGTAGTCGCGGAACGGCATCTGCTCGGTGCCGGCGAGCAGGCCGTCGAAGGCCCGTTCCGGCCGTTCCTTCCCGCCCGGCGTCCACTCCTGGTAGTGCCGCGCCAGCGAGGCGCCGAGGAAGCCGAGCCGGACGACCAGTCTCCGCGCCTCGCCCGGATCGAGGCGCGAGATCGACGGAAGCCGGGGTAGCAGAATCGTTCTGGCCTGGCCGGCCACCGCGTCCGGCGGGATCGAACCGCCGAGGATCGCCCGGTTCAGCCGGGGAAGTTCCTCATCGACCCACTCGTCCGCCTGCCGCAGAAGCAACGCCAGTCCCCCCACCTTCCGGCCGGATGCTCGCCGGTCCAGTCGGCGGGCGGCCGGAATTCCTTAGGCGGCCCGGCTCCCGGGCGCCGGTGAACGGCTCATGAACAAATTGACGATCGTGTGGTGCAATTCCTGCCCGGATGCGGAAACATGACCCTCCAGGAAGATCGACGTTTTTGGATGGCGATCATGTTCGAACAGTTCCGGATCGTGACCGACCCCGTCGGCAACTCGGTGGCTGTCTCCGCGATCTTCGCGGTGCTTCCGCTGCTCACCCTGTTCCTTCTGCTCGGCCTCGTGCGCATGCGAGCCTGGCTGGCCGGAGTGATCTCACTGGCGGTCGCCCTGGTGGTGGCCGTGGCGGTCTACTCGATGCCGCTCGGGCAGGCCCTGCTCTCCGCCAGTGAGGGCGCCGCGTTCGGCTTCTTCCCCATCCTCTGGATCGTCATCAACGCGATCTGGGTCTACAACCTCACCGTCGTCAGCGGCCACTTCGACGTGCTGCGCCGCTCGATGGAACGGGTCAGCCCGGACATGCGGATCCAGGCGGTGATCGTCGCCTTCTGCTTCGGCGCGCTGCTGGAGGCCCTCGCGGGTTTCGGTACGCCGGTGGCGGTGACCGTGGTGATGCTGATGGCGCTGGGGTTCCGCCCGATCAAGGCGGCCGCCGTCGCCCTGATCGCCAACACGGCGCCGGTCGCGTTCGGCGCGCTGGCCACGCCGATCGTCACGCTGGGCACGGTCGCGGCCGGCGCGAGTGACGATCCGCGACTGAACGCGGACACGCTCGGTGCTATGGTCGGCCGGCAGACGCCGTTGCTCGCGGTGGTCGTGCCCCTGGTCCTGGTCGCGGTGATCGACGGTCGCCGCGGCGTGCGGCAGACATGGCCGGCCGCCCTGGTGGCGGGCATCGTGTTCGCCGGCGCGCAGTTCGTGGCCTCGAACTACATCTCGGTCCCGCTGACCGACATCATCGCGTCGCTGGTGTCGGCGGCGGCGGTGATGCTGTTGCTGCGCATCTGGCGCCCGGCCGAGTCCCCGGACCTGGCCCAGACCCCGCCCGGCGCGGCAGGCGGCACGGCGGCCTACGCGTCCCCCTCCCCCGGATCCCCTTCCGCCGCGTCCGGCCCCTCTTCAGGGTCCGGCCCCTCTTCCTCCGCGCCCTCTTCCTCCGCGCCCTCTTCCTCCTCGCCCTCGTCCTCGTCCAGCGAGTTCGCGGACGCGCCCGAATACGAGCCGCGCAGCGCGACCGGCGTTGTTTCGACGACCCGGCTGCGGGACACACCGGCCGAGGTCGCGCGGGCCTACGCCCCGTACCTGATCATCATTGCGATCTTCTCCATCGCGAACATCGGGCCGATCAAGTCGGCGCTCGCGAAGAAGCCGTGGACGGTGTCGTTCCACTGGCCCGGGCTGGACGTGCTCGGCGCCAACGGCAAGCCGCTGTCGTCGGCCACGTTCGCGCTCGGCTGGCTGCCCGCGGCGGGCACCCTGATGATCCTGGCCGGCATCCTCACGGCCGTCATCCTGCGCGTCGGACCCCGCCGAGCACTTACGGCGTACGGGGAAACGTATGTGGGTCTTCGCCATGCGATCGTCACCGTGATGGCGGTGCTCGCTCTCGCGTATGTGCTGAACCAGTCGGGCCAGACCAACACGCTCGGCGCCTTCCTCGCCCAGGCCGGCGGTTTCTTCGTCTTCCTCTCATCGATCCTCGGCTGGATCGGCGTGGCGGTGACCGGATCGGACACCTCGGCCAATGCGTTGTTCGGCGCCTTGCAGGTGCAGACCGCGGCGAAGGCGGGCCTGGATCCGGTGCTGCTGGCCGCCGCGAACTCGTCCGGCGGCGTGCTCGGCAAGATGATCAGCCCGCAGAACCTGGCGATCGCCGCGTCCGCGGTCGGCATGCCGGGCCAGGAGGGCGACATCTTCCGCCGGGTGGTCGGCTGGAGTCTCGTGCTGCTGCTCGTGATGTGCGTGCTGGTCGCGTTGCAGGGCACCGCGGTGCTGGGCTGGATGATCCCGTGACGGTTTGTTGACATCAACACTGCTCGATGCGAGGGTACCCACACCGATATTCGGCGGTGGGTCCCCTCGACCGGCTGCTCGCCGCCCGGCAGAAGGGATCCTCATGCGTTTTCGTCGGGCATTGGCAGCCGGCGCCGCGGCATTCGCGGCCGTCACCGCCGTCGTCGCCGGTCCAGCCCCGGCTCAGGCCGTGGCCGCCGCACCCACCCTCGCCAACACCATCGCGCTGAGCAACTGCTCGGCGTCGCTGGTGCGCTATCCGAGCTCGGTCAGTTCGGACCGGGCCATGATGCTCACCAACGGCCACTGCTACGAGGGTGGCTTCCTCGGCGCCGGCCAGGTGCTCCAGAACCGTACGAGCAGTCGCTCCGGCACGTTGCTCAACAGCGCCGGCCGTTCCGTGACGACGGTGCGGGCAGACCGCGTCCTGTACGCGACGATGACCGGCACCGATGTGACCCTGTACCGCCTGACCAGCACCTTTGCGACGCTCCAGAGCCGGTACGGCGCCGTGGCCTACACGTTGTCCGCGAGTCACCCGGCGGACGGCGCGTCGATCGCGATCCCGTCCGGCTACTGGAAGCAGATCTGGAACTGCAAGATCGACGGGTTCGTGGGCAGCCTCCGCGAGGACGTCTGGACGTGGCGTGACTCGATCCGCTACGACGTCAACTGCGACACGATCCACGGCACGTCCGGCTCCCCGCTGGTGGACACCGCGTCCGGCCAGATCGTCGGCATCAACAACACCGGCAACGACGACGGGCAGATGTGCACGCTGAACAACCCGTGCGAGGTCAACCCGGACGGCACCACCTCGGCGTACCAGGGCCAGAGCTACGGCCAGCAGACGTACTGGTTCACCACCTGCCTGACCACGACCCGGACGATCGACCTGAACAGGGCCGGTTGCCTGCTGACCAAACCGTAGGACTCACTCCCCCGCCGGGAAGTCGGCCGACCGGCTCACCTCGGCCCACGCCTGCACCTCCGCGAGACGCTCGGCCGACGACCGCTCGGCGATGTCGACCGCGGCGGCGCCGAGCAGCAGGCGCAGCGGGGGCTGCGGGTGGTCGACGACGTCCAGCAGGATGCGGGCGGCCCGGGCCGGGTCGCCCGCCCACGTGCCGTCGGTGGCGCGGCGGAACTCGTTCATCCGGCCGACGGTCTGCTCGTAGTCGGAGATCACCGGGTGGAAGCTCATCGAGGAGCCACCCCAGTCCGTACGGAAGGGGCCCGGCTCCACGATGGTGACCTTGATGCCCAGGGGCGCCACCTCGGTGTTGAGCACGTCGGAGAAGCCTTCGAGCGCGTGCTTGGCGGCCTGGTAGGCGCCCATTCCGGCGGAGCCGCCGACCCGGCCACCGATCGAGGAGAACTGCAGGAAGTGCCCGGAGCGCTGGGCCCGGAAGACCGGCAGCGCGGCCCTCGTCACGTACACCGCCCCGAAGAAGTTGGCCTCGACCTGGGCGCGGAAGTCGTCCATCGGGATGGTCTCGATCGGGCCCGGGTTGCCGAAGCCGGCGTTGTTGACCACCACGTCCAGCGAGCCGAACGTGTCGACCGCCTGCCGGACCGCGGCCTCGGCGGCGGCCGGGTCGGTGACGTCCAGCGTCACCGGCAGGGCCCGGTTGCCGTACTTCTCGACCAGGCCGTGATCGGGGCGCCGGGCCGTCGCCACGACGTTGTCGCCCGCCTCCAGCGCGGCGACGGCGAGCTCGCGGCCGAAGCCGCGGGAGCTGCCGGTGATGAGCCAGGTGCGCATCTCACGCTCTCCCTACCTACTGGTTGGTTGGTTCCTGTACGAGTATTGCTTGCTCTCCGCCGGTCGGCAACCAACTGGTAGGTTGGGTGGTGTGCGCAACCCCGACGACGCCAAGCGCCGCATCCTTGCCGCCGCCACCGCCGAGTTCGCCAACTACGGCATAGCCGGCGCGCGCATGGACCGGGTGGCCGCCCGGGCGCGCAGCAGCAAGGAACGGATCTATGCGTATTTCGGCAACAAGGACGAGCTGTTCGACATCGTGTTCAGCGCCTCGGTGCGCGAGACGCTGGCGGCGGTCCCGTTCACCGCCGACGACCTCCCGGCGTACGCGGGAAGGATGTTCGACTATCTCGCCGAGAACCCGCATGCGCAGCGGCTGACCACCTGGTACCGGTTGGAAAGGCCGGCCGGCCCCGGGCTGAGCGCGGTCATCTCGGCGAACGAGTCCCGGCTCGCCGCGCTGGCCGAGGCGCAGAGCTCCGGCCAGGTGACCAAGGAGTTCACGCCGGCGTCGCTGCTGACCTTGATCCAGGCGATGGCGAGCTCGTGGAACACCTTGAACCCCGAGTTCGCCCATTCGACGCAGATGGGCGACCGCAGCACCCGCCGCGATGCCGTCATGGCCGCCGTCGCCCGCTTGATCGCCTGAAGCCCCCACCGCCTTGCCCCGCCCGGCGCTCACCACCCGCAGCCCGCGTTCCGAGCCCCCCTCAGCAGCGTGGGGACTCCCGCCGCTCTGACCGGCGCAGTTCCCCACACTCTCCGCCGCACCCCGCAACGTGGGGACTCCCGCCGCCCCGACCGGCGCAGTTCCCCACACTCTCCGCAGCACCCCGCAACGTGGGGACTCCCGCCGCCCCGACCGGCGCAACTCCCCACACGACAAAGCAAGCCGCGCAGCGTGGGGACTTCCGCCGCTCTGACCGGCGCAACTCCCCACAGGACGAAGCAGCCCCGCAACGTGGGGACTCCCGCCGCTCCGGCCGGCGCAACTCCCCACACGACGAATCAGCCCCGCAGCGTGGGGACTTCCGCCGCTCCGGCCGGCGCAACTCCCCACACTCTCCGCAGCACCCCGCAACGTGGGGACTTCCGCCGCTCTGACCGGCGCAACTCCCCACGCCTTCCGTGACACCCGGGCGGGTTGGTGCGGGGAGCGCGGCCTCTGTGAGAAGCCGCGCTCCCCCGGGCGTCAGCTGTTCCAGACCTGGAGGGTTGACAGCTGGGCCGCCGGCCACCCGGTGTTACCGGTGACGTTGATGCGGATGTAACGCTGCGTCGTCGCCGGGAAGGTGATCGTCACGGTGTTGGCGGCGGACGGGGTGAAGGCGTACGTCGCGGAGCCCTTCACCGTTGTCCACGTCGAGCCGGTTGTGCTGCCCTGCACGGAAAGCGTCTCGTTGCGAGCGCCCCACGCGGCCGGCAGCTGCAGCACCACGCGGCTTGCGGAGACCGCGGCGCCCAGGTCGACCTGGACCCACTGCGGGAAGGCGTTGTTCGGGCTTTCCCAGTACGAGTTCTGGTCGCCGTCGGTCACATTGGACGACGGGTAGACGTCGTTGTGACCGGACTCCGCCGTCGGCTTGCCGGCCGCCAGGTTGGTGCTGGTGGTGCCCGCGCCGGTTCCGGTGAGGGCGACCGACACACCCGGCGTGACGGTCAGCGTGCCGGTGCGCGTTCCGGAAGCCGTGGGCCGGAACGTCACCGTGACGGTGCATGAGGCGCCCGCCGCCAGCGACGACCCGCAGTTACTGGTCTGGGCGAAGTCGCCGGTGACCGACACACCCACACCGGTGGCCGCGGCGTTGCCACCGTTGGTGATGGTCACCGGCTGACCGGCACTGGTCGTGTTCAACGCCTGGCTGCCGAAGGTGAGCGAGGACGGCGAGGCCGCCAAGGACGCACCGCCGCCGCCACTGCCCGGATAGACCTCCAGCTCGCCGACCTGACCGGCCGGCCAGCCCGAGTTCGCGGTGATGGTGACCCGGACGTATCGCGCGCTGGTCCCCGGCACGGTGATGGTGACGGTGTTTGCGGAGGCGGGGTTGAAGGTGTAGGTCGCCGAGCCCACCGCGGTGGCGAACGAGGAGCCGGTCGTGCTGGTCTGGACGGACAGCGTCTGCGTCCGGGTGGCCCACGCCGTCGCGGGCGGGAGCTTCAGGGTCACCTTCCCGACGTTGTACGTGGACCCGAGATCCACCTGCACCCACTGCGGGAACGCGTTGTTGGCGCTCTCCCAGTACGTGTTCGCGTCGCCATCGGTCACCGTCGACGCGGCCTGCGTGCCGTTGACCTGGCTGGAGGCCGAGGCGGCCCGGCCGGCCGCGATGTTGGTGGTCGAGCCGATCCCGCCGCCGGTCAGGGCAACGGTCAACGGGCTGTTACCGGCCAGCGAGAGACTGCCGGTTCGCGTACCGGAAGCCGCCGGGCGGAAGGTGACGGTGACCGTGCAGGAGGCACCCACCGCGAGGGATCCGCAGTTGTTCGTCTGGCTGAAGTCGCCGGAGGTGGTCACCCCGGAGACGGTGGCCGCCGCGGTGCCCTCATTCGTGACGGTGACCGTCTGCGACGCCGACGCGTTACCGACCACGGTCGCCGGGAACGACAGTGACGACGGCGAAGCGGTCAGCCGCGGTCCCGCAGCAACACCGGTGCCGGACAGCGGAACCGTGTTGGTGATGCCGGCCGCCGTGACCGTCAGATTCCCGGTGCGCGAGCCGGTCGCGGTCGGTGAGAACCGGACGGTCACCGTGCACGATGCGCCGGCGGCCAGCGACGACCCGCAGGTGTTGGTCTGGCTGAAGTCGCCGGAGACCGAGACCCCGGAGACGGGCGCCGCCGCGGAACCCGAGTTGGTCACGGTCACGGTCTGCGCCGTACTGGTCGAGCCGGTCGCCACCGTCCCGAAGCCCAGCGCCGTCGGGCTGATCGAGATGGCCGAGCCGTTGTCCGGCAGGTACGGCGGGAACGCCGGGGTCGGCATGGTGCAGGCGGTCGACCCGAAGATGCCGGAGTTGCCGCCGCCGTCGATGAGCGTGAAGCCGACACCGCAGCTGTAGATCGGCGCCGGCCCCTGGGTGCCGGTCGCCGTGCTGTTGGTGATCGTCGCCGAGCCGCCGACCTGCTCCTGCACCACGAACGTCCCGGTGTTCTGGATCGTCGCATTGTTGATCTTCACGTTCGAGATCTGCGAGCCGGAGACGAATTGGATGGCCTCGTACGGGCTCTGCTGAATCAGGATGTTGTCCACATTGGTGAGTCCGGTCATCGCGCCGTCGCGGGCGTCGAACCAGAGCGCGCCGACGCCGAACTGCCAGTTCGGATCGAGGCTGCCGGATCGGATGATCGTGTTGCGCAGCACGTCGGTGCGGCCCAGCGGGGTGGAGGAGAAACGCTGCGCCACGTGGATGCCGCCACCCTGGGACAGCCCCGAGTCGATCACCCGGTTGTCGGTGACGAAATTGTCGTGACCGCCGTAGATGGCGATGCCGTTCGCGAGGATCGGATACTGCACCGTGTTGTGGTCGAACGAGTTGTTCGCGTCCGCGTTCTGTTCGGCCCACATGGCCAGCCCGTCGTCACCGGCGTTACGGATGTCGCTGTTGGTGACCTTCGAGTTCGTCACGCCGTTGTGGAAGTTCACGCCGTCGGCCGTGAAGTTCCGCAGCCGCATCTGGTTGAACGTCAGCCCGGTGAACGGCCCGTCCATCCAGGCGCCGACCTTGGTGTGCTCGATCCACACCCGGTCCACGGTCGAGTTCGTCAGCGCGCCGCCGATGCCGTTGACCTGGTCGCCGTCGTTGCGCTCCTGCACATTGCCGAAGATCGCGAAGTCCGCGAGATGCACGTTCGTGGAAGGCGTCGGCGCGTAGTTGCCGTAGAAGCCGATGCGGTCACCCTGCGTCCGCGAGTGCCACATGCCGGCGCCCTTGATGGTGATGTTGTTGACCGCGATGTGCCCGAGGATCTTGAAGGTGCCCTGCGGGATCCACACCGTGCCGCCGGGTCCGGCCGCCGCGATCGCCTGGTTCATCGCCGAGGTCGAGTCCTGCACGCCGGTCGGATCGGCGCCCTTGCTGGTGATCGACACCGAGCCCGCCGGCTGCGACAGCGGGCCGGCGACGTTCTCGAAGTCGGCGAAGTCCACGGTCACCGGGGTGCTCGCGTCGACCTGGAGGCGGAACTTCGTGCCCGCCGGGTATGTGTTGCCGAACAGCCGCTGGGACTCGTCGTAGAAATGGTGCGGGTTGCTCCCCGGCGAGTTCGTGAACGGGTATCCGCCGTAGTACCAGCTGTACGCGTTGGTCAGCGTGAAGTCAGTGGACCGGGTGCCGTTCACGTAGAGAGACAGGGGTGCCGTATAGACCGAGCCACTGCCGCTGTCCGGAATGCTGTACCGGAAGACGATCGAGTTGGTGGCGACCGGTGAGGTGAACTCGACGTATTTTCCGCTGCCGGACAGGGTGACGGCCTTACGGTACGAAGCCTCGGCCGCCAGCTGGTTGTAGGCGGCGGTCGGGCCGATCACCGTGCCGTTGGTGCTCGCGTTCTCGGCCTGGACCTCGACGTAGGGAAGGGTGGCGCCGACGCCGCCGGTGGCTGCGGCGAAGGCGGGGGTCGGGGAGAGCACGCTGATCGCGGAGGCGACCAGCGCGGCGCCGGCGAACGCGGCGCCGAGCCTTCTTCTGGACATGTGGGCTCGCTTTCAAGGGGGAGCGGCCATCGATGGGGATAAGGGCGACCGTAATCGCTGCGACACATCAACGCAATATCGAAACAACTCTTTGCAAGCTGTCGACGCAGCAGTCGTAAGTTCGGAACGTGCCGCGGAACGGACCACCGAGGGCGAGAGCACGGCGAAGTGCCGGGGCGTCGAGCTGCGGCGGGTACGGCGTGACCCGTCGATGCGTGGTGTTCCACCCGGCCCCGGGGAGCCGTCGGTGATCAGCAGTGCGCCCGGGGATCGAGGAGCCGTCGGTGATCAGCAGTGTGCCCGGGGATCGAGGAGCCGTCGGTGATCGGCAGTGCCCGGGATCAGGGCGGCGTCGCGGCCATCAAGCCGTACGGGAAATCCGGGCAACTCCGCCGTACACCGAGACCGCGGCATCCGGCTCCGAACCCGGGCCGCCCGTCTCCGGATGCCAGCGGGTCAGCACCTCGACGCCCGGTTCGACCAGATCCAGACCGTCGAAGAAGCGCTCCACCTCGGCCTTCGAGCGCACCCGCATGGTCACGCCCTGCCGCCGGTAGATCTCGGTCACCGCGGCCCACGCCTCGGGCACGAAATCGCCGGTGAGGTGCGACAACGCCAGGAAGCTGCCGTCCGGCAGAGCGTCGGTCAGGGTGCGGACGACGCCGTACGGGTCCTGGTCGTCGCCGACGAAATGAAGGACCGCGATGAGCAGCAGCCCCACCGGCTTGCGCAGGTCCAGGTTCTCCCGGGCGTGCCGCAGGATCCCCTCGGGGTCGCGCAGATTGGCCTGGACGAAGTGGGTGAACCCCGCGGGCGTGCCGGCGAGGAGGCTCTGCGCATGGGCCAGCACGATCGGATCATGGTCGACGTAGATCACCCGCGCGGCGGGGTGGGCCTCCTGCGCGATGTGGTGCACGTTCGGCGCGCTGGGGATGCCGGTGCCGATGTCGAGAAACTGGTCGATGCCCTGTTCGGCGGCCAGATACCGGACGGCGCGCCGCAGGAACGCACGGTTCTCCCGGGGCGGGACGCGAGACGACGGGTTGGACCGCATGCCGTCCTCGGCGGCCCGCTTGTCCGCCTCGAAGTACACGTCGCCGCCGAGCAGGAAGTTGTAGACCCTCGCCGGATGGGGACGGTCTGCCTGGAGGTCCACGCCCGGATCGTAGGTTCTCTCGTGCACAAAGGACAGACCTCGTGCGTAGGGGAGGAAAAGCGAAAGGCCCGGTCAGAGTGACCGAGCCTCGCTCGTTGACATGGGGTGATCGACGGGACTCGAACCCGCGACCCCCGGGACCACAACCCGGTGCTCTACCAGCTGAGCTACGACCACCATGCGCGCACAGGAAACTCTCCCCCGTGGTGCCGGACCATCATAGCTGGACGACCGGAGCCCCCGTCGAGCGGGTTCCCGGCACGGCCGGGTGACTTACGACTCCGGCGCTCGGCCCACCTCACAACTCCGCCGCGATCCCCTTCGCCGTCTCCACGTCGGGACCGGGCAGCGGCACGAAGATCGTGCGCCGGTAATACTCCAGCTCACGGATGCTCTCACGGATGTCGGCGAGCGCCCGGTGCGCGAGCCCCTTGGCCGGCTGCCCGAAGTACACGCGCGGGTACCACCGGCGGCAAAGCTCCTTGATCGAAGACACGTCGATCATCCGATAGTGCAGGAAGTCGTCGAGCGCCGGCATGTCCCGCGCGAGAAAACCCCGGTCGGTGGCGATCGAATTGCCGCAGAGGGGCGCGGTGCGGGGGTTGGGGACGAATTCCCGCACGTACGCGAGGACCGCCTCCTCGGCTTCGGTCATGGTGACCGTGGAGCGCCTCACCTCCTCGGTGAGCCCCGATTTGGCGTGCATGTCCCGCACGACCGGGGGCATCGCGTCCAACGCCTCGTCATCGGCATGAATGACCAGGTCGACGCCCTCACCCAGGACGTTGAGCTCGGGATCGGTGACCAGAGCCGCGACCTCGATCAGCTTGTCCTTGCCCAGGTCGAGACCGGTCATCTCACAGTCGATCCACACCAGAAGATCAGCCACGCCGACAGCCTACGCCCGGGTACGGCGTTGACGCGGTCTCGTCCCACCCGGCCACTCGCCCGGGCCACTCCGGCCTTTTGCCCGCTTCGGGGCGAGGACTTCCCAGTTGCCTCACGGCGGCGTAAACTGGGCTTAACGGACGAACCCCCACTTCGGTTACTCCGTTCCCCCGGTAAAGGGCCTTCCGCGTCGGCAGCGCGGAAGGCCCTTTCAGTTCCCCGTACGGCGTGGGCCGCGCTTGCGCACCGGAGCCGGTAACGCAGCGAGGGCCGCCGGTTTCCGCCGGCGGCCCTCGCTCACGTGCACCCTTACTGCGGGTCGATCGGTGGGCTCGATCGGCGGCGGCGGATCGGCTCGGAGGCCGGCGCGTCGATCTCCTCGACGATGATCGGCTCGCCGATCAAGGTGGAGCGGCGACGGCGGCGCTGGGCGGACGCGGCGAACAGCTCGGCCGCCTCCTTCTGGTAGCTCGTGACGCGCGTCGTCGTCGTCCGTGCCGGGCTCGCGGCGGTCTTCGCGGCGGCCGCGACCGGCGTGGGCGTCCTGGCCGCAGTTCCCGTCTTGGCCGCAGTTCCGCTGTTGGCCGAGGTTCCGGTTTTGGCCGCCGGAGTCGTCTTGGCCGCAGTGGCGGCGGGCTTCGCCGGGGCCGGGGTCCTCGCCGAGGTCGCCGCGGGCTTGGCCGGGGTGGCGGACTTAGCCGGGGCACTTGCCGGCTTGGCCGGAGCACTCGCGGGCTTGGCGGAGGTTGCCGCGGGCTTGGCTGAGGCCGCCGCGGACTTGGCCGGGGCCGCCGCGGACTTGGCCGGGGCCGCCGCGGACTTGGCCGAGGCCGCCGCGGACTTGGCCGAGGCACTCGCCGGCTTGCCTGGGGCGCTTGCCGGCTTGGCCGAGGCCGCCGCCGGCTTGACCGAGGCACTCGCCGGCTTGGCCGAGGCCGCCGCGGACTTGGCCGGGGTGGCTGCGGACTTGGCCGCGGTCGCGGGACCCTCCGGGGTGCCGGTCGCCTTGGCGATGCTCGTGGCCGACTTCGCGGTCGATGCCGCAGCCTTCGCTGGAGCGGCTTTCGTCGCCTTTGTCGCCTTGGCCGGCGCCGCCTTGGCCGGGGTCTTGCCCGATCCGGCCGCCTTGGTCGCCTTGGCCGCCTTGGCAGCTGCCGACTTGGCGGGGGTCGCCTTCGCCGCGGCCGGCTTGCTGGGCGCGGTTTCGTCGGTCGACGCGTTCGTACCTTCGCCGGTGGCACCGCCCTGCATCTCCGGGGCTTCGCCGCTGCCGCCGGCTTCGTCGTCCGTCGTCGCCCCGGCACGCGCCGCCACCGATTCGGCCGCCTTGCGCCACGCCGCCGGTGCCGGACGGCCGGCACCGAGATGGGGCAGCCGCCCGGGCGGCGCGATCAGGCCACCGTCGACGCGGCCTTGAGCCTGCGCGAAGAGCCGCCCCGGCCGATCGCCGAGCCGACCCGAGCCGGTCTCCTCGGTGAGTTCCGCCTCGCGGCCGGCCGGCTGGCCGAGCAGCGCCTCCCCGGCTTGGAACTCGGCGGCCTCCGTCTTCGAAGGCCCGGGCCGCTGCGCCGGCGCCTCCCCCGTACGTGTGGACCCCACCGGCCGCGCGATGTCGCCGGCCGGGCCGTGCACGTCCTCGTCGACCTGCGCCCCCGACGGGTTGATCGCCACGATCTCCGGACTGACCCGCTCGCCGCGAGCCATGGCTCGCATGGCCGCCGTGACTTCGGCAGGAGCCGGCGTCACCAGGCCCGGGGTCGAGCCGACCGGCCCGGACACCGGCCCGACCGGCGCGATTCCCGACACTCGGGGCCCGTCCACCCGACGCGGTTCCGCCTCGGCGGCGGACGCCTGTTCGTTGCCACCCCGGCCCGCGCCCGCGGCAGCGGGTTCCGGACTGGCGGGCTGTGC
>NZ_CAKUCL010000136.1 GCF_934643405.1 uncultured Actinoplanes sp.
GGCCACGCCGTACGGGAAAGGGTTTTAAGTTATGACAATCGGGGGCTCTATGGGTCTGGCGACCAGCGGGGATTTTGGGCTCAGCCAGGAGCTGTCGGGGGCGGCGGTTGGCGTGGGCTCCCAGTCTCGGCTGATGTGGTCTATGGCGATCGGGTGGATGGTCAGCGTGCCGTCTGTGGCGATGTGCATGCGCAGGAAGCTTTTCGCGTCCTCGATGCCCTGGCCGGCGAACAGCTCGTTCATGTTGACGTTGAACAGGCTGGCTGCCAGCAGGTACAGGGCGCAGAGCTGGGTCGACACGAAACCGCTGATCGGGCCGTAGACGACGGCGGCGACGACCAGCGGGCCCGGCCATGACCAGTGGTGCGGCGGGAGTTGCAACCAGACCCAGGTGCCGCCGACGGCCAGGGCTATCTGGGCGAAACCGTGGAGCAGGCCCAGGATCCAGCGTTTCGCGTGGGTCTTGCGGTTGGCCGACGTGGGCTGGGCGAACAGGACGGTGCCGGCCAGCGTCAGGAACAGCATGATGGAGAGCGGGATGGTGAACAGGCGCTGAATGTTGTCGGCCTGACCCACCGCGCCCGCCATGGCCAGCATCGTCAGTGTCTGGACCAGGCCGAGCATGGTCACGAAGCCGGGGTTGCGGGTCGGCACCCGGCGGAACACGCCCCAGCGCATCCGCCGGGACGTGGACGCGTCGGGGTAGCGCGACCGCAACCCGTACCGCCGGCTCTGGCTCTTGTTGCGGGTGAGCGTCTCCTCCGGCGGCACCGTGATCTCGTCGGGCAGCTGGTGCGTGGCCAGCAGGTAGGCCCCGCCCCCGCCGCACGTGATCAGCTCGCGCCGGTCGTCGTTGTACCGCGCGTAGTGGTGCAGGTCGCCGGAGACCAGCACGCGCACGTCCGCGCCGGCCGGCGTGAGGATGGTGCGGATGAAGTAGTCGATCGCGTCGTACGTCTGCGGGTCGTCCTGGGATTTCACCCACTTCGGCGACGGCGTCATCAGGATCACGCGGTCACCGGGCTGGATGTGCTGCGCGGCCTTCTCGAAGTACAGAAGCTGAGGATCGTCGATGTACGCCCCGGACTGCTCGTCGATCGCGAACAGCCACCACTTCGCCGGCAGCCGGATCGCGAAGTATGACCGGCGCTGCTGGGTGAGCCAGCCGCCGATGTGGCCGTCCTTGCGGCGCGCGAACAGCCGGATGAACGCGGTCAGCCCGTCGTACCAGTCGTGGTTGCCGGGCAGCGCGAACAAGGTGGGGCGCGGCCCCTCCTCCGGCACCTCCGGCAGCGCCGCCCGATAAGGGCCCTTTGTTCGGTTCTCATATCCGTCGTCGCGCGCCAACGGATAGACCTGATCACCGCCCATCAGCAGCAGCCGCCCCCGGGGCAGCGACGCGTCACCCACCGGCAGATGGGGCTGAGCCAGCAGGTAAGCCACCGAGTAGGTCGCGTGGAACCCGTCGCCCAGGTCGGCCACGTAGTCCAGCCAGATGTCCCCCTCCTCGGTGATCGAGTGGTCGAACCAGCTGCCGTCCAGCGAGTTCTGCAGCTCACGCTTGTCCAGGTAGGCGCCGAACAGCACGGCCAGCAGGGCACGCAAGCCCGTGTTGAGCAGCAGCAGCGGCGCCAGCCAGCCGACCGGGCGCTGCGGGGTGAAGCCCAGCTCCTTGGGGTCGAGACTGCGCGGCCGACGGGGCTCGGCGAGGCGGGGGGAGTCCTCTGTCACGCCAGGCACATTAGACCGGGGGTACGACAGAAGGGTGCCCCCTGAGACGCCGCGGTCGGATACCGTACACTGGTTCTCCGTTGCCGCCTTAGCTCAGTCGGCTAGAGCGACGCACTCGTAATGCGTAGGTCGACGGTTCGATTCCGTCAGGCGGCTCATCGAGAGGCCCCGATCGGCGAAAGCCGGTCGGGGCCTCATTTTTCACCCGACCCGCGCGTGCCATCCGCCGCCGGTGGCCAACAGGCCCCGGCGGCTATTCTTGTACATCGTCATACGGCTATTCCTGCGACAGTTGTTGCTACATTAATTCCGCTCCCGTACGGACCAGTACTCCGGCGCCGCAGAATGGCACCCGGGCGACCCGCTTTCCGGGCTTTCCGGATATGTCCGCAGCACCGCCCAGGTCACCCCGGATAACCGCCGCTGCGCACGTATGACCAGCTCAACGGCGGTTAGATCATCCCGGCAAATCGGCGCTTACCGGACGACAGGTCGGACAGGTGACGCCGATCAGAAGGCTGGACAGCTGACATCTATGCAACATTCCAGAATTCGCCGCCGCGCGCTGGGCAAGACTGGCAAACCGCATTTCCTCCGAATGTTGTATCCGTCGGCCTGTGGTAGGAAGAATCATGGGTGAGGGCGACCACACCGAATCGAATAACAAGCCTTTGGGGGCGGGCCACATCGGACAGATTGCTCGGGTGGCGCTGGCTCAATTCGCCGAGCTGGTCGGGCAGTCCCCGAATGCGGTGACCGGCGTCCGGCCGGACGGAGACGGCTGGTCCTTGCTCGTGGACGTGGTGGAGCTCGAACGAGTACCGGACACCACGAGCGTGCTGGCCACCTACCGGGTGGACACCGATCGCGACGGCAACCTGACCTCGTACGAGCGATTGCGGCGCTTCACCCGAAACTCGACCGAACGGAGCTGACCGCCGTGACGACACCGTCCCGCAGCTCGATGCACACCGGCTCGCTGTCCCGTTACGCCTCGCAACCCCGTCCCGACACCCTGGGCGACCTGCTGGAACGGGTCCTCGATCGAGGCGTGGTGATCGCCGGCGACATCGTCGTCAACGTCCTGGACATCGAGCTGCTGACGCTCAAGGTGCGGCTGCTGATCGCCTCGGTCGACACCGCCAAGTCGATGGGCATCGACTGGTGGACCCACGACCCGTTCCTGAACTCCACCGCCCGGCGCCGCGAGCTGGAGGCGGAGAACGACCAGCTGCGCGCCCGGCTGGAGGCGCTGGAGCGGCGCCTGCCGGCCGACGTGGCGGTCGAAGCGGCGGGTGAGCGGCCGGCACCGGTCGCCGGTACCGACCCGAGGTCCCCCCGATGACTTCTCAACGGGGTCTCTACCTCTACGCCGTGGTCGGCGGCGATGCCGTGCCCGGCGAGATGCCCGGTGTCGGCGGCGCCCCGGTGGAGACGGTCCAGCAGGGCGCGCTGACCGCGGTCGTCAGCGAGGTCGGCCTTCAGCAGCTCGCGGCGGCCGTGGAGGGCTCGGCACCGGAGCTGCTCGCCGAGCTGGCTCAACGGCATCATGCCGTGGTCCTGGCCGCCATGGACGCCGCCGACCGGGTGCTGCCGCTGCGGCTCGGCACCGTGCTGACCGGGCGGGACGCCGCCCGCGAATTCCTCGATCGGCGGGCCGGCGAGCTGTCCGCCGGCCTGCGCGACGTCCGAGCGTGCCGGGAGTGGGGCCTGACCATCGAGGCGTCCGACACCGGCGGTCACGTGCCGGACGCCCGGCCGGCCTCGAACTCCGACGTCGGCACCGGTACGGCGTACCTGCTGCGCCGTCGCGAGCAGCTGGCCGAGGACCAGCGACGGCAGACCGCCCGGGCCGGCGCGGTGGCCGCCGTCGCCGACACGGTGCGAGCCGTGGCCGTACGCGCCGCAGCCGGACGCCGCAGCGGCGGTGACGTGCTGCTCGACGAGAGCTACCTGGTCCGGCGTGCGGCCGAGCGCCGGTTCCTGGCGGTCGTGGACGATTGCGGCGACCTGCTGGGCGACCAGGGCCTGCGGCTGCGGGTGACCGGCCCGTGGCCGCCGTACTCGTTCGTCCCGGCCAGTCTGCGAGCGGCCGCATGAACGACCGGGACACGCCGGTGCGCCACGCCGGCACGACCAGCCTTGTCGATCTGCTCGACCGAGTGATCGACCGCGGCGCGGTGATCAGCGGAGACGTCATCATCGCGCTGGCCGGCGTCGACCTCGTACGGCTGGATCTGCGGTTGCTGCTCACCTCGGTGCAGACGCCCGCCGGCACCGACGAGGGGTGTCCACGGTGACGCAGCCCCGCCCCGCTCGACCGTTGCGGCTGGATGCCGACGCCGACGACCTGGGTCACGGCCTCGGCCGCCTGGTGCTGGCCGTGCTCGAACTCGTCCGCCAGCTGCTGGAGCGGCAGGTACTGCGGCGGGTCGACGGCGGGTCGCTGACCGCCGACGAGATCGAACGACTCGGCCGCGCCCTGATGAGCCTGGACGAACGCTTCGCCGAGCTGCGAGAGATCTTCGGCGACGTCGATGACGAGCTCGGATCTCTCCTGCGCCTGCACGACATCGACCTCGCGGCCGGACCCGGCCCGACCACGGGCAACCGGCCGGCCGCCGATTCCTCCCTGGGGAAGGAGCCGTCATGACCATCACGACGCGCGGCGTCGACCGAGCCCCGCGACCGAGCAGTCTGGCCGATGTCCTGGAGCTGATCCTCGACAAAGGCATCGTGATCGACGCCTACGTCCGGGTGTCACTGGTCGGCATCGAGCTGCTGACCATCGACGCCCGGATCGTCATCGCCAGCGTCGACACGTACCTGCGGTTCGCCGAGGCGGTCAACCGCCTCGACCTCCAGCCGCGGGGGCAGGTGACCGGCCTGCCCGGGATGGTCGAGGGGATCACCGAGGGCGGGGCACGCTCCAAGGCCCGCGGTGCGCTCAGCGGCATCAAGGACACCGCCTCGGAGGTGATCGGCTCGCTCACCGGCCGCGACGATGACGAGAGCCGGCGGATTCCGGCCG
Organism: uncultured Actinoplanes sp.; assembly: GCF_934643405.1. GTDB lineage: Bacteria > Actinomycetota > Actinomycetes > Mycobacteriales > Micromonosporaceae > Actinoplanes. The sequence goes on from NZ_CAKUCL010000136.1 coordinate 4,763, forward strand.
ACCGGCAGGCGCCGCAGGGACGCCGCGGCGTCCGTGAGGACGGCTGACCCCGTGGCCTTGGTCGTGTACGGCGTGGCCCGCTCCGGCCATCCGGTGCCGCCCGGCGTCACCGGCATCGGCGAGCCGCCCGGCGAGGTGCGACTGGTCGGCACCGGTCCGGTCGCCGCCGTGGTCAGCTCCGTGCCCGACGATCTCGTCCTGCGCGACCAGGACGCCGTGACGTACCTGGAGGCGTTGACCGCGCTGCTGCCGGGCGGTCCCGTGCTGCCGGTCCGGTTCGCCACCCTCGTCGCCGACGAGGACGAGGCCCGGCGGGAGTTGCTCGACACCGCGGTCGACGACCTGGTGGAGCTGCTCGGCGAGATGGACGGCCTGGTCGAGATCCGGCTGGAGACGGCGGTGAACGAGGAGGTGGAGATCGCCCGGCTGCTCGATGCCACGCCCGACCTGCGCCGGCTGGCGCAGCGGATGACCGGGCCCGACGCGGAGCCGGCCGATCGGATCCGGCTCGGCGAGGAGATCTCGCTGCGCCTGGCCGAACGCCGGGACGAGCTGGGCGACGACATCCGCGCGCAACTGGAGAACGTCACCGTCGCCTACGCGCCGTGCCGCCCCGGCGAGTACACCGCACTACGGCAGGCCTATCTGGTACCCGCCTCCGGCCTGGCGCGGTTCGACGCCGCCGTGCACGCCGTACGAGCCGGGCTCGGCCCGGAGTACACCGTGCGCAGCGTCGGACCACTTCCACCGTTCGACTTCACCGACGTACGACCACGCCCGGCCGGCACCGGGCAGTGGGGCTGGGACTGATCACTGTGGAGGAAGGAGGAGCATGAACCAAACCCTCAAGCTCGGCGCGGCGGTGCTGGGCGCTTACGTATTGGGACGCACCAAGAAGGGCAAGGCGGCGATCGCCCTCGGTTTGTGGGCCATGGGCAAGCGCCCGAGTGATCTGATCCGCGAGGGCGCGCAGCGAGCCCTGCAATCCACCGAGGTCAGGCAGCTGACACAGCAGCTCGTGCAGGAGGTTCGCGGGCCGATGCTGGAGGCCGCACGCGGCGCGGCCGTCGCCGCACTGGAGGCCCAGGCCACCGCGCTGACCGACAACCTGCAGCGCCGGGCCGCCCAGCTCGGTGTTCCGTCCGATGTGGTCACCGACAAGGCGGCCGACGTCACCGACCGCCTGACCGGCACCCTGAAGACCGCCGGCGGGAAGAAGGGCGAGTCGGGCGACGAGCAGACCGGCCCGCAGGACAGCCAGGAACCCGACGACAGCGCCGAGAGCACCGACCGAGACGACGACGGCTCGGATCAAGACACCGACGACACAGATCAAGACGACAAAGCGGATGAGGGCGCCGACAACCCGGACGACGCGGACGACGCGGACGACGCGGACGACGCGGACGACGCCGACAACACCGACGACGCCGACAACACCGACGACCAGGCGGCGGCGAACGAACCGGCGAAGGAACCGGCGGACGAAGACAGCACGACGAACCAGGAAAACGCCGGTGCACGCAGACGGCCCGCCCGTCAACGCGACGCCGACCAGTCGAGGAGGCCGACGCGTCGGCGTAATGCGGAGGGGGAGTCACGATGACCGAGGCCGGCACGCAAGCAAAGGACGAGGTGTCCGGCCGCGGCCGGCAGCTCCTGGCCAACCCGGTGGTAGCGAGCCTCGGGGAGGCGGCGAAGAACTATGCCCGCGCCCGCGCCACCAACCTGGTGGGCAAGGTCACCGGCGCGGTGACCGAGCGCCTCACCCGCGTCGCGCAGGGGCCTGATGCCAGCCCGACCGTCAAGGCGGCGGCCGCCGGCGCGGAGGATCTGGCCGAGGGCAAGTCGCCCATCCGGGCGGGTCTCGGCGCCGCGATGAAGGGCCTGGCCGAAAAGGTCAAGTCGGCCCTCGGCCGCGGTGGCGGCACCCCGAAGGTGACCAACATCGTCGAGAGCATCGACGTCGGCCTGCCGGTCGACGTGGTCTACAACCAGTGGACCCAGTACCCCGAGTTCGCCAAGTTCATGAAGGGCGTCGAAGGGGTGGACGCGAAGAGCGAGACGGAGTCCGTCTGGCGGGTCAAGGTCTTCCGGTCGCGGCGAACCTGGACCGCGAAGACCCAGGAACAGGTGCCTGACCGGCGGATCGCCTGGACGAGCGAGGGCGCGAAGGGCTCGACCCGCGGCGTCGTGACCTTCCATCCCCTGGCCGACGATCTGACCAGGGTGCTGCTGGTGATGGAGTACTACCCGCAGGGTCTGTTCGAGAAGACCGGCAACATCTGGCGTGCCGGTGGCCGTCGCGCCCGGCTGGATCTCAAGCATTTCCGCCGTTTCGTCTCCCTCAACGGCAAGGAGACCGGCTCGTGGCGCGGCGAGATCCGGGACGGGGAGGTCGTCGGCCAACCCGATGAGGAGCAGCACACCGAGGACCAGGCGCAGGACGCCCAGCGGCCGGACGACGACGAGCAGGACGACCAGCACGACGACCAGCACGACGACCACGAAGACGACCAGGACGAATCCGAGGAGGAGCCGGCCGGAGCACCGCGCCGGGCCGCGGCCCGGTAGGCGTCCGGCCGGCACCTGCTCAACGACGAGCTGTGGTCAGCGGTCGCACTGAACCGGCCAGTGCGATCGCGACCACGAGCAGGACGGCCACGGCGAGCAGCGCCTTCAGCACCGTCACGTGGTCGCCGAGGAAGCCGACCAGCGGCGGCCCGCCGAGGAACGCGCAGTACCCGATCGACGCCACCACGCTCACCCGCGGGGCCGCGTGCGCCGGGTCGTCGGCGGCCGCGCTCATCCCCACCGGGAAGCCGAGCGACGCGCCCAGTCCCCAGAGCAGTGCGCCGGCGAACGCGACCGGGGTGGCCGTCCCGAAGATGAACAGCGCCAGCCCGGCCACGCTGCACACGGCCAGCGCCCGCACCACCGGCACCCGCCCGAAGCGGTCCAGCAGCGGCGGCCCGAGCCAGCGGCCGGCGGTCATCGCGGCCAGGAACACCGCGAACGCCAGCGTGCCGATCGAGGCGGCCGTCCCGTACCCGTCGATCATCGAGACGCTGATCCAGTCGATGCCGGCGCCCTCGGTGAACGCGAAGGCCAGCACGAACACGCCGATCAGCACCGTCCGTGGCTCGCGCCAGTGAGCGAGTGCGCCACCGACACCAGACTTCTCCGACACGGGCGCGTTCGAACCGACGAGCGCCGGATCGGACGGCGTCACCGCGGGTTCCGCTCCCCCGTCGTCCGGCAGGAAAGCCCGTACGGACAAAAGCACGATGACCGCCGCGAGCAGCGCGGCGGCGATCAGGTGAGCGGTCACCGAGACGTGCAGCGCCACCGCTCCCGCCCCGGCCAGCGCACCGACGACCGTCCCCACGCTGAACCCGGCGTGGTAGCGCGGCATGATCGCCCGGCCCAGCTTCCGCTCGACCATGGCGCCCTGCACGTTCATCGCCACGTCCCACGCGCCGTTGGCGAAGCCGAAGCAGGCCAGCCCGATCACCACCGGGATGACGCCCAGCCGGTATCCGACCCCGGCCGCGCTGAGCGCCACCCCGAGCAGCGCGGCCATGGTGGCGACCGTGGCGCGCGAACCGAACCGGGACACCACGTGCCCGGCCAGCAGCAACGAGATGATCGAGCCGAACGCGATGGAGAGCAGCACCAGGCCCAGCCGGGACGGGCTCAGGCCGAGCGCGTCACGCACCTGCGGGATCCGTGACGCCCAGCTGGCGGCGGCGAACCCGGAGAGGATGAAGGCCGCGTAGACGGCCCGGGACGCCGCCCGCACCTGCGGCGCGGTCTCGACGACGGTGGTCACGGTGCTACTCCTAGGAATCGGGCGACGATGGTGCGGGTGGCGGCGCGGTCGGTGTCGGTGGACAGGATCAGGTGCATCACAAGGCCCTCGATGAGCGCGTCGACACCACGGGCAGTGACCGGATCGACGAACCTTTCGAGCACAGCGCGTGAGCGGCGCATCCAGGCCTCGGTCACGGTGCGCAACGCCGGCTTGCGCAGAGCGGCCAGATACAGCTCGTACGCCACGGCCCAGTCCGACGCGTCGCCACCCGCGTCCCCGTTGATCAGGTCGGTCACCGCGTCGACGAAGCCGGCCATGTCCCGTACGCCCTCGAAATGCGCCTCGTATCGCGGCGACATCCGTTCGGCGTGCCGCTCGAAGGCCTGCGCGAGCAGGTCGTCGAGCCCTTCGAAGTGGTAGGTCAGCGAGCCGAGCGGTACGTCCGCGGCGGCCGCGATCAGCCGGCTGGTGGTCCCGGCGACGCCGTGGTGAGCGATGACCTCGATCGCGGCCTCGACGATCCGGTTCTTACGGCCGGGGTCGTAACGGCGCGGCGATCGCGTCGTGGGCACGGCGCTCACCGCGGGACCTCCCGCGGCGCCACTCATGGCGGGACCTCCCCCGGCGCCACTCATTGCGGGACCTCCCGCAGCACCCGGGCCGGATTGCCGACCGCGACCACGTTCGCCGGCAGGTCACGGGTCACCACCGCGCCCGAGCCGACCACGGTGTTCTCCCCGACGGTCACGCCCGGCAGCACGATCACCCCGCCACCGAGCCAGACGTTGTCGCCGATCACGATGGGCGAGCCCGCCTCCCACTTGTCGCGGCGCGGCGCGGCGGCCACCGGGTGGTACGCCGTGAGCAGCTGCACATTCGGCCCCATCTGCACGTCATCGCCGATCGTCACGGGCGCGACGTCGAGGCTGATCAGCCCGAAATTGGCAAACGTCCGCGCACCGACCGACGTCCGGCGCCCGTAGTCGCAGCGGAACGGCGGACGAATCTCACTGCCTTCCCCGTACGCCCCGAGCAGCGCCACGAAAAGCGATCGCAGCAGCTCGGAGTCCGTCGGATCGGCCGTGTTGATCCGATGGGTGAGCCCCTGCGCGCGCCGCAGCTCGTCCTGAAGATGCGGATCGTCGGCGATGTAGAGATCCCCGGCGAGCATCCGCTCCCGCATGGTCCGCGTGTCCATGTGTACGATCGTACACAACGTTGCGGATAATATCGCGGTCGTGATCTCAGAGCCGTCTTGGGACGTCGCCGTGATCGGTGGCGGTCCCGCCGGTCTGTCCGCCGCACACGCCGCGGCCTCGGCCGGAGCCCGCACGATCGTGCTCGAACGCGCCGAGCACCCGCGCTACAAGACCTGCGGCGGAGGCTTGATCGGCACCTCGCTCGGCATCGCCGGCCCGCGGATCAAAGTGCCCGGCCGGGACACGATCGACGCGATCACGTTCACCCGCGACGGCCGCCGCGCGTTCACCCGGCACGCCGACCGGCCGATCCTGACCATGGTCCGCCGCGACGACTTCGACCTGGCCTGGTACGAGGCGGCGGTGGCGGCCGGCGCCACGATCCGGCAGCAGTCCCAGGTGCGCGGCATCGCCCAGGACGCGGACACGGCCACCATCACGTTGACCGACGGCACCGAGATCACCGCCCGGGTGGTGATCGGCGCGGAGGGCTCGGCGGCGATCAGCTCGCGGCACGTCGGCGTCACGCTGGACCAGCAGGATCTCGGCCTCGAGGTGGAGCTGGCTGCCAACGAGGAGGACCGCAAAGCCTGGCGCGGCCGGGTGTTGCTGGATTGGGGCACGTTCCCCGGCTCGTACGGCTGGGTCTTCCCGAAGGACGACGAGCTCACCGTCGGCGTGATCATGACCAAGGGCCACGGCACCGACACCAAGAAGTACCTGGCCGACTTCGTGGACCGCCTGGGGCTCACCAGCCGCAAGGTCCTCCGCGACTCGGGGCACCTGACCCGGTGCCGCCGGCCCGACTCCCCGGTGCGCAAGGGCCGGGTCCTGGTCGCCGGGGACGCGGCCGGGCTGCTGGAGCCGTGGACGCGGGAAGGGATCAGCTACGCGCTCCGCTCCGGCACGTGGGCCGGGGAGGTCGCCGCCAAGGGTGCCGACCTCGAGGCGTACGACCGCAGGATCGCCGCGGAGCTGGCGCCGGAGATGGCCGCCGGTCGCCGCCTGCTCAAGATCTTCGCCAAGCGTCCGCAGCTGGTGCATCTCTCGATGGGCACGCCGCTGGGCTGGCGCGCGTTCCAGTCGTTCTGCCGGGGTGATCTCTCGATGGCGAACGTGATCCGCCGGCCCGGAATCCGCACGGCGGTGCGCCTGCTGGGCGGCTGACACACCCGGCCGGCCCGAGATCCGCACGGCGGTGCGCCGGCTGGGCGGCTGACACACCCGGCCGGCCCGGAATCCGCACGGCAGTGCGCCTGCTAGGCGGCTGACACTCCCCGCCGCGGCCACGGTGACCAGCGCACCGGCGCGGCGAAGCCCCCGCGCCGGGCGTCGCGAGCGTCCCTCGCCGTCAGCGGCCCCTCCCGCCGCGCGTTGATCCGCTCCCCGATCAGCCGGATCTCGAACCAGGAGCCGCCCACGCCTCGGCGGACCCGCTCCCACAGGCCACCCTCGATCAGTGCGTCGGACTGCGCTCGGAGGACGTCGACGAGTTCCGCCGGATCTTCGTCGCACACGTCGCAGCCGCACCCGGGCAGGGCCTCGGACCACCATCTCCCCAGCCGGACGGCCAATCCCGGGAAGTCGGTGAACGCGATGGCCAGCGGACCCGCCGCCGGCGTTCGCGGAATGAGCCGGACCATCCGCACCAGAGCCTGATCGGGCCCGAGCAACTCCTTGCTCTCACGCCGCTCGACCAGATAGAGCTCGGTGAACTCATCGAGCATCCGGTCCGCCGCGTCGTGCAGGACGGCGAATCGCTCGGTATCAGTACAGTGCGGGTGGACCCTCACCAGGGCAGTATGCCGCGCTCGGCCCGCGGCGGCACTGCCGGCGAGGATTATCCGGCGTCATGCGAAATCGAATTCGCCGCTCCGCGCGCCCTTGACGAATGCCGCCCACTCGGCGGCGGTGAACTCCATCGGCGCTTTGGCCGGATCCTTGCTGTCGCGCACCAGAACGCGATCTCCGGTCCAGGCGACCTCGAGACAGGCACTCGTGCTGCAGTGCGATGATCGCAGCCACTGCAGACTCTTCGACGGCTTGATCATATGTTGCACCTCCGTGACGGTTCCCGTCATCCACGGTAAGCGAACGTCAGGAGTCGCGGCGAAGACCAACATGAGTGAAGGCGTCTCAGCGCGGCATTCACCCTCGAAACGACGAAATGTCCAAAAGTTTTGCCGGTTACATCACCTTTGTCTCATCTGCCGTGAACGATCGGCTCTTACCACCCTGCACCTCGAAGTGGCGCCCATCGGATGCCGCTTCGAGGTGCAGGGTGGCACGTCTGGGTGAGCTTCTTAAAAGCGGAACTCACCCGCGGTGACGCCCTCGACGAACGCAGCCCATTCTTCCGAGGTGAAAGTCAAGTGCGGCGCCTGAGGGTTCTTCGAATCCCGGACCAGGTACTCGTCGTCGACCTTGGCCACCTCGACGCAAGCGTTACTGCTGCATCGGCTGCTCTTCTGCCACTTGACAGCGTCCGACATCATCGTTGATCCTTGCCTTCCCCACACAAAGGAACCCGCAGCCCGAACCGGATCTGCGGGGGGTACAAGAAACTATGCTAGGTGTTTCCTAGGTGGTTTATCTGGGCTTCTAGCTCTTTGATACGACTGCGCATGAAGTCGATCGTGTCTTCTTCATTAGCGGTGCCACGCCAGATTTTGTCGAATCGTTCGTGGTGCCTCATGGTTCCTACCCCGCCTTCGATGATCTCGTCCTGCAGGCCGGTCTCGCGGTACAGCACATCGCTGCTCGGATCACCGGCCCTCAGGGTGAGCAGGTCGAAGGTGGCGTTGTTGGTCACTGCCGGGTAGGACAGGAACGGAATCATCCGTACGAAGACCTTGCCGGCGGCAGCCAAGTCATGGAGTTCCTGCAGCTGAGTCAGGAAGACCTCGGGGCCGCCGAGCGGCCGCCGGAACACTGACTCGTCGAGCAGGGCGTAAATGCGAAGGTGACCGAGACGGGACAGCACCTGCTGCCGCCGGCGCTCGCGCGCCTCGGCCCGCCAGCGGCGCGTCTCGGCCGGGATGTCGTCGTCCTCGAAATGATCGAGGTTGGCCCGGGCGTAATCGGCCGTCTGCAATGGGCCCGGCATGAAGAACACCTGGTAATAGCGAATCTCCTCCGCCTCGGCCTCATATTCGATGAGGCGCAGCGAAGGTTCGGTCAGATGCTCGCGGAATTGCGGCTCATGGAACCACGCGCGTTGCCGGGTGCGAGCGACTTTCGCATAGGCAAGAAGTTGCGCAACGATCTCTTTGTCCTTCACCCGCAACAGATTGAGCAGGGGACGCAGATCGTTCGGCGAGATGCGGACATCGCCGTTTTCAATGCGAATGACCTTACTGAGGGACCACTCCATCTCCTCAGCCACTTCAAGCTGAGTAAGATTCGCAGTCTCCCGAGCCTCTCGCAGCGCAAGGCGAAGATGCCTGCGTGCGACGGTCGGCGAGACGTCCTCGGCCACGGTCCTCTGTCGATCCTTCGTCGTTGAAGAAATTTATGACGCCACCTCGCCGGCTGCCCGCTGGCAGTCAGCGAGGTGGCACCATGCTACCCACTGTCCTCTCACAACGATGCTGACGTCCCGAGGTTGTGTGCCAAACCGAGACTTGTCACGTGACAACTCCCCTGTGTGATCTCAAGCCGCCACGGCGCCCGGACGTGAGCGCACCTCGGGATAACTCTCCATGACCCGCTGGAGGGCTCGTGCGACCTGGTTGAACGTGGTTTCGTCCATGGTGGAGTAGATGGTCACCTCATCGGCCCGCAATTCGTAGCGCCGGCCGAGCCGGCCCCACACCAGCGCGATGGACACGACGAGAAGCGCAACACCCGCGAGGGACACGCGGGAGACCCAGGTGTTCAACAACAGATAACCCGGGACCAGAACGAGGACCGCCGCCGCCACGGCCGGGAGCCAGATGGTCTTCGGGGAACGCCGGGTGAGCCGGGCACCCCGCAGATCGGCGATGGCGTACACCTTCGGGGTTTCGCCGAGCCAGACGAACTGGCCGGCCGTGATCAATGCGTCGGGACCGCGATAGTAGAGGCGCATGACATTTCCCCCTCTCGGCAGTCACGCGCGAGGAGAGGGCCGCGACGCGGCCGAGAGAATCGCCCCTCGCCTTTCATGCGGGCGGAGCGAGAGAGTCGCGAGGCGACAACGGCACCCGGTTGCCGCCGGGTGCCGCCCCGCTACTTCCCCCCTTTGTCACTCCGCCCTGAAGGTGACTGTCTGCATTCAGTAGAGCACGCCACCAGTCTCTCCGCTACCGGTCAATCTGCTATCTGGCAGATTGCGACAATGCTAGGTCGCGGCCGGGCCCAGCCAGGGCAGAGCCGGACCGTGCTCGAGGGCCCCTCTGCAGGGCAGGTTTCACCTGGTTGCACAGCCTGCCGTCGGCGGAGGCGTAGAGAATCACGACGGCGCCGCGGTACCCGGCGCGCAGGATGCGCCGACGTGGACGGTGGTGCCGGCGCACCACGAAGCGGACAGCCGAGAGGGCGGCCAGCAACAATGGCGAACCTCTCCGGCGGCACTCCGCACCGGATGAGGGGTCACGAGGACATCGGAGCCACGGTAGTGGATTCGCACGGCGAACTCCTTTCCGCTCCTTGCGAGGAGAGGAAAGGCGGGCCACGATGGGCGCAGAGAGAATTCCCCGCCTCGCGGTGTTCCACGAAGGCCGGTCTCCGCGACGAGACGGCCCGGGACGCTGTTTCCGGGGCTACAACGGCACCCGGTTGCCGCCGGGTGCCGTCGTGAAATCCGCCCTGTGCTCCTACTCCTCAGTAGAACATGCCACACGGCACTCCGCCAGATTTCACCTTGCCATGTTGCAGATTCGGCGCTGCGCCGTCGGTCACTTGACCGGCTTGTGGCGTTTCATTGATGAACAGGCCGGGTAGCGACCCGAGGGATGCCACAGTCGTACCTGTGATCACGCAGGTGGAAGGGCGATAACCCGCATGGAGAGCCGACTCAAGATCGCGGGCCAGGCCGTACAACCCATCCTGGTGATGTTCCCGCTCGGCCTGTTCGCGATGGCCGTCATCTTCGATGCCGCCAATCTGCTCGGCGGTCCGAGCATTCTCGGCACCCTGGCGTTCTGGAACGTGGTGGCCGGCCTGGTCGCCGGCATTCTCGCCACCCTCGCCGGCGCGATCGACCTCGCCTTCGTCAAGCGCGCCGAGACCAAGCGCGTCGGAGTGCTGCGGGTCCTGTTCAACATGGGCTCGCTGATCCTGTTCGCGGTCATCCTGATGGTCCGGGTCGGCAGCGCCGATCGAGCGGCCGGCGGGGGCCTCTTCCTCATCGAATTGATCGCTCTCGGGGTGACCGCATTCGGCGCCTGGTTCGCCGGCCGGCTGGCCAACGGGCGCACCCCGGCGTTTGCCCGCGCCGCGGTCGGGCAGAGGGGTTATTGAACCCACCCAATCCGTCAGGAGATGAGATGACCACCTCGATCCAGGGCAAGCGAATAGCTTTCCTCGCCGCGGACGGCGTGGAAGAGGTCGAATTCACCGAGCCGCGCAAGGCCGTCGAATCGGCAGGCGGTACGGCAGAGCTGCTCTCGACCTCGACGTCTCCGGTGCAGGCCTTCAACCACTTGGACAAGTCGAACAAGTACGACGTGTCGGCGGCGGTGGCCGACGCGAACGTGGCCGACTACGACGCCCTGGTCCTGCCGGGCGGCGTGGCGAATCCGGACTTCTTGCGCACGAACGAGGACGCGGTCCGCTTCGTCCGCGACTTCATGGCCACGGGCAAGCCGGTCGCCGCGATCTGCCACGCTCCGTGGACGCTCATCGAGGCCGGAGTCGTCTCGGGCCGCACGATGACCAGCTGGCCGAGCCTCCACACCGACCTCACCAACGCCGGCGCCACGTGGGTCGACCAGGAGGTTGTCGTCGACGACCGCCTCGTGACCAGCCGCAAGCCCGACGACCTCCCGGCCTTCTGCCGCGAGCTGCTCTCCCAGATCGAAAAGGGCTGAGTCTTTCGAAACCCATAAGTACGGCGTAGGAGGAGTCCCGTGGCGCACGGGCGACCAGGCGCCACTCCGGCTCCTCACCCAGCCGCCGGGCGGGCCCGCCGGGTCCTCCAGACTCGCGGGCTCCGCCCGCCTCGCCCCCGCGCAGGCCCACCTGCCGTCGCCGTCCGGCACTGCCCCGGCTCCTCCGCCGTCAGGCGTAGCGCTCCTCGTGGCTCTGGCGCGGGCCGCACACCGACGCGCGGCTGCAGGAGCAGCGGGAACCGTCGGCGTCCAGCCGCACCGTCACCGAGTCCTTCGGGACGCTGTGCCCCACCACCCGACCGTCACCCTCGGGGGTCGTCACGCGGCTGCCCACGGGCGGAGCGGACTCGGCAAAACGGGCATATAGGGGATGTTCGTACTTAAGGCAGCACATCAGGCGGCCGCACGCGCCGGAGATCCGCAGTGGGTTCAGGGGCAGGTCCTGGTCCTTCGCCATCCGGATGGTCACCGGCTCGAAGTCGGTCAGGAACGTGGCGCAGCACAGGTCGCGGCCGCACGAGCCGATGCCACCCTGGACGCGGGCCGAGTCGCGGGCCGACAGCTGCCGGAGCTCCACGCGGCAGTGCAGGGTCGCGCCCAAGTCCCGTACCAAAGATCGGAAATCGACTCGGTGCGGCGCCGTGAAGTAGATCGTCGTGCGCGCGCCGCCGACTCCGCCCTGCTCCAGCACATGGTCGACGGCGACGACCTTCATCGGCAGCTCGTGCGCCTTGATCAGCTTCTTGGCCGCGACCTTCGCCTCGGCCTTGCGTTTGCGCAACAGCTCGTCGCGACGCAGGTCGTTGTCGTCGGCGAGGCCGGCGACCTTGGGAAAGGCCGACGTGTCCTCGTCGACCCATTGCGCCGCCCAGACGCACTCCGCCACCTCGGGCCCGTCGTCCGTGGGCACGAGCACACGGTCGCCGACCTTGGGCGAGTGCTCGCCCGGGTCGAGGTAGTAGAGACGGCCGTACCGGTTGAAGCTGACCGCGCACAGCATGCCCATGGCCTCCACCCTACGACGCGGCCCACGGCGTACCAAATGCCGGTTTTGACCTACCCGGCGGGGTTGTCGTATAGATGGCGCGCAACCGCCCAGATCGACCCTCGTTGGGCAGACCCGTAGACGCCGCTCACCGCGGCCCACTCCGGGGAGGGAACCTGCCATGACGCCCGCCAGGTCGCTGGCCGCCAGTGTCGTCGCGCTCGGTTTCGCGAGCACACTCACCACGCCGGTGCCCGCGCTGGCCGCACCGGCGCATCTCGCTCCGGCCCGGCTTCTCGCTCCGGCACCCCTGCTCGCTCCGGCGTCCTGCACGGCGGCCGAGACCTACGCGGCGCAGTCCGGCGCGGAGCTGCTCCGGATCGACGAACTCGAGGTGCGCAAGCCGCCCGCCGAACGCCCGGCCACGAAGACCGAAAGCCACAAGACCACCGATCGGGTGCTGGCCGGCATCGATCCGACCAGCGACGACCCCGACGACAGCGACACGATCAGCGAGGGCATCGGCATGTTCGGCTCGAACCTGCTGGACCTGCTGGACGTCTCGGAGATCCGTGATCCCGACGCGACCTCGCTGCCGTTCCCCGAGTCGGCCGGCACGGGCGGTCAGGGCGGCGGCAGCATGGACAGCTCGTCCACGCTCGCCGACATCGGCCTGGGCGAGTCCCGTACGGCGATGATCTCCCATGCTTCGGTCAACTCGGCCGGATATGCCCGTGTCCTCGACGGCCGCGCGGACGGCAAGGCGGCGTTGTCGGATCCGGTCCTGCAGCAGGCGCCCCCGAGCCACGCGAAGGCCGCCACCCGCAAGGCGCCGGCCGCCAAGGTCGGCCCCCTGACGGTCGGAAAGGGCGAGATCTCGGCTCACGCGCGGTGGGAGGCGGCCATGGGGTGCGGTCGTACGCCCGGGGAAGCGTCCCGGGCCGACGCGGCCCTGAACGGCGTCAGCCTGTTGGGCAGTGGCCGGCGCGCCCTGGTCCGCGTGCCGCAGAAGATCGCCAGCCGCAGCTCGACGTCGCTCAGGCACCTCGACGGCGAGGCCAGCACGGTGGCCGAGGCCGGGGTGACGGCCGGCCGCATCGACCTGGCCGGCGGCAAGGTGCGGCTCAAGGTGCTGAGCCAGCCGCAATTGACCGCCTGCATGTCCGCCACGGGCACCGGTGAGATCTCCTACACGCCCGCGACGATCGAGGTCTCCGGCGAAGGCGTGCCGACGAGGCGTCTGTCGACGGCCGGTGACCACGTCGACGTGACGGTGAGTTCGCTGGAGGCGGCGGCGTTCCCCGGCCTGGACACGCTGCGCAAGGGCACGCCGCTGCCGCTGCCGGTGATCCCCGGCTTCCCGAAGATCTCCAGCCCGCACCTCGAGTCGGCCCCCGCGGTCGGCCCGGCGGGCGGCACGAAAATCCGCATTTCGCTGGGCGAGGTTCGTCAGGCGAGGAAGGGCCACGCGATCGCGGCCAAGGCAACGGCGATCAAGGTGGCAATCCTCCAGTCCGACGCCTCCGACAGCCGGGCTTCAGAAGACGGCGACGCCGGACGCGACGCTGCCGGGCGCGACTCCGGGCGCGATGCTGCCGGGCGCGATGGTGCCGGGCGGGACGCTGCCGGGCGGGACGCCGCCGGACGCGACGCCGAGGGGTACGACGGTGAAGGCTCCGGCGGCCGCGGCTCGGGTGGCGAGGACTCCGGCGGGCAGAAAGCTGATGCCGGGAGCTCTGGTGACAGTGACTCCGGCAGCCGGTCGGATGGTCGGCGTCCGAGCAGCCGGGATCACGATGGCTACGACGGGAAGTCCAGGCCCGCGGTGTCGCTCACCTTGGGCTTCGGCCTGCTGGAGGCAGCCGCGCTGGCCCCGGAGAGCCGGGCCTCCGGCGTCTCCCCGGCCGGCGCCGGCGGTGGCCTGCCCATCACGGGCCCGCGAGTCGACCTGCTGGCCGCCGCAGGCGTCGGCTTGCTGGCCGTGGGCGCCGCCGCGGTGTTCCTGAGCATGCGCCGCCGCCGCTCGCAGCCATAGGCGCTGCACGTTGGGCCGCCGGCCCCGTGGGCGCTGGGCGGTCGACGCCGGCCAAGTAGCCGCCCCGGCCAGGCGCCGCGCCGTTGCGCAGACCCGCGAGCCGACGCGCGCAATCGTGGCGGCGCTGAGTGAGCGCTACACCTGCGCGGGTGCAGGGCGCCG
>NZ_CAKUCL010000137.1 GCF_934643405.1 uncultured Actinoplanes sp.
CGGCGGGCGGAGTCTGGTCGGCGGGCGGAGTCTGGTCGGCCGGCGCAGTGGCGGCCGGCGGGTTCTGGTCGGCCGGCGCGGTGGCGGCCGGCGGAGTCTGGGCGCCGCCGCTGGTCACCAGCGTCAGGTCGTTGGCCGCGAGAATCTCGTTCACCGGCTGGAAGAACGTCTCGCCGCCCACCGTGCAGTCGCCCGACCCGCCGGACGTCACGCCCTGCGCCTGGTCGCCGGCGAGCCACGGCCCACCGGAGTCGCCGCCCTCGGCGCAGACGTTGGTCCGGGTGAGGCCGGTGACCGCTCCCTCCGGGTACACCACGGTCTGGTTCTTCGCCAGGATCGTCCCGCAGCGCGTGCCGGTGGTGGAGCCGGAGCGGCAGACGGCCGCGCCGACCGGTGCCTCGGTGCTGCCCGCGACCGGGAGCTCGTTGCCCTGGAAGTCGTTGACCACCGCGCGCGGCGTCCAGTCGCCGTTGACCTCGACGAAGCCCATGTCGGCGTCACCCGGGAAGACCGAGGCGCGAACGGTGCCCTGCGCCTGCTGGTTGAACCCGGCGGTCTGGTCGCCCGCCGTGCCGCAGTGGCCGGCCGTCACGAAACCGCCCTGCACCGAGAAGCCGATCGAGCAGCGGGCGGTACCGCCGTCCACCGCGATGAAGTACGGGTCGGCGCCGCGCACGTCGAACAGCGGCTTCGGGCTGGCCGCGCTGGTGGTCACCTTGACCGCGTCACCCGGCAGTCCGGCCTTGCGGGCCAGCTTCTCGGCCGCGGCCGTCCGGCCCGGCTTGGCGACCACGACGAGTTTGTTGGTCGCCACGTCGACGTACCAGCCGGTGAGCCCGGCCGCGGTCTTCGCCGCGTCCAGCTTCTCCTTGCCGCTGACCAGCGCCTGTTCACTGTGCGCCACCATCACCGGTTCCGCGCCGGCCTTGCGCACCGCGCTCGCGGCGCCCTGGTCCGTCACCGCGATCTTCAGCGTGGTGCCGTCGGGCGCGAGCCACGCGCCACCGAAGTCGGCGCCGGTCTGCGCGCGCAGGCGGGCCGAGACACCGCTCGCCCACCGCGACCGCTTCAGCCGCACCTCCGCCTGGTCTCCGGAGAGGCCCAGGTCACGCTCCATCGCCGCCAGGATGTGCGGCGAGACGCCGCCGGATTTCGTAGCGGCGGGCTTGCCGCTGGACGGCGTGGTGCCGGCCATCGAGGGCAGGGTGAAAGCCACCGCTGCCCCGGCCGCCGCCACGACCGCCGCCGCCACGGCGATCCGTCTGCGCTGCATCGAGAAACTCCCCTCGCTGGGGGTGCCGTGGGGGCGGCACCGTGCCCAGAGGTACGCAGGGGAGTCCTCGATGGTTCAGTCAGACCTCGACGACGGTGGGCACGATCATCGGCCGCCGTCGATAGGCGTCGTTCACCCAGCGGCCGACCGTACGGCGCACCACCTGCTGGAGCTGATGGGTGTCGGTGATGCCGTCCTCGGCCGACTTGTGCAGCGCCGCGGTCAGCAGCGGGATGACCGGGCTGAACGCCTCCGGGTCCTCGGAGAAGCCCTTCGCCGAGACGCTGGGCTCGCCGACCACCTTGCCGGTCACCGAGTCGATCACCACGGTGGCCGAGATGAAGCCGCCGTCGCCCAGGATGCGCCGCTCGGTCAGCAGCGACTCGCTGACGTCGCCGACCGCGAGGCCGTCCACGTAGACGTACCGGTTCTGCACCCGCCCGACGTGCCGCGCGTGGCCCTCGACCAGGTCGACCACGTCGCCGTCCTCGCAGAGCACCACCCGATCGGCCGCGACGCCCGACTCGATGCCGAGCTGGGCGTGGGCGCGCAGGTGCCGCCACTCGCCGTGCACCGGCATGAGGTTGCTCGGCCGCACCACGTTGAGCAGGAAGAGCAGCTCGCCGGCCGGGGCGTGACCGGAGACGTGCACCTTGGCCGTCTCCTTGTGCACGACCGTGGCGCCGGCCCGGGACAACTGGTTGATCACCCGGTAGACCGAGGTCTCGTTGCCCGGGACCAGCGAGCTGGCCAGCACGACGGTGTCGCCGGGGGCGATGGTGATGTGCCGGTGGTCGCCGGTGGACATCCGGCCGAGGGCGCTCATCGGCTCACCCTGCGACCCGGTCGACATGAAGACGATCTCGTCGGCCGGCATGTTCGTCGCCTCGTCCAGGCTGACCAGCAGGCCGTCCGGGATGCGCAGCAGGCCCAGGTCGCGGGCGATGCCCATGTTGCGGACCATGGACCGGCCGATCAGCGCGACCTTGCGGTCGTACTCCCAGGCCGCGTCCATCACCTGCTGCACCCGGTGCACGTGCGAGGCGAAGCTCGCCACGATGATCCGGCCACGGGCCTTGCCGAAGATCGCGCTCAGCACCGGGCCGATGTCCCGCTCGGGGGCCACGAAACCGGGCACCTCGGCGTTGGTCGAGTCGGACAGCAGCAGGTCCACGCCCTCGGCGCCGAGCCGGGCGAACCCGGCCAGGTCGGTGATCCGGCCGTCCAGCGGGACCTGGTCCATCTTGAAGTCGCCGGTGTGCAGGATCAGCCCGGCCGGGGTGCGCACTGCGACCGCGAGCGCGTCCGGGATCGAGTGGTTGACCGCGAAGAACTCGCACTCGAACGGGCCGAGCCGCTCGCGCTGCCCCTCCCGTACGGTCAAGGTGTAGGGGTCGAGGCGGCGTTCGGCCAGCTTGGCCTCGACCAGGGCAAGGGTGAACTCGGACCCGACCAGCGGGATGTCGGCCTTGTGTGCCAGCAGGTACGGCACCGCGCCGATGTGGTCCTCGTGACCGTGGGTGAGCACGATCGCCTGGATGTCGTCCAGCCGGTCGAGGATCGGCGTGAAGTCGGGCAGGATGAGATCCACACCCGGCTGCTCGACGTCGGGGAAGAGAACCCCGCAGTCGATGACGAGCAGCTTGCCGTCGAATTCCAGCACGGTCATGTTGCGGCCGATGGCACCGAGGCCGCCCATCGGGATGACGCGCAGGGCGCCCTCCGGCAGTGGCGGCGGCGGATCCAGCTCCACGTGAGCTTGACTCATTCGCTCTTTCTGTCTTTCCGTCAGATGCTGATGCCGGCCGCGGCGGCGTCCTGGCGCAGCTGCTCCAGTTCCGCACCGGTTGCGTCGACGAGCGGCGACCGGACCGGACCCGCGGGCCGGCCCTGTGCGTTGAGCCCGGCCTTCACCAGCATCGTCCCGGGAGCCCGGAAGATGCCGGTGAACAGCGGCAACGCGGTGCGGTGGGCGGCCAGCGCGGCGGCGTTGTCACCTCGCTCGTACGCCTCGATCATGTCTTTGGCGAGGCGGCCGGTGAAGTGTGTCGAGGTGCCGACCAGGCCGACGCCGCCGATGGCGAGCAGCGGCAGCGTGGCGGCGTCGTCGCCCGAGTAGTAGGCGAGGTCGGTGCGGGCCAGCACCCAGGAGGTGGCGGTGAAGTCGCCCTTGGCGTCCTTGACCGCGACGATCCGCGGATGCTCGGCGATCTGGCACATGGTTTCGGTGGCGATCGCCGTGCCGGCCCGGTGGGGAATGTCGTAAACCATGATCGGCAGCCCGGAGGCGTCCGCGACGGCCTGGAAGTGCCGGGCGACGCCCGCCTGCGGCGGCTTGTTGTAATACGGCGTCACGACCAGCAGGCCGTGCGCGCCCGCCTTCTCGGCGGCGTGGGCCAGCTCGACGGTATGGGCCGTGTTGTTGGTGCCCACCCCCGCGATCACCCGGGCGCGGTCGCCGACGGCGTCCACCACCACGCGCAGCAGGTGTTCCTTCTCCGCGTCGGTGGTGGTCGGGGACTCGCCGGTGGTCCCGCTGACCACGAGCGCGTCGTTACGCTGCTCGTCCACGAGGTAGGTGGCGAGTTCCGCCGCGCCCTCGACGTCGAGCGAGCCGTCGGGGGCGAACGGGGTGACCATGGCGGTCAGCAGCCGTCCGAAGGGTCGCGGGTCGTGCGTCATACCCACAACCTATCGGACTCGCCCCTCAGACGTAGAAAGCGGTGAACGGGGCCCAGGGCAGGTTCCGCAGGACACTCCAGACGCCCCAGACCGCGATGAAGGTGAGCATCACCGGCGTGCTGATCGACAATTGCGGCAGCTTCCAGTGGAACAGCCTGTTCAGGGCCCAGGCCACGTACATGTAGAGCAGGAACGGCACGGCGAAGGTGAAGATCGCGTGGTGGCGGGCCGCGGCCGGGATGTCGCCGTGCAGCAGGAACCAGGCCGCCCGGGTGCCGCCGCAGCCGGGGCACACGAAACCGGTGGTGAGCTTCAGCAGGCAGGTGGGCGCGTCCCCGGCGCCGGCGTCGGCCGGATGCGTGGCCAGCGTGTAGCCCACCGCGCCGCCCATGCAGACCAGCAGGGCGAGCGGGGCGGCCCAGACCGGGGACCTGGTCCACACGCGCTGCGCGGCCCGGGTGATCACGTCGGGCCTCGGCTGGTACTGCTGGTGATACAGCCACTCGGGGGGCACCGGCGGTCCCTGGACGGGCTGGTCGGCCAGCCACGGATAGCCGCTCATGGCCGTCACGGTACACCCGCGGCGCGCGCCTTCAGCGCGGCCGCGAGCGGACCGGCCAGGTCACCCCTGACCGGCGCCGCGATCGTGTGCAGGCCCAGCCAGCCGGCCAGGCGGTGCAGCTCGCCGGCCAGCGCCTCGGCCGTCTCCTCCCGGTCGGCGGCGGGCTCCAGCCAGGCGGCCGGGATCTGCAGCTCGCCGGTCTTGCGGTCGGCCTTGAGGTCGACCCGGGCGGCGAACCGGTCGCCGAGCAGGAACGGCAGCACGTAGTACCCGTACAGCCGCTGGGGCGCCGGCACGTAGATCTCGATCCGGTACGCCATGTCGAACAGCCGCTCGGTGCGGTCGCGCTCCCAGATGAGCGGGTCGAACGGGCTCACCAGCGTGGCAGCGCGCACCCACCGGGGCAGCTTGGCGTCGCGATGCAGGTAGGCCGGCTGCTTCCACCCGCCGACCGTGACCGGGACGAGCACCTTGTCCTCGACCAACTCGGCCACGGCCCGCTTGTACCCCTCGACCGGAAGGCGGAAGTAGTCGCGCAGCTCGCGGTCGGCGCCCACGCCCAGCGCCCGCGCGGAGAGCTCGACCAGAGCGCGGAACGCGTCCTCCGGCGCGGGCGTCGGCGCGTCGAGCACCTGCCGCGGGAGCACCCGCTCGGGCACGTCGTACCGCCGGGCGAACGACGTCGTGCGCTCGGCCGCGGTCACCTGGCCGGTGTAGAACAGCCACTCCAGCGCCTGCTTGACCACCGACCAGTTCCAGCCCCAGTGGTCCTTGCGGCGGGGCGCGTCGTGCTCGATCTCGGCGGCGGTGATCGGGCCGCGGCCGCGCACCTCGTCGAGCACCCAGGCGACCAGCTCGGGCTGCTCCCGGGCGATCCGGATCATGTTGCCCCAGGCGAAGTCGGCGGCCCGGGACATGCGCCAGCGGAACAGCGGCTGCAGGTCGGTGGTGATCAGCGACGCCTCGTGGCCCCAGAACTCGAACAGCTCGCGGGGCTTGCGGTACGCCGCTCGTTCCAGCAGCTCCACCGGGTACGGCCCGAGGCGGCTGTAGAGCGGCATGAAGTGGGCGCGCTGGAGCACGTTCACCGAATCCATCTGGATCAGGTGCAGCCGGCGCAGCACACGGCGCAGGTGGCGCATGTCGGTGGCGCCACCGGGCTTCGCGTCGGTGAAGCCCTGCGCGGCCAGCGTGACCCGGCGGGCCTGCGCGACGGAGAGCGATTCGGGAAGAGCCATCGCGAGCACGGTAATTCAGGGGTACGACAATATGTGCCCGTGACCCTGATCCGACCGATCTCCGACGCCGACATCGACGCCGTCGCGGGCGTGCACGTACGGGCGTGGCGGACCGCGTACGCCGGCATCGTGCCCGACGACTACCTGGCCGGCCTGGACCCGGCGGTGTTCGCCGAGCGCCGCCGCACCCAGTCGCTCCGCCTCGGCCAGCACACCCTGGTCGCGGAGCGGGACGGCCGGGTGGTCGGCTTCGCGAGCTTCGGGCCCTATCGGGACGAGGACGACTTCGTGCCCGATATGGGAGAGCTCTACGCGATCTATGTCGAGCCGGACAGCTGGAGCACCGGCGCCGGTCGGCTGCTGCTCGAGGCCGCGAAGGCGGCCCTGCGCGCGGACGGCTTCCCCGACATGCGCCTCTGGGTGCTCGAGGAGAACCATCGGGCCCGCCGCTTCTACGAACGGGCGGGACTCGCGCCGGACGGTACGCGTCAGACCTACACCCCGCGCGGGACCACGGCCGAACTGCCCGAGTTGCGCTACGCGACCGACTTGTAGGCTCCCGGCATGGCTATCGGCTTCGTCCGTCCCGCGCGTCCCGAGGATGCCTCGGAGATCGCCCGCATCCAGCTGTCCACCTGGCGCTCCGCGTACCGGCGGCTGTTCCCGCCGCACGTGCTGGCGAACCTGGACGAGGCCTACCTGGCGCGCGGCTGGTCCGAGGCGATCGAGTCGGCGCCCTCCGAGCGGCACCGGGTGCTGATCGCGGTCGAGCAGGGCGAGTCCGCCACCCAGGTGGTCGGTTTCGCCGCCGCCGGGCCGGCCGACGAGCAGGCGCTGGCTCCGGAGGAGCCGGCGCTGCCGGCGGACTTCGCGGCGATCACCGACCTGCTGGTCGAGCCGCGCTGGGCGCGCCGCGGGCACGGCAGCCGGCTGCTGTCGGCCACCGTCGACCTGTGGCGCGAGGACGGCTTCGGCCGGGCCGTCGCCTGGGCGTACGAGCAGGACGCGGCCATGCAGAAATTCCTCGGCTCGGCCGGCTGGGAGCCGGACGGCGCGGGCCGGGCGCTGGACGTGGACGACATGCTGGTTCCGCAGCTGCGGTTCCACGTGGCGCTCGGCCCCGCCTGGGACGACTGATTCTCAGCCGCGTTCGCCGCCCTCCGCCGGTGGCGAGCAACGCCGCGCCCAGCTTGAGTGGGTACTGCGTGCCCGCCCGAGCGAGCCGCTGACCAGGTCGGCCAGGCCGCGCGGCAGGGCGAACAGCGCCGGGTTCTGCACCGCGACCAGGCTGTGCGGGAACTCGTTCCAGGAGCCGGAGAAGGACAGGATGGTCAGCGTGATCAGCGCCGGCCGGGCGATCGGCAGCACCACCGACCAGTAGGTACGGAACACTCCGGCGCCGTCGCAGGCGGGACAGCGCGTACCCGGCCATCGAGCAGAACAGCACCCGGGCGATCACCACCACGACGGTGACGATCACCGAGTTCAGCAGCCAGGTGGGGAAGCCAGTGCTGGTGAAGATCCGCTCGTCGCAGCAGCCACCGCTGCAGCAGCGTGAGCACAACGATGATCAGGAAGAGCACGAAGGAGATCGCCGCGCCGGAGCCGTAGTCGAAGTCCCGGAACGCGGTCCGGTAGGACAGGAAGGCCGGCGTGAGCGTCGTCTTGGCCGGGTTGCCCTGGCTCATCACGTAGATCTGGTCGAAGACCTGCCACGTGCCCTCCGTGCGGCGCACCTGTCAAGACGTCAGGCTGGCGCTAACCGAAGGAGCCATCGTGATCGATGACCGGCCGCTCCAGCCCCTGCTGCACGACCTCGTGCCCACGCTCGCCGCGCCGACCTCGGCGCTGTCCGGCGCCGACGGGCAGATCCGGGCGGACGGCGTCCAGGGCGTCTTCCACGCCGACGCCCGGGTTCTTTCGGTGGCGGTGCTGCGCCTCGACGGCCGCGAGCCGGAGGCGATCGGGCATTCCCCCGCCGGGGCGGGCGCCACCCGGTTCGTCAGCGTGGCGCGCTGGCTGGGCGACCGCATCGCCGACCCGACCGTGCGCGTCGACCGGATCCGGCGGGTCACCGCGGACGCGATCGAGGAGGAGATCCGCATCGCGTCCACGGCGACGATGCCGGTGAGCACCGAGGTCAGCGTCGAGCTGGCCGGCGACCTCGCCCCGATCGAGCTGGTCAAGTCGGGTCACGCCGGCCCGTTCCCGGCGCGTGACGACATCACGATCCGCGTGAACGCCGATCCGGTGTGGCACGTGCGGCCCCCCGACGCGTGGGGACATCCGCCCGCCCAGGCGGCGCAACTCCCCACGCTCGTCGCGGCTCTGCGGCTGGCACCGGGCGAGACGGCGGCGCTGCGCTGGTCGCTGACCGTGGACGACCCGGCGGCCGTCATGCGGGCCGCCGGCGGCGCCTTCGAGCAGCCCGGGGTGCGCGCGCACGACCGCCGGCTGGAACGCCTCGTTGCCCGGTCCATCGACGACCTGACCGCGCTGCGTCTCACCACGCCGATCGACGAGGGCGACGCGTTCCTCGGCGCGGGCGTGCCCTGGTACCTGACGCTGTTCGGCCGGGACAGCCTCTGGGCGGCCCGGATGATGCTGCCGCTCGGGACGGACATCGCGATGAGCACCCTGCGGGTCCTGGCCCGCCGCCAGGGCACGAAGGTGGACCCGGAGACCGGCGAGGCACCCGGCAAGATCATGCATGAGCTGCGGCGGTCCGACTTCGCGCTGCCGGAGAAGGGGATCCGGCTGCCCGCGACGTACTACGGCACGATCGACGCGACCCCGCTGTGGATCAGCCTGCTGCACGACGCCTGGCGCTGGGGCCACGACCGGGACGAGGTTGCCGCGCTGCTGCCGGCGATGGAGAAGGCGCTCGGGTGGCTGGCCGGGCACGCGGACGCGGACGGCGACGGCTTTCTGGAATATCTCGACACCACCGGGCACGGGCTGGCCAACCAGGGCTGGAAGGACTCCGGCGACGCGATCCGCTTCCACGACGGCGGCATCGCCGAGGGTCCGATCGCGCTGGCCGAGGTGCAGGGATACGCGTACCGGGCCGCGCTCGACGGCGCCGCGCTGCTCGACGCCTTCGGCCGTCCCGGCGCGGACCGCTGGCGCGCCTACGCCGCCGGGATGGCCGACCGGTTCCGGGCCGCGTTCTGGGTGGCCGACGGCCGCTACCCGGCGCTGGCCCTGGACCGGTCCAAGCGCCCGGTCGACTCGCTGACCAGCAACATCGGTCACCTCCTGGGCACCGGCATCCTGACCGCCGAGGAGGAGGCCCGCGTCGCCGCCGCGATATCGCTTCCCGAGATGTCAGGCTCGTACGGCGTACGCACCATGTCGGCGTCCGACCGGGGTTTCGCCCCGCTCTCCTACCACTGCGGCTCGGTCTGGGCTCACGACACCGCGATCGTCGCGTCCGGTCTCGCCCGGGCCGGCTTCGGCGACGAGGCACTGCACCTGTTCGACGGCCTGCTCACCGCGGCCGAGGCGTTCGGATTCCGGCTGCCCGAGCTGTACGGCGGGGACGCTCGCGACGAACTCAGCCGCCCGGTCGCGTACCCGGCGGCCTGCCACCCGCAGGCCTGGTCCGCCGCCGCCGCCGTCCTGATGCTCCAGTCCTGGCTCGGCCTGGAGCCGGACGTGCCCGGCGGCCGGGTGCGCCTGCGACCGCTGCCCGGCGCGCCGACGGTGACCGGCCTGCGCATCGCCGGCCACGCCGTGGGCTTCGACGGCGGCACGCTGACCGGCCTGCCGCCGGAGATCTCAGTCGAGCAGTGAGTCGATGCCGATGGTCAGTCCGGGCCGGTTCAGCACCGCCCGGACGGCCAGCAGCACACCCGGCATGAACGAGACGCGGTCCAGCGAGTCGTGCCGGATGGTCAGCGTCTCCCCCTCGGTGCCGAACAGCACCTCCTGGTGGGCGACCAGACCGGCGGACCGCACCGCGTGCACCCGCACCCCGTCGATGTCCGCACCGCGGGCGCCGGGCACCTCCTCCTTGGTGGCGTCCGGCATCGGGCCACGACCGGCGTCGGCGCGGGCCTGGGCGATCAGCCGCGCGGTGTGCGTGGCCGTGCCGCTGGGCGCGTCCAGCTTGCGCGGGTGATGCTGCTCGATGACCTCGGCCGACTCGAAATATCGCGCGGCACGGGCGGCGAACTGCATCATCAGCACCGCGCCGATCCCGAAGTTGGGCGCGATCAGGACGCCGACCTCGGGCTTCTCGGACAGCCACTTGCGTACCCGGTCGAGCCGCTGCTCGGTGAAGCCGGTCGTGCCGACCACCATGCTGATGCCCTGGTCGACCGCCCAGTGCAGGTTGTCCATCACCACGTCGGGGGTGGTGAAATCGACGAGCACCTGGGCGCCCGCGTCCGAGGCGTTGAAGAGCCAGTCGCCCTGGTCGATCATTGCGACCAGTTCCATGTCCTCCGCGGCGTCGACCGCCTTGCAGACCTCGAGACCCATGCGGCCCCGGGCCCCGATGACGCCGACTCGGATCGGCTCAACCTGGTCAGTCACTCGGACAACCTAACAGCCCGCACCTCGCGCCGACGGCTCCACCACCGCTCGGCGAAACCCACCGCCACGAAGACGGCGGCCACGTACAACCAGCCGACGAGCACGTCGATCACGTAGTGCTCGCCGGTGTACACCAGCGTGAAGGTCATCGCCAGCGGATAGGCCAGCAGCACCGGCCACCACCGCTTGCGGACCATCGGCAGGAAGAAGGCAACAGCCATCATGGCGTACGCCGTGTGCAGTGACGGCATCGCGGCGACCGGGTTCGACTGGTCGGCCTGCAGGGCGTTCAGGGTGTTGCCGGCGCTGTGCAGCCCGATCGCGTCGAAGCCGTTCGACGAGATCCGGTACACCTGCTCGGGCAGCACGCCGGCGGGTCGCCAGGCATACCACGGCGGCGCGGCCGGATACAGGAAGTAGGTCACCAGGCCGGCCAGGCTCAGCGTGATCCACCGGCGCATGAACCGGTAGGACAGTCCCCGGTTGCGCAGCCAGAGCACCACCGCGACGGTCGGCACGGTCAGGAAGTGCGAGACGTAGACGAGGGTGACCACGACCTCCCACCACTGGACCGTGCCCGGGTGGTACAGGTGCTGCTGAAGCCAGATGGTCGGGATGCGCCCGCCGGTGAGCCAGCCGAACATGTCCTCGTCGGCGTGGATCATCGCGGTCACGTGCGCGTCGAACAGCTTGTCGGCCGCGCCGCGCGAGACGTTGTAGAACACCAGCAGCAGCACGACCGGCAGCCAATCCCGCAGGAACAGCAGGTGCTGCTTCCAGGGCAGGTAGTTGCGCCAGGCGATGGTGGCCAGCCACAGCCAGCCGAAGGCGGTGAGCGGGTCGCTGGTCGGCACCCCGACCAGCGCCACGAAGGCGACGAAGGCGACCGCCCAGACCAGCATCCCGACGACCCGCCGCCTGCGCCGATCGGGGGTGATCGGCTCGGCGGGCGTCTCGGGCGGGGTCTCCAGCGTCGTCACGGGCTCCAAGGTTAACCGGGCTGTCTAGCCCGGCTGCCCCGGGAACGCCGACTCGTCGAAGGGTCCCACCACGGCCAGCGACATCTGCTGGTCGAGCAGCTCGGCCGCGACCCGGTTGACGTCGTCGGCGGTGACCGCGTCGACCCGGGCCAGCAGCTCGTCCACCGACATGAGGTCGCCGTAGAGCAGCTCGGACTTGGCGATCCGGCTCATCCGCGAGCCGGTGTCCTCCAGGCCCAGCACGTACGAGCCCTTGACCATGCCCTTGCCGCGGGCGATCTCCTCGGCGCTGAGCCCCTTGTCCGCCACCCGTTCCAGCTCGGCGCGGATCAGGTCGAGAACCTCCTCGACCTTGCCGGGCGCGCAGCCGGCGTAGACCCCGACCAGGCCGGCGTCGGCGTACTGGCTGGAGTACGAGTAGACCGAGTACGCCAGGCCACGCTTCTCCCGGATCTCCTGGAAGAGCCGGCTGGACATGCCGCCGCCGAGCACGTTGTTCAGCACGCCGAGCGCGAACCGGCGATCGTCGCCGCGGCCGATGCCGACCCCGCCGAGGACCACGTGGGCCTGCTCGGTGTCCCGGTTGCGGACCACGGTGTGCGGCTTCTGCGTCCGTACCCGCTTGTTCCCCGGTCGCGGCTGCGCCGGGGCCGCCGGGGCCGAGTCGAGCGGGCTGCCCGCCAGGGCCTTGCGCACCAGCCGCACGACCGCCGAGTGCTGCAGGTTCCCGGCCGCCGAGATCACGATGTTCGGGGCCGTGTACCGCCGCTTGTAGAAGCCGTTGATCTGGCCGCGGGTCATCGGGGTGATCGACTGCTCGGTCCCCGAGATGAGCCGGCCCAGCGGGTGGTCACCGAAGATCGCCTCGGTGAAGACGTCGTGCACCTCATCGCCGGGCTCGTCCTCGTGCATGGCGATCTCCTCGAGGATCACGCCACGCTCGGTCTCCACGTCGGCCGGTTCGAGCAGCGAGTCGGCCACCGCGTCGCACAGCACGTCGACCGCCAGCGGCAGATCGGCGTCGAGCACCCGTGCGTAGTAGCACGTGTACTCCTTCGTGGTGAAGGCGTTGGTCTCGCCGCCCACCGCCTCGATCTCCGCGGAGATCTGCATCGCGGTGCGCTTGTGCGTGCCCTTGAACAGCAGGTGCTCGAGGAAGTGCGAGGCGCCGGACATGGCCGGCGTC
The DNA here is from genome assembly GCF_934643405.1 of uncultured Actinoplanes sp. GTDB lineage: Bacteria > Actinomycetota > Actinomycetes > Mycobacteriales > Micromonosporaceae > Actinoplanes. The sequence goes on from NZ_CAKUCL010000137.1 coordinate 12,461, forward strand.
TCGTCCCGCGAGCCGATCCCGACCCAGACGCCGAGCGCGACGCTGCGGGTGGTTGGGATCTCCTCGGTGACGATGCGCAGACCACTGGGCAGGACGGTTCGTCTGACACCGTCCTGCAGAGTCTTGGTGACAGCGCGGGCCGACCCTTCGGCCGGCCCGCTCTTGCTAGTTGCCACGGTGGTACTTAGTCGCGGCGCTCGCCACGGTCACCGCCACGCTCGCCGCCGCCGCTCGGGCGGGACCGGCGACGACGGGGCTCACCGGAACGCTCGCCGCCACGGTCACCGCCGCGCTCGCCACGGTCGCCGCCACGGTCCTCACGGGCCGGCCGCGCGGAACCCTCGGCCGGGGCGGCCGGGGCCTCCTCGCCCTCCGGGCGCACCTTGTCCAGGTAGATCTTGCCGCGCGCGTCGATGTCCGCGATCGAGACCTCGACCTTGTCGCCGACGTTGAGGAAGTCCTCGACCTTGTCCACCCGCTTGCCGTCGCCCACCTTGGAGATGTGCAGCAGGCCGTCGCGGCCGGGCAGCAGCGAGATGAACGCGCCGAACGCGGCCGTCTTCACCACCGTGCCGAGGAACTTGTCGCCGATCTTCGGCAGCGTCGGGTTGGCGATCGCGTTGATCCGCTCGACCGCGGCCTCGGCCGACGGGCCGTTGGTCGCACCCACGTAGATCGTGCCGTCGTCCTCGATGGAGATGTCGGCGCCGGTCTCGTCCTGGATCGCGTTGATCGTCTGACCCTTGGGGCCGATCACCATGCCGATCTTGTCGACCGGGATCTTCACGGTGGTGACCCGCGGGGCGTACTCGCTCATCGCGGCCGGGGCGGCGATCGCCGCCTCCATCACGCCGAGGATGGTCGCCCGCGCCTCGTGCGCCTGCTGCAGCGCGCCGGCCAGCACGTCCGACGGGATGCCGTCGAGCTTGGTGTCCAGCTGCAGGGCGGTGACGAACTCGCTGGTGCCGGCGACCTTGAAGTCCATGTCGCCGAACGCGTCCTCGGCGCCCAGGATGTCGGTCAGCGCGACGTACTGCGTCTTGCCGTCGACCTCGTCCGAGATGAGGCCCATCGCGATGCCGGCCACCGGCGCCTTCAGCGGCACACCGGCGCTCAGCAGCGACAGCGTCGAGGCGCAGACCGAACCCATCGAGGTGGAGCCGTTCGAGCCGAGGGCCTCGGAGACCTGCCGGATCGCGTACGGGAATTCCTCGCGCGACGGCAGCACCGGCACGAGCGCCCGCTCGGCGAGCGCGCCGTGGCCGATCTCGCGGCGCTTCGGCGAGCCGACCCGGCCGGTCTCACCGGTCGAGTACGGCGGGAAGTTGTAGTTGTGCATGTAGCGCTTGGACTTCTCCGGGGCGAGGGTGTCCAGCGCCTGCTCCATGCGCAGCATGTTCAGCGTGCTCACGCCCAGGATCTGGGTCTCGCCGCGCTCGAACAGCGCCGAGCCGTGGACCCGCGGCAGCACGCCGACCTGCGCGGTCAGCGGGCGGATGTCGCGCGGGCCGCGCCCGTCGATGCGGACCTGCTCGCGCAGGACGCGCTGGCGCACCTCGGTCTTGGTGACCGAGCGGAAGGCCGCGCTGATCTCCTTCTCGCGACCCTCGAAGCGCTCGTCGAGCAGCTCGTGGGCCTTCGCCTTGATCAGGTCGAGGGCTTCCTCGCGCTCCTGCTTGCCGGCGATCTTCAGGGCCTCGGCGACCTCGTCGCGGACCGCGTCGACCACGGCCGAGTACGCGTCCTCCTGGTAGTCCAGGAAGACCGGGAACTCGACGGCCGGCTTCGAGGCGATCGCGGCCAGCTCCGCCTGCGCGCGGCACAGCTCGCGGATGGCCGGCTTGGCGGCCTCCAGGCCACCGGCGACGACCTCCTCGGTCGGGGCGGTGGCGCCGCCGGCGATCAGCTTGACCGCGTTCGGCGTGGCCTCGGCCTCGACCATCATGATCGCGACATCGGCGTCGGCGCCCTCGCCGACGACGCGTCCGGCGACCACCATGTCGAAGGTCGCCCGCTCGAGCTCCTCGATGGTCGGGAAGGCGACCCACTGGCCGTCGATGTGCGCGACGCGGGTCGAGCCGATCGGGCCGGAGAACGGCAGGCCGGAGAGCTTGGTCGACATGGACGCGGCGTTCATCGCGACCACGTCGTACGGGTGGGCCGGGTCGAGCGCGAGGACGGTCTCGACGACCTGGACCTCGTTGCGCAGGCCCTTGGTGAACGACGGGCGCAGCGGCCGGTCGATCAGCCGGCAGGTGAGGATCGCGTCCTCGCTGGGACGGCCCTCGCGGCGGAAGAACGAGCCGGGGATGCGGCCCGCGGCGTACATCCGCTCCTCGACGTCGACGGTCAGCGGGAAGAAGTCGAAGTGCTCCTTCGGCGCCTTGCTGGCCGTGGTCGCGGAGAGGACGACGGTCTCGCCGAGCTGGACGATCGCGGAGCCGGCGGCCTGCTTGGCCAGCCGTCCGGTGGAAAAGACGATCTCGCGGGTGCCGAACGACCCGTTGTCGATGACGGCGGTGCGAGATTCGGTGCCGAGAGCGGTCTGCTCTGTCATGTGAGTGCGGTACTCCTTCGTCGAGGACCCGGCGGTCTGCAACGCGGTTCAGGTGAGCCGGTCTTCGATCGAAGTGCCCGAGAGTCATGCTCGGGAACCACTACCGAGGACCGGTGCTGACGGCGAGCGCCGCGCGGGTCCGGGGGTTACTGTGCCGCCTGCGAGAAAGCGGCCGGGGGAGCGGCCGGCGGGCCACTCCCCCGTCAGGTCATCGGCGCAGGCCGAGCCGCTCGATGAGCGACCGGTAACGCTGGATGTCCTTCTTCTGCACGTAGTTGAGAAGGCGGCGGCGGCGGCCGACCAGCAGCAGCAGGCCGCGCCGGCTGTGGTGGTCGTGCTTGTGCACCTTCAGGTGCTCGGTCAGGTCGGCGATCCGCTTGGTGAGCATCGCGACCTGGACCTCGGGCGACCCGGTGTCGCCGTCCTGCGCCTTGTACTCGTCGATGATCTTGTTCTTGGTCTCTTGATCGAGCGCCATTTTCTCCGTGATTCTGTGTTGCCGGATACATCGGATCCGCACCCGCGGCGTCGGGCAGGCACGCGGAGCCGTGAGTTGGTTACTCCAACTGCTCCTCAACCCTACCAGGCGGTCACTCAAGCACCGCACGGGTCTGGTCGACGTCGTCGCGGATCTGGGCCACGAGCGGCTCGATGCCGTCGTAGGTGCGCTGCTCCCGCAGATGCGCGACGAAGTCGAGCTCGACGCGCTCGCCGTACAGGTCGCCGGTGAAGTCCAGCACGTAGGCCTCGACCCGCCGCTCCCGCCCGGAGAAGGTCGGGTTCGTCCCGATCGAGACGCTGGCCGGCCAACGACCGGCGTGCTCCCCGCCGCGGATCAGCCAGGCCGCGTAGACGCCGTCGGCCGGCACCGCCGCGTAGCGGTGGACCATCAGGTTCGCGGTGGGAAAGCCCAGCTCGCGCCCGCGCTGGTCGCCGCGGACCACCACCCCGGCCACCCGGTGCGGCCGGCCGAGCGCGGCGGCCGCCGCCCGCACGTCGCCGGCGTCCACGCAGCTGCGGATGTACGTCGAGGAGAAGACCAGCCCGTCCTCGGAGACCAGCGGCGCCTCCTCGACGGTGAACCCGAACGAGCGGCCGAGCCGCTCCAGCACGGCGACGTCGCCGGCCGCCTTGTGCCCGAAGCGGAAGTTGTCCCCGACCACGACGACCGCGGTGTGCAGGGCCTCGACCAGCACGTCGTGCACGAAGGCCTCGGGGCTGAGCCGGGAGAAGGCCGGCGTGAACGGGACGACGCACAGCGCGTCCACCCCGAGCTGCTCGATCAGTTCCGCCTTGCGCACCGGCTCGGTCAGCACCGCCGGGTGCGAACCGGGGCGGACGACCTCGGACGGGTGCGGGTCGAAGGACATGACCACCGACTGCAGGCCCAGGTCGTGAGCCCGCTTCACGGCGTGCCCGATGATCGCCTGATGCCCGCGGTGCACCCCGTCGAAAACGCCGATCGTGACGACCGACCGGCCCCAGCCGCCCGGCACCGCTTCGTATCCCCGCCAACGTTGCATCCTCACAGCGTATCGGCCCTGATTCATGCACCGAAACGCTACGATTGCTCCTGAAATGCGCAACGAGTGGAGTGTTCTCGTCCTGCTCGCGGCGGAGCTGACCTTCGCGGTGCTCTTCCTCCGTGCGCTCCTCGGGTTCCTGCACCGGCGCGATCCGCTCCAGCGCGACGTCACCCTGGTCTTCCTGCCCTGCACGCTGCTGTTCGTGGTGGACATCGCGCGGCGGCTCAGCGGCGGCCGGCTGCCCGTCTGGGTCGGCATCACCGCCTCGATCGTCCTGCTCGCCCAGCCGTACCTGACCGTGCGCCTGGCCGGCCGCCTGCGTGCCGTGCCCCGATGGCTGGACCGCACGATGCTGGCCGCCTTCCTGGCGATCGCGGTGCCGATCCTGATCGCGCCGCGGCCGCTGCAGCCGGGCTACCTCATGGCCATGGTCATCGCGTATTTCACCAGCGAGGCCGTGGCCGCCGGGCTGCTCTACGACAAGGGCCGGCGGCGCAGCGGGGGGAACCGGGCGCGGCTCATGACCGCGGCCGCGGCCACCTTCACCTTCGGCCTGGCGATCGTCTTCATCGGGTTGGGCGCCATGCCCGGGGCCAACCCGGTGCTGCCCGCGATCAGCCGGGTACTGGCCCTGGTCAGCGGACTCGGGTACCTGGTCGCGTTCATGCCGCCGCGGCCGCTGCGCCGCATGTTCGCCGCCACCGCCGCCCAGCAGATCACCGAGCGGCTGCTGCGGGCGCCGGTCGACTCGCCGGAGGAGGTCTGGCAGACCTACGCGGAGATCATGCGGGTCCAGACCGGGGCGGACGCGGTGGTGGTCCTGATGCCGAACGCGGACGGACAGCTGACTCGTACGGCGTACGCGGGACCGCCCTTGGCCACCCCCGAGGAGCTCACCGGGACCGACCTGACCGCGTTGATCCGCGCCGGCCGGCCGGCCCGGCTGCGGGAGGGCGATCCCGCGCTGGTCGGGCACTACGGCGACGACCTGGGCGACGACTTCGTGACCGCGCTGAGCATGCCGGTGCCGCCGGACACCGAGGGCGCGGTGCTGCTGTTCAACCGGCATCGCACCCTGTTCAGCGACGACGACCTGCGGCTGCTCGCGGCGCTCGGCGGTCAGGCCGGCATCCTCGCCGAGCGGCAGGCGGTGCAGCGCGAGCTGAGCGCGTCGGTGGCCGCGCTGACCCGGGCCAACCAGGCCAAGAGTGACTTCCTGGCGAACATGAGCCACGAATTGCGTACGCCGTTGAACGCCATCATCGGCTTCAGCGACCTGATGCGGGTCGAGGAGCCGGACGGCGACCGGCGACGGGTGCCCGCCGAGTGGGTCGAGCACATCCACACCAGCGGACGGCACCTGCTCGGCCTGATCAACGACATCCTGGACCTCGCCAAGGTCGAAGCCGGCCGGCTGGACCTGCGGCTCGGCCCGCTGCGCGTGGACACGGCGGTGACCGAGCTGCTCACCGGGCTGGCGCCGCTGTTCTCCACCAACCAGCTCACCGCGGTGACCGATCTGCCGCCGGTCACCGCGCACGCCGACCGGGTGCGTTTCCGGCAGATCGTCGAGAACCTGCTGTCCAACGCGATCAAGTTCACCCCCGCCGGCGGGACGATCACGGTGACCGCCCGCTCCGACGCCACCGGCACCTACCTCTCGGTGGGCGACACCGGTGTCGGCATCGCCGCCGCCGACCAGACCCGGGTCTTCGAGGAGTTCCAGCAGGTGGGCGACCCGTCGCGGCACCGGGCAGGCACCGGCCTCGGGCTGTCGCTGACCAAGAAGCTGGTGGAGGCGCACGGCGGGGAGATCACGCTGGTCTCGGCGCCGGGCACGGGAAGCACGTTCACCGTACGGCTCCCGGCCGTCCAGGCCGAAGACCCGGACCGCCAGGAGGAAGAGGGCCGCCGTGCCGGTCAGGCCGACGCGGTGGCAGCGGCCACCCCCAAGTCCGCAGCCCTGTCGGAGGGATGAACCGTGAGCCGGATTCTGCTGGTCGAGGACGAGGACCTGAACCGCACCCTGGTCAAGGCCGTGCTGTCCCGCGCCGAGGTGGCCGCCGTGCGGGAGGCGCAGGTGCTCGACGCGACGTCCCTGGCCGCGGCGCGGGACACGCTGGGCGCCGAGGAGGTGGACCTCGTGCTGCTCGACATGAACCTGCCGGACGGCAACGGGCTGACCCTGGCGCGCGAGATCGCCCGGGACGGCCTGGCCGGGGAACGGGCCAAGCCGGCGGTGGTGGCGGTCACGGCGAGCGTGCTGCCGCAGGACCGGGCCGCGGCGATCGAGGCCGGGTGCGACGGCTTCCTGGACAAGCCGTACGCGGCCGCCGACCTGGTCGCCACGGTCGCCCGCTATCTGCCCTGAGCCGGCGCCTGTCCCAGGCCGGGGCCCTGTCGTAGGCCGGGGCCCTGTGTCCTAGACCGGGGCCTTGTCCTAGG
>NZ_CAKUCL010000138.1 GCF_934643405.1 uncultured Actinoplanes sp.
GCAGGGGATGCCGCGCGGGCGGGCGGTGCTGGGCACGGAGCAGGGGACGCCGGGACGGCCGGTGGGGGTGAGGGAGGAGACGGGGACGCCGGGACGGCCGGTGGGGGTGAGGGAGGAGACGGGGGCGCCGCGCCGGCCGGTGGGGACGGCGTTGAGGTGTTCACGGTTGCCGGGGACGAGCAGGTTCTCGTGCCCTGGCCCGGCGCGCCCCTCGCAGCCCGGGAGACCGCCTACGTACGGGTGCGGGTCGGGGATGACGCCGGGTGGAGCGACTGGAGCCAGGCCGCCACCGTCGAGGCTGGACTGCTCGAGCCGGGCGACTGGACCGCCCGGTTCGTCAGCCCGCGCGAGATCGGCGGCTGGGGTCAGGCGGCGCCGGTTCTCAGCAGCACCGTCACCCTGCCGGCCGGCGCCCGCAAGGCCCGGCTCTACATCACCGCCCACGGCCTCTACGTCGCGCACCTCAACGGACGCCGCGTCGGCGACGAGCAGCTCGCGCCCGGCTGGACCGCCTACCAGCACCGGCTCAGGTACCAGACCCACGACGTCACCGGCCTGCTGCGCGAAGGCGACAACCGGCTGGAGATATTGCTGGGCAACGGCTGGTACCGGGGGCGGCTCGGCTTCCAGGGGCGGCGGGGGCTGTACGGGGACCGGCTGGCGGTGCTCGCCCAGCTCGAGGTCACCGCCGCGGACGGGACGATCCACGTGCTGGCCACGGACGGAACCTGGACCGCCCGGGAGAGCGGCATCGTCGCCGACGACCTCTACGACGGGCAGACCACCGACCTCCGGCGGCGCGCCACGACCGGGACGCCGGTCGACGTGCTCGACGCCGACCTCGGGGTCCTGGTCACGCCGGACGGGCCCCCGGTGCGCATCACCGGGACAATCCCGGCCCGGACCGTCACCGGCGGCACTCTGGTCGACTTCGGACAGAACCTGGTCGGGTGGGTGCGGATCCGGGCCCGTGGCGGCGCCGAGGGGCGGACCGTCACCGTGCGGCACGCGGAGGTGCTGGAGGACGGGCGGCTGGGCACCCGGCCGCTGCGCACCGCCAAGGCCACCGACACCTACATCCTCGCCGGGCCGGACGAGACGGTCCTCGAGCCGAGCCTGACGTTCCACGGCTTCCGCTATGCCGAGATCACCGGCATCGACGACCTCGCGGCCGGCGACGTGGAGGCCGTCGTGGTCGGGTCGGACCTGCGGCGTACGGGATGGTTCTCCTCGTCCGACGAGACGCTGAACCGGTTCCACGACAACGTCGTCTGGGGCATGCGGGGCAACTTCGTCGACGTGCCCACCGACTGCCCGCAACGCGACGAGCGGCTCGGCTGGACCGGGGACATCCAGGTGTTCTCGCCGACCGCGAGCTTCCTGTTCGACTCGGCCGGCTTCCTCGGCAACTGGCTCGCCGATCTCGCCGCCGAGCAGCAGAAGGACGGCTCGGTCCCGTACGTGATCCCGGACGTGATCCGCCAGCCCGGACCGGCCACGGCGGCCTGGGGGGACGCGGCGACCATCGTGCCGTGGGTGCTGTACCAGCGCTGCGGCGACCGGGACCTGCTGGCACGGCAGCTGCCCAGCATGCGCGCCTGGGTCGACCGGATGGCCGCGCTGGCCGGCGACCGCCTGCTCTGGGCGGGTGGCTTCCAGTTCGGCGACTGGCTCGACCCGGCCGCGCCGCCGGAGAACCCGTTCCGGGCCCGCACCGATCCGGACGTCATCGCCACCGCCCACCTGGCCCGCTCGGCGCAGATCGTGAGCTGGGCGGCCGAGACCGTCGGCGACCACGAGACGGCCCGGGTCTATCAGGACCTCAGTTCCCGGGTACGGGACTCGTTCGCCCGCGAATACGTGACGGACCACGGGCGGGTCCTCAGCGACGCGCCCACGGCGTACGCCCTGGCCCTGCAGTGGGATCTGCTGCCGGACCGGCGGCAGCGCGAGCGCGCCGGCGAGCGGCTCGCCGATCTGGTGCGCACCGCCGGTTTCCGGATCAGCACCGGGTTCGTCGGCACCCCCCTGATGACCGACGCGCTCACCGATTCCGGTCACGCCGCGCTCGCGTACCGCCTGCTCCTGCAGACCGGGTGCCCGTCCTGGCTGTACCCGGTGACGATGGGCGCGACCACCGTCTGGGAACGCTGGGACAGCATGCTCCCCGACGGCAGCATCAACCCGGGCGAGATGACCTCGTTCAACCACTACGCGCTCGGGGCGGTCGCCGACTGGCTGCACCGCCGCGTCGCCGGTCTCGCCCCGGCAGCGCCCGGCTATCGCCGGATCGAGGTGCGCCCGCTGCCCACGTCCCGGCTCACCGCTGCTCGCGCCCGGCTGCTCACGCCGTACGGGGAAAGCTCGGTCGCCTGGCAGCGGGCGGACGGCGAGTTCCGTCTCGAGGTCCGGGTGCCGGTGGGGGCGACGGCGGTCGTGCACCTGCCCGGCCGCGACGAGACGGCCGACGCCGGCCCGGGACTGCACACGTGGAGCGTCCCCGACCCGTACCCGCAGCCGGAGCCTCTCCCCGCCGAGCCGAGCATCCGGCAGCTGATGGACCACGAACCCAGCTGGGCCGGCATCGTCGCGGCGGCCCGCGAGGCCGGTGTGGCCGACGGCGAGGCGGCGCTGGCCGATCGTCTCGCCCGCTACCTCGACGCGCCGGCCACCGACCTGGTCAGCGCCGCCACCTCGGGCGGCTTCGTCCCCGGCGCCGCCGAGATGGCGGCGCGCCTGCAAACCCTGCTCACCCCTCGATGAAGGAGTCCCCATGAGAACGCGGCAGATATCGGTGGCCGTGCTGGCCGCCACCACGCTCGCGCTCGGCGCGTGCAGCGCCGGCAGCCTGGGCAGCAGCGACGACAAGGGCGGCGGCAAGGTCACCCTGTCGTTCCTGGTGGACAACGGGCCGGAGACGGTGAAGACCGCCGATCAGCTGGCCAAGGACTTCTCGGCGAAGAACCCGGACATCACCGTCAAGGTGGAGACCCGGCCGCAGGGCACCGACGGCGACAACCTGGTCAAGACGCGGCTGTCGACCGGCTCGATGGACGACATGTTCCAGTACAACACCGGGTCGCTGTTCCAGGCGCTGGCGCCGCGGAAGAACCTGGCCCCGGTCGGCGACGCGTCCTGGGTGGGGGCGCTGGACAAGAACTTCGCGATCACCGTCACCAGCGACAACAAGGTGTACGGGGCGCCGTGGGGACAGTTCATGGCCGGCGCGATCCTCTACAACCGCGACGTCTACCGCAAACTGGGCCTGCAGGTGCCGAAGAGCTGGCCGGAGTTCATGGCGAACAGCGCCAAGATCAAGGCGGCCGGTGTCGACCCGGTGATCCAGACCTACCAGGAGACGTGGACCTCGCAGCTGTTCGTCCTCGGCGACTTCCACAACGTGCTGGCGGCCGATCCGCAGTTCGCCGAGAAGTACACCAGGAACCAGGCCAAGTACGCGACGACGCCCGCGGCCCTGGCCGGCTTCCAGCACCTGCAGGACGTCCACGCGGCCGGCTACGAGAACAAGGACTTCGCCTCGGCCAAGCTGACCGACGGGCTGCGCTACCTGGCGCAGGGCAAGGGCGCGCAGTATCCGATCCTGTCCGCGATGCTCAGCCAGCTGCTGGCCGACAACCCCGGCTCGGCCGACAAGATCGGGTTGTTCCCGATCCCGGGCGCCGACGCGTCGACGAACGGGCTGACCCTGTGGAGCCCGTCCGGCGTCTACATCCCGGCCAGCACCACGGGGGCGAAGCTCGACGCGGCGAAGAAGTTCCTCGCCTTCGTGGCCAGCCCCGAGGGCTGCGCCTCGCAGGCCGCCGCGTCGCAGCCGACCGGGCCGTTCGCGGTCAAGGGCTGCGCCCTGCCGGGCAGCGTGCCGCAGGCGGTCAAGGACATGCAGACCTACATCGACGACGGCTCGTCGAGCCTGGCGCTGGAGTTCCTGTCGCCGGTGAAGGGGCCGGCGCTCGAGCAGATCTGCGTCGAGGTGGGTTCGGGCATCCGGCCGGCCGCTGCCGGCGCGAAGCTCTACGACGAGGACGTCAAGAAGCAGGCCCAGCAGCTCGGGCTCGAAGGCTGGTAGGCGACCGTGGCCCTCACCACCGTGGGCCGGCCCGCCCGGACGCGTACGGACGCGTCCGCCGCGGGCCGGCGGCGGGCGTCCAGCCCGTACTCGAACTGGTTCTATCTCCCCGCCGCCGTGATCTACGGCGTGCTGTTCGTGATCCCGACGCTGACGTCGTTCTACTTCAGCCTGACCCGGTGGAGCATCTTCGACTCGAAGTTCACCGGCCTGCAGAACTACGTGACCTTCTTCAAGGAGCCCGCGCTGGTCTCCGGCCTGCTGCACACACTGATCTACGGGGTGGTCACCTCGGGGCTCAAGGTGGTGCTGGGGCTGCTGCTCGCGGTGCTGCTGACCTCGCAGATCGTCGCCCGCGGCTACCTGCGGTCGGTCGTGTTCTTCCCGGTGCTGGTCAGCACGATCGGAGTCGGCCTGACGTTCACCGTGCTGATGAATCCCGAGCGCGGCCTGATCAACCAGGCCCTGTCCGTTCTCGGGATCAACGGTCCCGGCTGGATCGCCGACCCGTCCTGGGCACTGCTGTCGGTGGCGCTGGTCGACGTGTGGAAGGGCGTCGGGCTGGCCACGCTCATCTACATCGCCGGGATCGTCTCCATCCCGCAGGAGTACTTCGAGGCGGCCCGCGTCGACGGCGCCTCCTCCTGGGACACCTTCCGCGCCATCATCCTGCCGCTGGCCCGGCCCGCCACCGTCACGGTGATCATCCTGTCGCTGATCGGCGGGCTGCGCTCGTTCGACCTGATCTGGGCGATGACCCGCGGCGGTCCCGGCTTCACCTCCGACGTCATCGCCTCGGTCATCTACAAGCAGTACCAGGCGGGCTTCTACGGCCTGTCCACCGCCGGCAACGTGATCCTGTTCGTCGTGGTGACCGCGATCGTGCTGCCGCTGTCGCGCTTCCTCAACCGCAAGGAGGTGGAGCTGTGACCTCGCCCGTCACGTCCCGCCGGCCGGAGGTCCGGCCGTGAGCTTCCGCCGCAACCACCTGCTCAGCATCCTGGCGATCCTGCTGTCGATCGTCGTGTTCGTGGTGCCGTTCGCGTTCATCGTGCTCACCGCGGTCAAGGACCAGCAGCAGTCGTCGCTGCTGGACTTCAGCTGGCCCACCCACTTCCAGCTCGTCCAGAACTTCGTCGACGTGGTCGAGGCCCGCGACTACATGCTGATCATCGCCTTCATCAACAGCACCATCCTCACCGTCGCCAGCGTGGCGATCATGGTGGTGCTCGGCGCGATGGTGGCGTTCGTGCTGCAACGCCGCCGCAGCCGCTGGACCGGCCTGGTCAACTTCCTGGTCCTGTCCGGACTGATCATCCCGCCCGCGGTGGTGCCGACGATCTGGGTGCTGCAGAAGCTCGGGCTGTTCTCCACCATGCCCGGCCTCATCCTGGTCGAGGTGGCGTTCGGGCTGTCCTTCACCATCCTGCTGTTCCGCGCGTTCATCGCGACCATCCCGCGGGAATTGGACGAGGCCGCGATCATCGACGGCGCGGGGCCGATGCGGCTGTTCTTCCGGGTGATCCTGCCGCTGCTGCGCTCGGTCATCGTGACCGTCGTGGTCGTGCAGTCGGTGACCGTCTTCAACGACTTCACCAACCCGCTGTACTTCCTGCCCGGCGACAAGAACGCCACCGTGCAGCTGACCCTCTACAACTTCTCCAGCCAGTACACGACCCAGTACCACCTGCTCTTCATGAACATCCTGCTGATCACCATCCCGCCGCTGATCATGTTCCTGTTCTTCAACCGGAGGATCGTGGCCGGGATGACCGCCGGCGCCATCAAGGGGTGACCTAGGGTCGTCGCATGACGACTACGCCGTACCGCCGCCGTTCCGCCCGCGTGCTCCTGGTCGACGGCGCCGAGCGGGTGCTGCTGCTGCGCGCCCTGCTCCATCGCGGCGAGCCGGACCGGGGTCACGTGTGGGTGACCCCGGGCGGCGGCGTGGAGGAGGGCGAGTCGCTGGACGAGGCCGCGTCGCGCGAACTGCTCGAGGAGGTCGGCGTCGCGGTGCCGCCGTCCCGCCTCGGGACGCCGGTCGCGTACGTGGGTGGCTACGCCGACCTGCACTGGGCGACCGGGGTCTTCCGCGACGACTTCTTCTTCTGCCGGCTGCCCGCGCCGGAGGTGAGCGTCGACGTGAGCGGCATGGAGGACCGCGAGCGCGGCACGCACACCGGACATCGCTGGTGGACGGTCGACGAGCTGCGGTCCACCACGGAGACGGTCTGGCCGCTGGAGCTGGGCCCGTTCCTGGCCGGCCTGCTGGCCGGGCGGGTCCCGGCCGAGCCGGTCGAGCTGCCCTGGCATCACTGACGGGCCGGCGCGGGCGCCGCCGACGGCCCGCCGAGCCTGGCCGGGCTCAAGACCCGACCGGCCAGTTGCGGCCGTCCGTCTCGACGGCCGTGGCGGTCAGGCCGGGAAGTCCGGATTCGGATCGGACGGGGCCGGACAGGTGTGATCGCCCCGGGCGGGCGGGTGATGGCGCAGGTCCCGGCCCGCGAGACGAGCGGGATGGCGGTCCGGGTCCCGGCGGGCGAGACGAGCGCGGTCGCGGACCGCATTTGGCGGCGAGACGAGCGCGGTCCGCATCCCGGCCTGGCACCGCACCGCCGCGGGTGTGCGACGGCACGGCGAAGCCAAACCGGCGTGATGCCGGCGGGCGGGGTCTGGTGGCGGCGCCGGGGGCCCGCCCGGCCGGGCGCGATGGCCGGCACGGGTGTGCCTGGCCGGCCGGGCCGCAGAGGCGGCGCGGTCAGCGCCAGAAGACGGCCACCGCCGCGTTCGCCAGGGTGAGGGCGATGATGCCGATGAAGTGGCCCTTGGCGACCGCCTCGCGTTTGCGCGGCACGAAGACCATGATGAAGATCAGGATCGCGATGACCAGCTTGACCACGAGCTTGATCGGGTCGGGCTCGGCGTCGCCGCCGCCGCGCAGGGGAGCGGCCAGGCCGAGGCCGCTGAGAAGCTGGATCACCGAGCCCCACAACATGGCCGGATTTATCCGGAACTTCCCGGACAGATACTGCGCGATGCCGCCGCCGAGCAGCAGCGCGAAACCGATCAGATGGATGAACAGGAGGATGAGTCGGAGGGCTTCCACTCGGGCAAGCTTGCCAGGCCCGCCCGAAGTCGATCACACCGGTCAGCCCACCGCGCGGGCCGCCTGCTCGTGCCGCGAGCCTCTCGATCATGCGCCGGCGCCGCCGTGAGCGCGTGAACGACGGGCCGGCGCGCCCTCGCCGACGCGGTACCGCTCGACCAGGCCGGCCAGGATGTCCCTCGTCCTCGTCAGGTCGACGATCTGGCGTTCGACCCGGTCCAGTTCCTCGGTGAGGCGGCCCGCCAGCCACGGCGTACGGGAAGATTTGTCGGTTATGCAGGGCAGGACGTCGAGAATCGTGCTGCTGTTCAGGCCCGCCGCCAGCAGGGACTGGATCAGGCCGACGTGTTCGACGGCGGTGTCGGGGTAGTGCCGCTGGCCGCCGGTGCTGCGGACGGACGACAACAGCCCTTGCTCCTCGTAGTACCGCAGTGACCTCGCGCTCGCCCCGGTCGCCGCCGACAGCTCACCGATCCGCATCGATGTCTCCCTCGCCACAGGTAGGGCCATGACACTTGACCCTGACGTCAATGTCAAGTTTTAGCGTAGTCGCATGACGACGCTGAGCACTCTTCTCGAGCCGGTGACCGTCGCCGGCCTGCCCCTGACCAGCCGTTTCGTGATGGCGCCGATGACCCGCTACCACTCGCCGGGCGGCGTCCCGGGCGCCGAGGTCGCCGCCTACTACCGGCGGCGCGCCGAGAACGGCGTCGGCCTGATCATCACCGAGGGCATCCTCGTCGACCACCCGAGCGCCGGCCATCAACCCTGCGTGCCCCGCCTCGCCGGACCGGGCACGCAGCGTGGCTGGCGTCGCGTCACCGACGAGGTCCACGCGGCGGGCGGCAGGATCGCCGCGCAGCTCTGGCATCTCGGCAGCCAGCGGGAGCCGCCCGCGTGGACCCCGTCGACCATGACCACCGCAGACATCGACAACCTGCTGCTTGCGTACGGGACGAGCGCGCGGGCCGCCGTCCGGGCGGGCTTCGACGCGGTGGAGATCCACGCCGCGCACGGCTACCTGCTGGACGAGTTCCTGTGGCCGCTGACGAACCGCCGGACCGACCGGTTCGGCGGCGACGCCGCGGGCCGTGCCACGGTGCCGTCCGAGGTCATCCGGGCCGTGCGCGCCGCGATCCCCGCGTCGATGCCGCTGATCGTCCGCTTCTCCCAGCACAAGAACCGCGACTACACCGCCCGGATCGCGCAGACCCCCGGCGAGCTCGCCACCGTCCTGTCGTCGTTCGCCCGGGCCGGCGCCGACGTGCTGCACGCGTCGCAGCGCCGCTTCTGGGAGCCGGCCTTCCGCGGCTCGCCGCTCAACCTGGCCGGCTGGGCGAAGCACCTCACCGGCCTGCCGTCGATCACGGTCGGCTCGGTCGGTCTCACCCGCGGCTTCCTCACCTCGGCGCACCGCGATCTGCTGCTGGACCGCGCGGCGGCCGGCGATTTCGATCTGGTCGCGGTCGGGCGGGCGCTGCTCGGCAACCCGGCGTGGGTGCGGCTCGCCGCCGGCGGCCGGGCCGGCGAGATCCGCGACTACCACAAGTCCGATGAGGACGCCTACTACTGATATGTCCTCCCTTCGTGCTCCTCGAACGAGTGACCCGGTGCATTGACTCCCTTCGAGCAGCTGACCAGCATGGTCCGGGTGACGGTCAGTTCCACGCCGGCGCACGCGGCGCCGGTCTGCTGCGTCGCCTTCCGTGCCGACGGCGCACGCCTCGCGAGCGGCTCCACCGACCACACCGCGATCGTGTGGGACACCACCGATCCGCGCCGCCCGGTCCTGCTCACCGCGCTGACCCACAACGCCGCCGTCACCTGCGCCTCGTGGAATCCCGGCGCCGCCGACGTGCTGGCCACCGGCACGGCCGACGGCACGGCGGCGGTGTGGCGGGTGGTCGACGACCGCCCGCCGTCGCTGATGAAGGCGCTGCCCGGCCATCCCGGCGCGATCACCACGATCGCCTGGACCCCCGACGGCCAGCATCTGCTGTGCCTGATCGGCGGCGGCCAGCTGGCGGTGTGGAACGCCTTCGACGAGACCTTCCTCGGCGAACTGCCCGATTGCGTACGGGTCGATGTGAGCCCGGCCGGGCTGGTGGCGACGGCCGGGACCGACGGGCTGATCGCGGTGCGGGACCTGTGGCGCGGTGCGGCCCCGCTGGCCCGGCGCCCGGCCGCGGTCGCGGAGGCGTGCGCGTGGTCCCCGTCGGGTGACACCCTCGCCGTGGCCGGGGACGACGGCTCGATCGAGATGTTCGCCCCGGACCTGACGCCGCTGCGCCGCATCCACCCCGGCGACGTGCCGCTGCGCGGCCTGACCTGGTCCGCCGACGGGCGGTACCTGATCGCGGGCGGCTACGACGGCTCGCTGGTGGCCCTCTCCGGCGACCGTCCCCTGTGGCGCCGGGCGCACGGTCTGCTGTGGCCGCGGTCGCTGGCCGCCGGCGCCGGGGTGGTGGCGTCGGCGACGTTCGGCGCCCGGCCGCACGTGCTGGACCTGCTGGCCGGCGCGACGCTCGGTTTCGCGGTGAGCCCGTCCTCGCCCTCGTCGTCGCCGTCGGTGCCGCTGGCGTTCCGCGGTGGCGTGCTCAACGCCGACGGGCGCGTCGTCTCGGCCGGCGCCCCCGACGACCGGCGGGTGCTGTGGGAGCACGACACCCGGGTCGGCGCCCTGTGCTGCCTGGGCGATCGGGTGGTGGTGTCGGCCGCGCACCGGACGATCCGCCTGACCCTGCTGGAGCCCGACGACAGTTCCCGGGGTCTGACCCTGCGGGCCCCCGAGCCGGTGAAGACGGTCGCGGTCCTCGGCTCGCCCGAGGTGCCGGTGGTGGTGGCCGCGTCGTACGACTTCCGGCTCTACGCGTGGACCATCGACTGGTCGCTGCCGCCGCCCGCACCCCGGCTGGTGGGGGAGTTCGGCGCCGGGATAGCGGCCCTGAACCGCCTCGGCGACTACCGCCTCACCGCGACCGACAACCGGGGCGAGCTGGTGATCCTGGCGCTGGGCGAGGACGGCGCGCTGTCACCCTGACCCGTGCCGGATCTCCATGTCGGCCACCAGCCCGTGCACGAACCGGTAGACGTGCACGACGCGCTCGTCGGCCACGACCGTTCCGCGCTTGTCCTTGACGACCTGGTGCACGGTCACGGCCGTACGCCCGTCGCTGCGATCGCTGTAGCCCAGCGGCACCACGGTGGGGTCGATCTCGGTCCACTGATGCTTCCAGTACTCGCGCACCTGGTCGTGCCCGAGGACGGTGCCGCCCTCCCAGCCGTTGGGCCAGACCACGTCCGGCGCGAGCGCGGCGAGCACCGAGTCGACGTCGCGGCGGTTGAAGGCCGCGTAGAGGTCGGCCAGCCGCCGGTGGAGCTCCTGAGGCTCGGTCACGCCCTGACTATCACCCATCGCGGGCCGGCGGGCCAGGGTCGTGGTTGAGCCCCGCAGCGCAACCACCCACTTCGGTCACCGGCCCGGACCGCCCGGCGCGGCCTGCGCCCGCCACAGCTCGGCGCGGCGTCTCGACGCGCGGGACAGCCACGCGTCCTGAATGATCTCGGCCAGTTCCTGCCGGGTGAGCTCGCCGATGCGGCCGGCCCGCAGCAGCACCGACAGATGCCCGTCGAAGTGCGGCGTCGTGAAGAAGGGCGTCGTCTCGTCCTGAACGAGCGCCTGCTTGTCGGCCTCCGACTCCACCCAGAACACGATCACGTCCCGGTACCGCTCCCCGGTCTCCGGATCCACCGCGTCCGGCCGGGGATTGCGGAAGAAGACGAAAGACTTGCCGCCCACCTGATAAACCGGATTGTCCGCGCTCTCGTCGTAGACCTTGACATGCGGCATCGCCATCGCCAGCTCATGCACGTCCTCGACCCGAGCCGGCCGCCCGTCGTCGCCTCCCACGCCGCCTCCCACCCGCCGCGCCTGTCCTCGCACCCTAACGCCGCCCCGCGCCCGTGCGGCCACGCCGACGCCGCAACGCGGTGCCGGCCCGGCGGGGCCGCCGGGGTCGACGGGCGGATCTAGGGTTACGCGTGTGATCGCACACCCGGGACTTCGCTTCGCCGACCACACCGTCACCGTTCCGCTCGACCACCGCCGGCCCGGCGACGGCCGGCTCGACATCTTCGCGCGTGAGGTCGTGGCCGCCGACCGCGCCGGTGACGACCTGCCCTGGCTGCTGTTCCTGCAGGGCGGCCCGGGCGGCAAGGCGCCCCGCCCGCTGCGCGCGGAGAGCTGGATCGCGCGGGCCGTCGAGACGCACCGCGTGCTGCTGCTGGACCAGCGCGGAACCGGCCGCAGCGCGCCGATCACCGCGCGCACGGTCGCCGGCCGCACCGACGAGGACCTCGCCGCGTACCTCAAGCTGTTCCGCGCGGACAGCATCGTCGCCGACGCCGAGATCCTGCGGCAGCGGATCGCCGGCGGCGCGAAGTGGGACACGCTCGGCCAGAGCTACGGCGGCTTCATCACCATGGCATACCTCTCGGCCGCGCCCGAGGGTCTGCGCACCTGCTACATCACCGGCGGACTGCCCGGCCTGACCGCCACGGCCGACGACGTCTACGCCCGCACCTACCCGCGCGTAGCCGCGAAGAACGCCGAGTTCTACCGCGCGTTCCCGTCCGACGCCCCGGCAGTGCGGCGCATCGCCGACCACCTGGCGGCCCGCGACGTCCGCCTCCCCGACGGTGACCGCCTCACCGTGGCCCGCTTCCGCGTGCTGGGCAGCAACTTCGGCATGAGCCACGGCTACGCCCAGCTGCACTGGCTCCTCGACGAGGCGTGGAACGGCGACGAGCTGTCCGACACCTTCCGGTACGAGGTCATGCGCCTCACCGGCTTCGTCGACCAGCCGCTCTTCGCGCTGCAGGAGTTCACCTACGGCCAGGGCGGGTTCGCGGCCGACTGGTCCGCCGCCCGGGCCCTCGGGAACCGCCCGGAGTTCGCCGAGGACGCCGACCCGCTGCTGTTCACCGGCGAGATGATGTATCCCTGGATGTTCGACCAGATCGCCTCCCTCAGGCCCTTCGCCGGAGCCGCCGGCCTGCTCGCCGCCGCCGACGACTGGCCCGTCCTCTACGACACCGAGCGCCTGGCCACCAACGACGTCCCGGTGTGCGCGGCCGTCTACGCCGACGACATGTATGTGGACGCCGGCCTCTCCCTGCAGACCGCTGCCGCCGTGGGCAACGTGCGCACCTGGGTGACCAACGAGCACGAGCACGACGGCCTGCGCACCGCCGGCCACGAGGTGCTGAGCCACCTCATGGACATGGCGGCCGGCCTGCGCTGAGCGGCGGTCAGCCGGTGAAGTCGGCGTCGGCGGCCGTGACCACCCTCGCCGTGCGGCCCGGCGCGCTGCTGAACTGCCAGTACAGGTTGGTGTGCGCGATGACCTCGGCGGGTGCCGGAGCCCCGTACGCCGTGAGGTCTTCGGTGGTGTGCGCATCGGAGACCAGCGTCGTGTCGTAGCCCCGGACGATCGCGCCGTGCAGCGTGGACCGGATGCACGCGTCGGTCTGCGCGCCGGCGACGAACACCCGCCCGACGCCGCGCTCGGCGAGCACCTGCTCCAGGTCGGTCTCCTCGAACGAATCGCCGTACCGCTTGTGCACCAGCGCCTCGGAGTCACGCCGCACCAGCTGGGGCACGTACTTCCAGGCGTCGCTGCCCTCGGTCAGATGGTCGTCGTTGTGCTGCACCCAGACGACGTCGACACCCGCGTCGCGGGCCTTGTCGACGAGCCCCGCGATCGTCGACACGACTTTGTCCCGTTCGTAGGCCTCGCCCACGATCCCGTTCTGCACGTCGACGACCAGGAGCGCGCTCCTCGGCCGGTTCTCCAGTGTTGTCATCTTCCTCGCCCTCCGGACGGCCACGGCTCTCGATATGCGAGGAACCTTAGACCCGCCCCCCGACATTTTCAGGCCCCCGATCCCGGCCGCCGGAGACCGGCGCCTACACCCTCGGGAGCAGCGCCTTCGCCACCGCCGCGGCGTCGCGCAGGTTCTCCTCGTCACCCCCGCCGCGCGCGTAGACGTCGACCTGCACGGTGCCGTAGCGGACGTACAGGTGGCCGGCCAGCGAGTAGGCGTCCTCACCGACGCCGTCGACCGGCTCCGCGTCCTCGGTCCTGACCGCGAACTCCTCGGCGGTGGTGCGGGTCAGGAAGACCGCGAGCTGGCCCCCGTCCTGCTGCCACTGGCAGTACCGCGTGGTGTCGCCGCGGTGCCCGCCGTCCGGGTCCATCCGGGTGATCGAGCGTCCGGTCGAGTCGACCACCTCGTCGTCGGTGAGCAGGGTGCACGGGTCCGGGAGGTCACCGGAGTCCTTGGCCGAGCCGAACCCGCTGGTGGCCGACGTCGCCGCGTCCACGGTCCCGGCCGCGGCCCGGCCGGCGGTGGCGCCTTCCGCCTCGCCGGCGCCGCAGCCGGCGGGACCGAGCGAGAGGACGGCGGCGACGGCGCAGAGGCAACGCTTCAAGGTGTCTCCTTCGGGTCTGGTCCGATCAGGTTCGCCGCTGTCCGGCACCGGGCCAAGGCCTCCGTCACCGAATTCAGCCGTTCGTAGGCCCGGGGTGACGCGGACCGGCCCGGAATCGCCGACCGCGGCACGCAGCCGCCCGGATCCGCGTAGCGTCGGCCCCGTGATCCCGCAGCCTTTCCCGCTGTACCTGCGCGAGCCGGGCGCGACCGGTGACCGCGTGTGGCTGGTCGTCGGCTGGATGCCGGACAAGGTCTCCGGCCTGCCCCGCCAGCCGGTGGCCCTGCTCTGCGACGGCGACGTCGAGGAGCCGCGCGTGCTGGAACAGACGTCGACGTTCCGGGTGATCGGCACCGACCGCCGCTAGAGCAGCCCCAGCACCAGGGCGAGCGGCGGCCAGGTGCCGCGCCCGCGGCGGATGACGGCGTACGCGCGCAGGTCCACCCTCGGCGAGGCCAGCGGCAACAGGTCCACGCCGTCGCGCGGTGGCACGTCCGCGGGCAGCAGACCCACCCCCAGGCCCGCCACGATCAGGTCGTCCACCAGGTCCAGGCTGTCGCAGCGGTGCACGATCCGGGGCTCGTGGCCGTTGAGGGCGGACAACGTCCGTACGACGTCCTCGTCCGCGGTGTTGCGCGAGTTGACGATCCAGTCCTGGGTCCAGGCCTCGGCCATCGGCATGCCGGCCGGCACGCCCAGGCCCCACGGGACGTCCCACAGCCGCCGGGTCTCGTAGCGGTTCGGAAAGGCGGCCGGGGCGAGGTTGTAGTCGTAGGTCAGCGCCAGGTCCACGTCGTCGGTGTCGAGCAGGGCGAACGCCTCGGACGGCTCGTGTTCGTGGATCAGCAGGCGCACAGCCCGGTGCCGTACGGACAAAAGCTCCTGCACGGGAAGCAGGGAGCGCCGGATCGCGGTGGCGAAGCCGGCGACGCGCAGCGAGCCGCTCGGCTCGGCGCCGGGGTCCAGGTCGAGCCGGGCCGCCTCGACGGCGGCGAGGATCGTCACGCCGTGCCCGGCCAGCCGGCGGCCCGCGGGAGTGAGCCGGACCCGGCGGCCCTCCGGCTCCACCAGCGGGGTGCCCACGTCCCGGGCGAGGATCGCCAGCTGCTGGGAGACGGTCGAGGTGGTGAGCCCCATCTCCTCGGCCACCTCGCGCATCGAGCCGAGGCGGGCCAGTTCGACGAGCAGGCGCAGGCGGCGCGTTTCCATCCGGCAATTGTTCGTAACCGCTGAACGGTTTGTAAAGGATTGGCACGTGGACGCGAACAATGAATCGGCGTCTACTGGTCGGCATGAAGACCGCACGCATCGGCAGCTCGATGGCCATCGCCGCCATGATCGCCGTTCAGCTCGGCATCGCCGGATCGGTCGGCGTGATGGACCGGCTCGGCGCCGAGGGCGCGGCGTGGCTGCGGCTGGCCGCGGCCGGCTTGCTGCTGCCGCTGCTCGTGCGGCCCCGGCTGCGGTCGTTCGGCGCCGCCAACCTGCGCGCGGCGGCCCTGCTGGGCATCGTCACCGCGGGCACCACGATCCTGTTCATGGCGTCGGTGGCGCGCCTGCCGCTGGGCACGGCCAGCGCGATCGAGTTCCTCGGCCCGCTCGGCGTGGCGGCGGCGCGCGGTCGGCGCGGCACGCTGGCGTTCCCGCTGCTCGCCGCGGGCGGCGTGGTCCTGCTGACGACGCCGTGGCGTGGCGAGGTCGACCTGCTCGGCGTCGGCCTGGCGCTGGCCGCGGCCGCGTGCTGGGCCGCGTACATCCTGCTCACCCAGCGGGTCGGCGATGCGCTCGACGGCCTGTCCGGGCTCGCCGTGTCGATGCCGGTCGCGGGCTTCGTGGCGACGTTCACGGTGTCGCCGGCGGCCTTCGCCGCCATCACCCCGGGTGACGTGCTGCTGGGCGGCGGCCTCGGCTTGCTGCTGATCGTTGCGTACGGGCTGGAGATGCTCGCCCTGCGCCGGTTGACCACCGCGGCCTTCGGCACCCTGATGGCTCTCGAACCGGCGGTGGCCCTGGTGATCGGCGCGGCGCTGCTGCACCAGATCCCCGACCTGCTCGGCGTGCTGGGCATGCTGTTCGTGGTCGCCGCCGGCGTGGGCGCGACGAGGTCGGGGGAGCGGGTCAGCCCGACCGCAGAACCTCGCGCAGCAACCCGCGATGACGCGCTATCCATGACGCGCTCCGGGCTCGCCACGTGATGCCCCACATCACCGGATAGCCGCCCGGGGTGACCGCCTCGGTCGACTCCTGGGTGACGTGGTGCTCGATCGCCTCGGCGCGGGCACCCCGCAACGCCACGTCCAGCAGCCGGTCCACGAAGTCCTCCCGGGTGGCGCGGTCCACGCCGTACCCGTCGAGCAGCGCCCTTGCCTGTTCGGCGCGGAACCGGGCGTCGGGCAGATCGTGCAGCGCGGCGATGTCGTCGTCGTGCAGCTGGGCGTTCAGCCAGGCGGCGGCCGCCAGCTCCGGCATCGGGTCGACGGGTCCGGCCGCCTCCCAGTCGATGAACGCCGCCGGACTTCCGCCGGTGCCGACGATGTTCCACGGCCCCGGGTCGCGATGCCCGTGCACCGCCGGCACGCCGCCCAGATCGACCGGCTGCCACGACACGCCCGGCGGCGGCCGGAACGTGCTGGTCGCCGTGTGCAGCTCGCGCAGCAGCACGCCGATCCGCGCGACCGCCTCGGTCGAGGGCCACGCCCGCGGGTGCGGGCTCGACCCCGGCAGGTAGGTCACCGCGAGCCGGCCGTCCCTCGCGTAGCCGTCCCCGACCACCCGCGGCGCACCCCGGAAGCCGGCCGCCTCGAGGTGCCGCAGCAGGGCGATCACGCCGGGTGCCCACGGGCCGGCGGTCTTGAGGACGACGCCGTCCGAGAGCGTCGCGCCGGCCGGGCCGGGGCCACTGCCGTACGTGCGCAATTGTTCTTCCATCTGGGCATCCCCGGCGCCGGAGGTGATGATGACGGGATGACGATGCCGGACGACCTGCGCGCTCACAACCGCAATCTCATCGCCCAGTTCCGCGCCGACGGCGGCATGTCGATGGGGGACCGGCCGCTGCTGCTGCTCACCACGATCGGCCGGCGCACCGGCGAGGAGCGCACCACCCCGATGATGTACGTCCGCGACGGCGGCCGGCTGATGGTCGTCGCCTCGAACAACGGCGCGACGCGCGACCCGGACTGGTTCCGCAACCTGGTCGCCAACCCGGACGTGACGGTCGAGCTGCCGGGGGAGACGTTCCCCGCCAAGGCGCAGCCCTTGCAGGGACCGGAGTACGACCGTCACTGGACCGCGGTGAAGCAGAGATACCCGTTCTTCGCCGACCACGAGCAGCGGGCCGCCGGCCGCCGGATCCCGGTGGTGGAGCTGATCCGCCGCTGAGGTGCCTCAGGCTTCGGGGATGTCCCGCTTGGCCGCGAGCAGCGTCTCCCGGGTGACGACGACGATGCGTTCGTAGTCCGCGCGAGCCGCCCCGGCCGGGAGTTTCGCCTCGAGCGACGCGGTCGCGTCGGTCCCGATGACCGCGAAGTCACCGGTGCTCAGCTCGAAGATGTCCGGACAGGTGCCGTTGTTCAGACTTCCGCGCTCTTGGGGCGAAGATCCGAGTCTGCGTACGAACTCCACGGGCCACCTTCCGCTAACACCAGTGAGTAATCACCGACGGACAGTAGTGGCAGACGGTGGCACACGGTGGCAGATTCGCACGGCGCGTCTAGGGGTTTTTGGGCGGCGGACACCCTTCCGTATGTGTCCGGTGGGGGCGTGCGCCGCAGAAGCCCGCAAAAAGGAATCTGCCGCCGGCATCGCGGTACCGGCGGTCCTCCGCCGCTCCACGCCGCCCTGACCGCGCTCAGATGATCGACAGAACACGCCTCTACGGCTGCGTAGCTGTCACGGGTGTGTCCGCGGCGCCGTACTCCAGGCGAGCGGTGGCGACGGCTTTCTCGTAGTTCCGGCAGATCTCGTCGACGCGCGTCGCGAAGGCATGTTCGAGGCTGCCCGGTTCCAGTGAAGTCCGGGCCTCCCGCGCCGCCGCCCAATACCCCCGCATGATCGAATTGGTGAACAGATAATGCATGCTGGCGAGCACCTGCTCGTCGGTGGCTTCACCCAGCTTCAGTGAAGTCCAATGAAATTGGTAGATGATATTCGCGTAGAGGTACTGCCGGTTGAGTGTCGGCGAGAGGTTCGGGTGGAATGCGGGCCACACCTCCGCCAGTTCCGCGTCGTTGACGCTCATTTTCAGGATTTCCAGATGCATCATGCGCAACTCGGCCGCCGCGGTGCGCTTCAGTTCCCGGAACTGGGCCTTGGCGGTGATCACCACGGCCGCCAGGGTGAGGACGCCGATGATCGAGCTGAGCGCGCCGAATGTCTGGC
Organism: uncultured Actinoplanes sp.; assembly: GCF_934643405.1. Classification (GTDB taxonomy): domain Bacteria; phylum Actinomycetota; class Actinomycetes; order Mycobacteriales; family Micromonosporaceae; genus Actinoplanes. Next base: position 18,067 of record NZ_CAKUCL010000138.1, read on the forward strand.
CGACATCGCTCCACTTGCGCCAGTTCTCCGCGGATCCTCGCAGGCACAGCGCCGCGGCGATGCCGACGCCTCCGGCCAGGGCGATGCCCGCGACAACGCTCATGGCGACCCAGAACGACAATCGTGTCAACAATGCTCTCGGGGCGTGCTCGATCGACCACGGTCATACCTCCCGCAGCTGCCGACTGGCCGAGGAAGGCACCTTCCGCCGAGGCGCCCACTCCTCAGGTCTTCATAGTGATAGCCTTCGGCGAAATGTGCCACTGCTATCGGATGAGTGATTAATTGCTCACCCGCAATGGATCAGCTATATAGCAGAATGCCTGACGGCCAATCGCCATCAGGCTGTCGACTTTAACGACCGTTAATCATGACGGCGATCGGCGGCACTGCTTAAAAGCTCCTAACACGATCTCTAATCAGTCCAGTTGATCAAGCGGCGCCAGCAGATCAGGATGCAGGCGAGGCTGACG
>NZ_CAKUCL010000139.1 GCF_934643405.1 uncultured Actinoplanes sp.
ACGGACCCGGAGGCCACGGTCAACCCGGGGCTTGGGGAGCACCGGGTGGATATCCAGGGCAGGCGGCCGTCGGGGGCTACCCACCGGCGGGGGCTTACGGGCAACCGGGCGGGGCTCCGCTGGGCGCGTACGGGCCGCCGCATGTGGGGTACGCCGCGCCTGCGACCAACACCCTGGCGATTCTCTCGCTTGTGTTCGCGTTTGTGTTCCCCGTTGCCGGGGTTGTCATGGGGCACGTTGCCAAGCGGCAGATCCGGGAGACCGGCGAAGAAGGCGACGGGCTGGCCACGGCGGGGCTGTGGCTCGGCTACGCGTTCACCGCGATCGGGCTGCTCGTCTGCGTCGGCTATGTGGGGCTTGCGCTCTTCGCCATCGGCAGCGGCGTGGCGGACAGCGGCGGCACGTTCTGAGATCCGGGTGGCGTCGGCCGCAACGAGCCGGCCGACGCCATCGGCTCATCAGCGGAACTCGGCCTCCCGGACGCTGTTGCCGCCGTCGACGACCAGCATCTGGCCGGTGATGTACGACGCGGCGGGACTGCACAGGAAGGCGATCGCGGCCGCTACCTCGTCCGGGGTGCCGGGGCGGCCGATGGGCGTACCCAAACCTTGTTTGATCTCGGTGACCGTGGAGGCCGCCGTGTAGATCGTGCCGGGAGCCACGCAGTTGACGTTCACGCCGTCGGCCACCAGCTCCATCGCCAGCGCGCGGGTCAGGCCGACCACGCCGGCCTTCGCCGCCGCGTACGCCGCCTCCGTCGGCAGCGCGTTGACCGGGCCGGCGGTGGCCGCGAGGTTGACGATCCGGCCCCAGCCGCGCTCGGCCATGCCGCCCTGGAACGCGCGGCTGCACAGGAACGCCGTACTCAAATTCCGGTCGATCTCGGCCTTCCACTCGTCGTAGGTCAGCTGCGCCACCGGGCGCAGGACCTCGGGGCTCGCCCGGCTCGCCAGGCCCGCGTTGTTGACCAGGACCTCCACGTCGCCCAGCTGGTCGCTGATCGCGTCGGCCAGGGCACCCACCTCGGCCTCGTCGGTCAGGTCCGCGACGAAACCGGTGACGCCCAGCTCGGCAGCCCGCTCGTGGATGCGCCGCGTGGTGGACACGATCGCCACCCGGGCGCCCAGGTCACGCAGGCGGCGCGCGGTCGCGTAGCCGATGCCGTCCGGACTGCCCGCCCCGGTCACCAGGGCGATCTTGTCGTCGAGACGCAGCGTGACGGGGGCTTCATCCGCCGTCGTTTCCGCGGTCACTTCTACCTCCACGGTGACTTCCGCCGTAGCGGAGCTGATCTCCGCCGAGGCGGAACGGGGCCGGCGGCCGGACGCGGGCCGGGTGGCGTCGCGCCGGGAACGGCTGCCGCCGGCGGTGCGGGCGTCGAAGACCATGCGGCGATCCTGCCGCCTCACGCAAGCCAGGGCAAACATCGCAGCCCATGTGGCGCACGCCGGGTGCGTCGGGCAAATCGGGTCAGGACATCGGCCGTACGGGACCTTCGTTCAGGAAGTGCAGAGGTGCCCCCGGGCCGTAGCGGGCGGGCAGTTCCCGGCGGGCGCGCTCCACGTCCCGCGTGCCGATCTCCACGGCCGACCCGTCGTGGCGCGCGCCGATCGAGCTGATCCGGATGCCCTGATGCGTCCAGTACGCCAGGTCGGCCAGCACCCGGTCATGCCAATAGGCCAGGTCAACGGCCGTGTTCGGGGCGTCGCGGACCACGATGCAGACGTCCTGCGCGGCCCGCCGGATGAAGTCGTCGAAGGACGCGGACGGCTTGCGGTACACGAATGCCCGTACGTGCTCCTGATCGACCTCGAGCCCCGCGTAGCTGGCGGCGAAATCACCGCGTCCGGCCTTCTCGATGGCCGCCATCACCGCGTCGAGCTTGGCCGGGGTGGCCGGCATGCGTACGCCGCCGACCGTGACGTGCTCCGGAATGCGAGCGAGCCCACACCCCGCCGTGCTCCACCCGCCGACCAGCCCGGTGTCCTCGGCCGGCGTCTCGTCCGCGTCGCCGCAGCCGCCGATCATGAGAACCGCCAGCAGCAGAAGCCCGGCCCGGGATCGATCACGGTGCATCGCATTCCCCCTCTTTACCCCGCCCGAGCGGCCGGCGCCAGACGCCAGCCGCGTCGGAGGGCCCTGACCAGGCGATTGCTGTGGGTGACCGGCACACGCCGAGGCCCGCAACACTCAACGACCGAGGCGCGCGAGAGAGATCAGCGAAGGCAAGATCGGCGCACAAGGGCGCGGGGGCGGGGCGGGAAAGGGCGGACGGGACGCCGCGGGGTGGGCGCGGGCGGGGCGGGGGCCGGGTGCGACCGTCAGTCGGCCAGGCCTGGGTCTATCGCCGGGCGGGTCTGGCGCTCCCGGGCCGCCCCCAGCACCACGACGACCACGCCGGACAGGAGCACCGCCAAGCCGGGCAGCGCGGCCGGTCGCGGCTCCTGGCCCAGCCACAGCCAGGCGATCAGGGCGGCGCCCGGGACCTCCAGCAGGATCAGCACGCTCACCGTGGTCGCGGACGTGTGCTGCAACGCGTAGTTGAACATCGAGTGGCCGAGCAGCTGGGCGCCCACCACCAGCGCCAGGATCGCCGCCCACGTGCGCCCGTCGTAACCGGTCAGATCGATGCCCGCGGACAGGCAGACGATCAGCAGCAGGATCGCGCAGGTGCCATAACAGACCCAGGTGTAGGTCGTGGTGCTGAGCCGCACCCGGGCCCTCTCCCCCAGTGCCGTGTAGAAGGCCGCGGCCACCGCGCCCAGCAACGCCAGCACGTCGGCGAGCACAGCCTGCCCGGACACACCCACGTCCGCGCCCGTGGCCCACGCCGCCCCGAGGACCGCGAGGCCGATGCCCAGCCAGCCCGCCGCCGACGGGCGCCGGCCCTGGGCCAGCGCGATCAAGCCCTGCCAGACCGGCTGGGTCGCCACCAGCGCCGTCGCGGTCGCCACCGAGCCGAGCTGCACGCTGGGCATCCACGTGGCGAAATGGGCCGCCAGCGCGACCCCGGAGAGAACACTGAACAGCAGCTCACGCCGGTCGATCCCGAGGATCTCGGCGCGGCGCGGGCCGTACGTGATGGGCGTCAATGCAACGGTTGCCAGACCGTTCCGCCAGAACGCGATGGCCAGGGCCGGAGCGGCCGCGAACGCGATCAGCGGTGCGGAGGACGAGACGGCGAGCACGGCGACGGCGAGCGCCAGAACGGTCGGCAATCCGGGCCGTTGGTGCGGTGAGCGCGCATTCATCCCCGGGCGTCGCTTCTTGCGGACTTGTGCACCACAGTTTGGCGACCGCTATTGAACGGAAAGTGATGGTGTCGCTACAGTCACCGAGTTCTCCTGACCGTTTTCCACCCCTCGATGCCGGGGAGGCTGGTTTACCATGCCCGCATACCGTGCGGTCGTGTTTGACTTTTTTGGCACCCTGACCCGCTCCGTCCAGCGCGGTCCCCAGCACGCTGAGCTCGCCCGGGCTCTCGGCGTGGACCCCGAAGCGGTGCGCGGCGTTCTGGACCGCACGTTCCGGGCGCGCGCCCGAGGCCGGTACGGTTCCGCGGAGGCCACCCTACGGTGGGTCATCGAGCAGGCCGGTGGCCGCCCCCGTCCGGCTCAGGTGCGGGCCGGCGTCCCCGCGCGGATCAAGGCGATGCGAGCGGACACCCGGCTGCGCGCCGACGCGGTGAGCGCTCTCACGGCCATCCGGCGGCGCGGTCTGGCCACCGCGATGATCAGCGACTGCACCCACGAGCTGCCGGCCTTCCTGCCGAGCCTTCCGGTCGCGCCGCTGCTGGACGCGAAGATCTATTCCGTACGGCTGGGGGTCTGCAAGCCGGATCCACAGATCTATCTGGCGGCCTGTGAGGAACTGGGGGTGCCGCCGGCCGAGTGCCTGTACGTGGGCGACGGCGGCAGTCACGAGCTGTCCGGCGCCGCGGCCGTGGGCATGACCCCGGTCCGCCTGGCCGCTCCCGACCTGGCCAACCACCTGGTCTTCGACGCGGACACCAACTTCGCCGGCCGTACGGTCCGGTCCCTCACCGAGGTGGTCGGCCTGATCGACCACGCCCAGATGGCCGCGAGCCACCCGGCCCCGGCCTGAGGCACGCCTAGGATGGGCCGGTGACTTCCGCCGTGCTCGATGAGGCCATGAAGAAGGCCGCCCTGGCCTGGATCTCGGTCGGCGACGGCCCGGCGCTGGCGCTGTGGTGCATGCCGCTGGACGGCGCGCTGATCGTGGTCAGCGGCGAGGGCGAGCAGTTCGCCCCCGGCCTGGCCGACGCGACGCGCGCCGTGGTCCGCCTGCGCGGCGACAACGGCGGCCTCATCGTGGTCAGCGAGATGGCGGTGGCCCGCATCCTGCCCGGCAGCGAGGACTGGGACACGGTCGCCCCGCAGCTGGCCGGCAAGCGTCTGAACGCCCCCGGCTCGGCCGACGACGTGGTGGCCCGCTGGGTGTCGTCCGGCGCGGTGGTCGTGCGCCTGACCCCGGACGACCCGAGCCCGGTGGTGGCACCGGATCTCCCCTCCGGCACGGGCGCCGAGCCGCTGCGCGAGACCCCGGCGGTGGTCCCGGTGCGCAAGCCGTTCAAGCTGCACAAGGTCCGCAAGCGCTGACCGCCTCAGCCGATGAAGGGCGGGACCGCGATCTCGCCCTTGGCTATCGGGCACACGTGGCCGGCCACCGTCGCCGACGTCGCGGCGCCGGCCGCGGCGGTCACCGTGCACTCCAGCAGCGACGGGCGGCCCATCTCGATGCCCTGGTGCACCCGGTAGGAGGACGTTTCCGAGGGCGGTAGCCATCCCGCGGCCACCAGCCACACGCCCAGGCCCAGAGCCGCCGAGCCCGTCGCCGGGTCCTCGGGCACCGCGGCGCCCGGGCAGAACACCCGGGAACGGGCCTCCCGGTCGGCCGGAGACCACGCGAACATCGCGAGCTCGGTCACGCCCAGGCGCGCCGCGGCCACGTCGTCGATGTGTGCCTTGGCCAGCGACTCACGCCGTACGGGAAGGAACACCCAGGGCAAGCCGCACCCGGCGGAACGGGGGGCAGCGGCCTCGGACCCCGCGTAGTCCCCGGCCGTCAGGCCGGCCATCGCCAGCAGCGGTTCCGGATCGAGCGGCTCACCCAACGCCGGCTCGCCACCGGTGAGGACCGCCGACGACGACGCCACGTCGATGAGGAGCAACCCGGCGCCACACTCCTGCACCACCCGGCCGGGCGGGAACAGGCCGCGCCGCGCCGACGTGACCGCCGCGCCGACGCTGGGATGGCCGGCGAACGGGATCTCGCCCTCGGGCGTGAAGATCCGGGCCCGGTAGGTGGCCTCGCCCGTCGGCGGCAGGACGAAGACCGTCTCCGCGAGGTTGAACTCGCGGGCCAGGGTATGCATCTGATCGGCGGCCAGGTCGGTGGCGCCGTACACCACCGCCAGCGGGTTTCCCGCGAACGGGCGGTCGGTGAACACGTCGACGATCTCGTACGCCACGGTGGACATAGCCGGACCCTAACCTAGGCTGAGGTCGTGACCATGGGGACGAGGGTTTATCTGGCACGGCTCGCCGGCCTCCCCGTGTTCGACCCCAACGGTGATCGGGTCGGGCGGGTGCGTGACGCGGTCGTGCGGCTGCGCACCACGAACCGGCCGCCGCAGGTGGTCGGGCTGGTCGCCGAGATGGCGCTGCGCCGGCGGATCTTCCTGCCGATCGGGCGGGTGACGTCGATGGACGCGGAGGGGGTCGTGCTGGGCACCGGCACCCTGAACCTGCGCCGCTTCGAGAAACGGCCGAACGAGCTGCTGGTGATCCAGGACCTGCTGGACCGGCGGGTCACCGTCATGCCCGAGGCCGGGCAGGGCGACGGCACCCCGGCCACGGTCGTCGACGTCGGCATGGAGCTGAACCGCAACAACGAGTGGCTGATCACCCGGGTCGGGGTGCGGGAGATGACCGGCCGGCTGACCCGCCGCGGGCACGTCTTCCAGGCGGACCTGGACCGGGTGCGCAACCTGGTCGGGCCCACCGACACCCAGGGCACGTCGAACCTGCTGGCGCTGCTGGAGCAGATGCGCCCGGCGGACATGGCGAACGCGCTGCAGGACCTGCCGGACGCCCGCCGCAACGAGGTGGCCGCCGCGCTGAGCGACCGGACGCTGGCCGACGTGCTGGAGGAGCTGCCCGAGCACGACCAGGTGGAGATCCTGGTGCGGCTGGACCGGGAACGCGCGGCCGACGTGCTGGAACGGATGGACCCGGACGACGCCGCCGACCTGCTGGCCGAGCTGCCGCAGACCGAGCAGGCGGTGCTGCTGGACCTGATGGAGCCCGAGGAGGCCGCCCCGGTGCGGCAGCTGATGGACTACCAGCAGGGTACGGCCGGAAGCGTGATGACCTCGGAACCGGTGATCCTCACGCCGGACGCCACGGTGGCCGAGGCGCTGGCCCGGATCCGGACGCCGGAGCTGTCCGCGGTGGTGGCGGCGCAGGTGTTCGTGGCCCGGGCACCGTCCGCGACGCCGACCGGCAAGTATCTGGGCATGGTCCACTTCCAGCGGCTGCTGCGCGAACCGCCCGCGTCGATCCTCGGCGGCATCGTCGACAACGACATCGAGCCGCTCCGCCCGGAGACGCCGCTCGAGGCGATCATCAAGCAGATGGCCACCTACGACCTGGTCGCGATGCCGGTGATCGACACGACGCACCGGCTGCTCGGCGCGGTGACCGTGGACGACGTGCTGGACCACTCGCTCCCGCGGGACTGGCGTGACCGGGACGCGGCCGAGCCGGACGAGGCGCCCCGGTGACCGAACCGCGCCGGGACCGCCTGGACCAGCCCGTCGAGCCGGGGCGGGTGCATCTGCCCCGGTTCAACCCGGAGACGTTCGGGCAGTGGTCGGAGAACATCGCCCGGTTCATGGGAACGGCCCGGTTCATCGTCTGGATGACGATCGTGATCCTGGTCTGGTTCGGCTGGAACACGCTCGCCCCGGAGAAGCTGCGCTTCGACCCGTACACATTCACGTTCCTGACGCTCATCCTGAGCCTGCAGGCGTCCTACGCGGCACCGCTGATCCTGCTCGCCCAGAACCGGCAGGCCGACCGGGATCGCCTGGCCATGGAGGAGGATCGCCGGCGCGCCTCGATGCAGAAGGCGGACACCGAATTCCTGACCCGGGAGATCGCCTCGCTGCGGATCGCGCTGGGCGAGGTGGCCACCCGCGACTTCCTGCGCAGCGAGCTGGCCCGGCTCGCCGACGAGCTGGACGAAGCCGCCCTGCGCCGGGAGAAGCGAGCCCGGTCGGATTGGGAGGACGATCGCAAGGAGTGGAACTCCGACCGCCCCTGACCCCGACGTAGCATGGCGACATGTCCGCTCCCGCCCCCACGCTCGAGGACGCGATTCAGGCCGCCCTGGCCACGGTCGACGATCCCGAGATCCGCCGCCCGATCACCGACCTCGGCATGGTCAAGGGCTTCACCGTCGCGAACTCGCAGGTCAAGGTCGAGTTGCTGCTCACCGTCGCCGGCTGCCCGCTGCGCGACAAGCTCAACTCGGACATCACCGCCGCGCTCACCAGGATCCCCGGCATCGAGTCGGTGACCATCGATTTCGGCGTGATGACCGAGGAACAGCGCAAGGCGCTGCAGACCACGCTGCGCGGCGGTTCCGCTTCGGCGGAACCGGTCATCCCCTTCGCCCAGCCCGGCTCCCGCACGCGTGTGTACGCCGTGGCCAGCGGCAAGGGCGGCGTCGGCAAGTCGAGCGTGACCGTCAACCTGGCCGCGGCCCTGGCGAAGAAGGGGCTCGCGGTCGGCGTGATCGACGCCGACATCTACGGCCACTCGGTGCCACGGATGCTGGGCGTCGACGGCCGGCCCACCCGCGTCGAGGACATGATCATGCCGCCGCAGTCGCACGGCGTGAAGGTCATCTCGATCGGCATGTTCACCGCCGGCAACGCCGCGGTCGTGTGGCGCGGGCCGATGCTGCACCGCGCGCTGCAGCAGTTCCTGGCCGACGTGTTCTGGGGTGACCTGGACGTGCTGCTGCTCGACCTGCCCCCGGGCACCGGCGACGTGGCGATCTCGCTGGCGCAGCTCCTGCCGAACGCGGAGATCCTGGTCGTCACCACCCCGCAGACCGCGGCCGCCGAGGTCGCCGAGCGGGCCGGCGCGATCGCCCTGCAGACGCACCAGCGCCTGATCGGCGTGGTCGAGAACATGTCCTGGCTGGAACTGCCGGACGGCAGCCGGATGGAGGTCTTCGGCGCGGGCGGCGGTCAGGCCGTGGCCGACTCGCTGACCAAGACGGTCGGCGCCTCGGTGCCGCTGCTGGGCCAGATCCCGCTGGACACCCGGGTGCGCGAGGCGGGCGACGCCGGCGAGCCGATCGTGCTGGCCGAGCCGCAGGCCCCGGCCGCGCAGGCGCTCGACGCGGTCGCCGAGAGGCTGGCCGTGCGCCGGGAGTCCCTGGTCGGCAAGCCCCTCTCCCTCTCGGTGACCACCCGGAAGTAGCGATCGCCGCGGAGCGAAGCCGGCTACGTAGCGTCGAGATCAAGCATGCGCGCCCTCTTCGCCGGTTCGACCGGCGTGGGGGGCGCGCTCTGGTTCTTGAGGTCGGCCGCGGCCGCGACCTCGGCCAGGTCGTCCTTGACACCGCTGAGGTCCTGCTTGACGTCCTCGAAGAGGCCCTGGATCGGCTTGCGGATCGCCGCCTCTTCCTCCTCGCTGAGCAGGTGCTTGCGGATGAACGCCTTGGGATGCAGATCCTGAAGCTGGATGTCGGTGCCGAGCTCGCGGCTCAGGTCGGTGGTCGCGTTCTGCGCCATGGCTCGCAGGCCGCGCAGCATGCGCAGGCCGTCGCCGATCACCTTGGGCAGGCGCTCCCCGAAGATCAGCAGCGCGAGCATGAGCAACGCGCCGATCTCCCACCAGTTCAGGTTCTCGAACATGAGGCGGCCTCCTAGCGTCCGGGGCCAAGACTACGCACGCAACCTGTCCGGCGGCAGTCGGCTGGTTGATCAGTTGGAGTCTGCCGCCAAAGTCACTGACGCCGTCTTTGTGTCCGAGCCGCGGCGGTACTCCACCGGGACGACCGTGCCGGGCGCGTACTTGCGGACCAGGGCCACCAGGTCGGTGCCCTCCTCGAGGACGTGCCCGTCGAGCTTGGTGATCACGTCACCGGCCTTCAGGCCCGCGGCGGCGGCCGGTCCGGACGGCTCCACCGCGCGCAGCCGGGCGCCCGCGGCCGTGGTGCCGCCCGTGGTCACCTCGGCCCCGATGACCGTACGGCGGGCCTTGCCGCGGTCGATGATGTCGGTCGCCACGCGCTTGGCCTGGTTGATCGGGATCGCGAAGGCCAGGCCGATGCTGCCCGCCTCGGTCTCCGTGGTGCCCAGCGAGCGGATCACCGAGTTGACCCCGATGACCTGGCCGGCCGCGTTGACCAGCGGACCACCGGAGTTGCCCTGGTTGACCGCGGCGTCGGTCTGGATCGCCGCGTAGTACCGGGTGACGCCGCCCTCGCCGGACTCGATCGGACGGTCCAGCGCGCTGACGATGCCGTCGGTGACCGTGTTGGCCAGGCCGAGCGGCGATCCGAACGCGAGCACCCGGTCACCGACCGCGATCTGGTCCGAATTGCCCAGCGCGACCGGGGTCAGATTCGGTTTTGCGACCTTGATCACCGCGATGTCCGATTCCGGGTCGCGGCCGACCAGGCTCGCCCGGGCCGTGGAGCCGTCGCTGAACTCGACCGACATGGTGTTGCCGGCGCCCTCGACGACGTGGTCGTTGGTGATCACGTAGCCGTCGCGGGAGACCACGAAGCCGGAGCCGATCGCACCGGTCACCCGGACCGTCACCACGCTGGGTTGCAGCTTGCCGGCCACCCCGGCCTGGGTGTCCGGCGCCCGGTTCACCGCGGCCGGTGGGTTCTGGGCGCCCGCGCCGAGCTGGGTGCCGCCGGTGCCGGCGACGCCGCTCTTGACCGCGAACAGGTAGCCCAGGGTGCCGCCCAGGCCGCCGGCCAGCAGGGCGGTGAACAGGCAGATCAGCAGGATCGGGGTGAGCGAGCGGCGGGGCGCGTCGGGGTCGACGACCGGCTCCGGGCGAGGCGCGTTCTCCAGCTCCGGGGCCTGCATCACGACGGCGGCCGGGGTGGCCGGGTCTCGCCAGGGATCGGCCAGCGCGTCGGACCACCAGGGAGAGTCTTGGTGAGGGGCGGCAGGCGGCGGAGTCGGACGTGGGTTCCAGCCGTCGGTCACGTCCATGCCTCCCACTGGTGCATGCCTCCCACTCGTGATGCTCCCCTCCAGAATGACACGGATCCCGGCACGCGCCCCGGCCCGGCCGGTTTATGCATCGACGGCCCAGTGCATCCCGTTCTCGCCTGGCTCTACTCTCTAATCCGATTCTTCCCCGTGCATCCGTTGAGCAGCCGGAGGTCGTCATCGTCCCGTCAGCCCGCCCGTTCGGCCAGCCGATCGCGCCCTCGCTGCAGTTCGCCGAGGCGTACGCGAGCGAGGACATCGTGCTGCAGACCGCGCGCAGCCTCGCCCAGGAGCTCGGTCTGGAGGGCGTCAGCCCGGCGGCCGGGTCGGTGCTGCGCCTGCTGGCCGCCGCGGGCAACGCCAAGGCGGTGGTGGAGATCGGCACGGGGACCGGCGTGAGCGGCGTCTGGCTGCTGCGCGGCATGCGGCCGGACGGGGTGCTGACCACTATCGACGTGGAGAGCGAGCACCAGCGGATCGCCCGGCGGATCTTCGTGGAGGCGGGCGTCGCCCCGTCGCGCACCCGGATCATCACCGGACGTGCGCTGGACGTGCTGCCCCGGCTTGCCGACGGCGTCTACGACATGATCTTCGTGGATGCGGACGCGACCGAGTTCGGCGCGTGCGCGGACGCGGCGCTGCGGCTGCTGCGGCCGGGCGGGGTGCTGGCGGTCAACGGCGCGATGGCGGGCGGGCGGATCAGCGACCCGGCGGCGCGGGACGTGGACACGCTGACCATCCGCGAGACGGTGCGGGCGGTGCGCGAGTCGGAGGAGTGGATCCCGGCGGTGATCCCGGCGGGTGCCGGGCTGCTCACCGCCGTCAAGCGGTGACACCCGGGGGGATGACCTTTCGGCCAGACGTGGAAAGCCCGCCGGTACGGGCGGTACCGTACCGGCGGGCTCGCGTGAAACGTCAGCCGGCGATCGCCTTCAACGCGTCACCCAGCGCGTTGGCCTCGTCCGGAGTCATCTCAACGACGAGACGGCCACCACCTTCCAGCGGGACGCGCATGACGATGCCACGACCCTCCTTGGTGACCTCCAGCGGACCATCGCCCGTCCGCGGCTTCATCGCCGCCATCTTGTCTCCCCTCAGACCCACATCAGGGTGTCGGTGGGTTGCCCCACAGCCACTTCCTCAACGTCACGTGCTCAGCCCCACGTAACGTGGTACCTCGTATCCGACCGGCCGCCGAGGGCCCTCGCGCGTGCTTACGCAACCCGGCCCACCGTGCCGATCAAACATTTTCCCTGATGAACACCGGCGAACCCAAACCCAGCCCGGGCGGATGTGACAGCGTCTAGCATATCGTCTTTTGGGCTGTCACAATGTGCGGTCATGCAGGCGCGGTCGGCACTCTTCGACCTCTACGGCGACTACCTTCGTCCGCGGGGCGGCCGGGCACCGGTAGCCGCCCTGGTCAAGCTACTGGCGCCGCTCGGCATCGCCCCTCCGGCGGTCCGCACCGCGGTGTCCCGGATGGTCCGCCAAGGATGGTTGCACCCGATGCGGCTCGTCTCCGGACCGGGGTATCTGCTCACCCCCAAAGCGGCCCGCCGCCTGGACGAGGCGGCGGCCCGGATCTACCGCACCGGACGCACCGGATGGGACGGTCGCTTCGATCTCATCGTGCTGCATGCCCCGCTCGCCAAGCGCGACGCGAGCCGGCTGGCGTTCCTCGGCTACGGATCGCTGGGCGAGCACGCGTGGGTGGCGCCCCGGCACGCCGAGGAGGCGGACACGGTCCTCGCCGCCGCTCACGTCCAGTACGAACGGTTCAGCGCCGGGCACGCGGCCGGCTCGTCCGGCGCCGCCGACGTGGTGGGCCGCGCCTGGGATCTGCCCGAGCTCGCCCGGTCCTACGAGGAGTTCGTCGCCGACCTGCGGCCGGTGGTGACGTCGGTGAATGCCCGCAGCAGCGACGAGGAGGCGTACGCGGCGAGGTTCGCTCTGGTGCACGCCTGGCGCAACTTCCTGTTCCGCGATCCGCAGCTGCCCGCCTCGCTGCTGCCGCCGCGCTGGCCCGGGGTGAGCGCGGCCGGCTTCTTCGACCGCCACGCGGCGCGCCTGCGACCGGCCGCGGATCGATACGTCGAAAGGTGTCTGCAGGCCTCGGCTCGCGGACGTGTGGGATTCTCAGAGCCATGACAGCCGTCCAACCGCCTCACCCGCCGCCCATGAACGGACTGAAGGGCGACTCCTTGCTCGTCGACCGCACCGACGCGGTCGTCACGCTCACGCTCAACCGGCCCGAGGCGATGAACGCCCTGGACGTCGAGCTGAAGGAGGCGCTGCGCGACACGCTCGCCTCGCTCGAGACCGACCGGTCCTGCCGGGCGATCGTGCTGGCCGGTGCGGGCAAGGCGTTCTGCGTCGGGCAGGACCTGCGTGAGCACGCCGAGCAGCTCGAGTCCGGCCACACCGACCTGAACACCGTGCGCATCCACTACAACCCGATCGCCCAGCGGCTGGCCAGCATGCCGAAGCCGGTGGTGGCGGCGGTGCGGGGCACGGCGGCCGGCGCGGGCGCCTCGTTCGCGCTGCTCGCCGACTTCCGGATCGGCGGACCCAAGACGACGTTCCTGATGGCCTTCGCGAACGTCGGGCTGGCCGGGGACAGCGGCATCTCGTGGTCGCTGCCGCGCATCGTCGGACACGCCCGGGCGGTGGAGCTGCTGATGCTGGCCGAGCCGGTGCGCGCCCAGGAGGCGTACGCGATGGGGATGCTCTCCCGCCTGCAGGAGGACGACGAGCTGGTCCTTCCGGCGGCCCAGGAGCTGGCAGCACGGCTCGCGGCGGGTCCGACGGTGGCCTACGGGGCGATCAAGCGGGAGCTTTCGATCGGCGACGCGGGCACTCTGTCCGACGCGCTCGCCGCCGAGGCCCAGGCCCAGGCGATCTGCGGCGGCACGGCCGACCACAAGAACGCGGTCAACGCCTTCGTCGGCAAGCAGAAGCCGGTGTTCGAAGGCCGGTGACCCGCGCCGGGGCCCTCCGGCGACGGACGCGGCCAAGGCCGGCCGGGCCTGCCCCGGGGGCGACGGACGCGGGCACGGCCGGCCGGGCCGGGCGGCTCTGCGCCCGGCCCGGGGCTCACGCGTCCGGGTCTTCCTCTTCCTCGTCGTCCTCTTCCGGGTCCTGGTTGGCCTCCTCGCCGAGGACGAAGGCCTGCATCGCCAGCTCGTCGCCGGAAGGCCAGACATACGCCGGGAGCTCGGCCGGGCCCAGCTCCTGCACGTTCGACCAGAACTGGCGCACCGCCTCGGCCGGGGTGCCCGCCTCGATCGGCATCGCGACGCTGACCAGCCACGTCTTGCGCTGGGCGAGGGCCGGCTCGCCGCTCACCCGGGCCGCGAGCGCGCGGAACACCTCGGGATCGACGGGCACCGCGCTCGTCCCGGCCGTCAGCCGCAGCGCGTCGGCCGGCGCCGGGTCGTCGAACGAGCGCCGCAGGTACGTCAGGACCAGCTCGCCGCCTTCGATCTTGGCTGCCCGGGCCACGGCCACCACCCCGCCGCCGGCGACCAGCAGGACGTCGTCGTCCGGGCCGACCTCGCCCGCGCCCGCCGTCACCGTCAGGGTGTCGTGGTGGAACAGGCGCTCGGTCGCCCACTGGTCCGCCGGGATGATCACCGCCCACTGAGCCATGCGGTCCATCTCATCACGCGGTCGATCCGCGCCGGACCGGTGGGACCCAACACCCCGCCAGGTGGTCGTCGACCATGCCGGTGGCCTGCATCAACGCGTACGCCGTCGTGGGGCCGACGAATTTGAAGCCGCGCTTCTTGAGGTCCTTGGCCATGGCCGTGGACTCCCTGGTCGTCGCCGGGACCTCGGCCCGGGTCACCGGTCGCGGCGGTGCGGGGTCCGGAGCGTACGACCAGAGCAGTGCGGAGAGGCCGCCGGGCAGGTCGGCGGCGACCTTGGCGTTGTGCAGCGCCGCGTCGATCTTCATGCGATTGCGGACGATGCCGGTGTCGGACATCAGGCGGGCGGCGTCGGCGTCGGCGAACGCGGCGACCTTCTCTATCGAGAAGCCGGCGAACGCGGCGCGGAAGGCGGGCCGTTTGCGCAGGATCGTGATCCAGGCGAGGCCGGACTGGAACGCCTCCAGGCACATGCGCTCGAACAGGGCGTCGTCGCCATGGACCGGCTGGCCCCACTCGCCGTCGTGGTACGCCGTGTAATCCGGCGTGCCGTTGCCCCAGAAGCAGCGGGCCCGGCCGTCGGCGCCGAGGACGAGCCCGTCGGCGAGCCCGGTGGTGTCTGTCATGCCGGCCACCCTAGAGGCACCGTCTGACAAAACCGGGTCAGGGGAGTTTGCCCTGCTCCACGAGCCGGCCGAACTTGCGCAGGGCACCGGTGAAGCCCAGCTTCGACCCCGGCCAGAGCACCGGCCACGCGACCTTGCCGACGGCGCCCGCGGGCAGGTGGAACCACTCGTGGAGCACCACCTGGGTGCGGTCGCCGGACATCGCCGTACACCGCATGGAACCGGGACCCCGCAGCACCTTGCCGCAGTGCACCACCCGTACCTCGAAAGGGGGGTTGACCTTGACGACTTCCAGCTCGTCGCGCAGGGCCGCCGGGCCGATCGCGGTGATCGCCTCGACCATGCTGCCCTCGCCGCCGTCGCCGCGCACCACCCGGACCTTGGTGAACGGAATCCACTCGGACTGCTTCTCCCAGTTCATGAAGGCGGCGAACACGCGCGTGGCGGGCGCGTTGACGATGACCGTCGCGGTCACCTCGCCGATACCGGGCTGGGCGGCGTCACCGAGACCGCCGTTCGGCTCGGTGGCGCTCACCGGGGCTCCACCGCCTCCGACTCGGCGACGGCCTTGACCTCGTCCGCGGGCACCACGGTGACCTCGATGGCCGGGATCTCCTCCTTGGGCGCCGGCGGCTCGGCGGGGGCGATCGCCGCCTCCCGGGCCCGGCGCAGCGCGTCCGCGTCGGTCAGCCGGCCCTCGCGCAGCGCGGTCACCTCGGCCTCGAGCACGCCGATCAGCTCGTCCTTGTACCCGATGTCGTACGCCGCTCGCTGCAGCGCCTGGTCGACCTGCGACATCCGGTATCCACGCCAGGCGGTGTCGAACGTCGTGTGCTCGATGTCCTCCTCGCCGAGCGGCCGGTCGGTGGGCAGCGGGACGGCACGGCCGTCCGGCTCGACGGGCGCCAATCCGCTGTCGCCGCCGCCGAACATCACGGTCACGCCGAACACGATCGCGGCCACGACCAATGCCACGACGATGAAGAGGAGTAGCTGGCCCATGCGCACGATGTTGGCATGCCCGCCGACCCGTGGCGAGCCCGCCACCCCGGCCGTTGTCCGGGGAAGGTTCAGGTCCAGGTCAGGATGCGCTTGCGCCAGGCATAGAGGATGCCCAGCGCGAGGACCGCCACGAAGATGCCCATCTCGGCCAGCGTGGCGAGGCCGAAGCCGGGCAGATCGAAGACGACCGCCCAGGGAAAAAGAAAAACGGCCTCGACGGCGAAAAGCACGTAAAGATAGGCATAAACGTAATAACGGATCTGGGCCTGCGCCCAGTCGCCGCCGACCGGATCGATTCCACTTTCGTACGGGACGAATTTGCCCGGCGGTTGAGCCGGGTCGGAGGGCCGGAGCAGCCGATTGGCGCTGAACGCCCCGACAAAGACGATCACCCCGGCGGCCAGCACCAACCCCAGGGTGGCGTACGAACCGAGATACCCGTCCACGATCCGACAGCCTAATGGACGACGTGACAAGGTCCCGGCCCCGCCGGATGGTGGACTCCAAGTGGCTCCGAGGAGCCTTGCCTGGCTACTGTGGTCAACGGCCTACGGGGCTCGTAAGGAGCGCCGACGTAGGCTGGAACTGACTTGTGCGGGCCGGCTCATCGATGTGCTCAACCCGCCGGCCGGCAGCCTTGGGAGGTCGTGGAACGTGTCCGCTGGAGCAAAGCGGGTCGAGCAGCTGGACCGGGTGGTGATCCGGTTCGCGGGGGACTCAGGCGACGGCATGCAGCTCACCGGTGACCGATTCACGTCGGAGACCGCGCAGCTGGGCAACGACATCTCCACTCTGCCGAATTTCCCGGCCGAGATCCGGGCGCCGGCAGGCACTCTGCCGGGCGTGTCGAGCTTCCAGGTGCATTTCGCCGACTACGACATCCTCACCCCGGGCGACGCGCCGAACGTGCTGGTCGCGATGAACCCGGCCGCCTTGAAGGCGAACCTGTCCGACCTGCCGCCGGGCGCCGACATCATCGTCAACACCGACGAGTTCACCAAGCGCAACCTGGCCAAGGTCGGGTACGCGGTGAGCCCGCTCGAGGACGGCTCGCTCGGCTCCTACGCCGTACACCCGGTCGCCCTGACCTCGATGACCGTGGGCGCGCTGGCCGACCACGGCGTCTCGAAGAAGGACGCCGAGCGCGCCAAGAACATGTTCGCACTGGGCCTGCTCAGCTGGATGTACTCGCGCCCGTTCGAGTCCACGCTGCGCTTCCTGGAGCGTAAGTTCGCCAAGCGTCCCGAGCTGGTCGCGGCGAACAAGGCGGCCTTCCAGGCCGGCTGGAACTTCGGCGAGACGACCGAGGACTTCTCCGTCCGGTACGAGGTGAAGCCGGCCAAGATGCGGCCGGGCACCTACCGGAACATCACCGGCAACCAGGCGCTCGCGCTGGGGCTGGTGGCGGCGAGCGTACGGTCGAAGCTGCCCCTGTTCCTGGGCGCGTACCCGATCACCCCCGCCTCGGACATCCTGCACGAGCTGTCCAAGCACAAGAAGTTCGGCATCACCACCATGCAGGCCGAGGACGAGATCGCGGCCGTGGGTGCGGCCCTCGGCGCGTCGTACGGCGGCGCGCTGGGCGTGACCACCACGTCCGGCCCGGGTGTGGCCCTCAAGGGCGAGACGATCTCGCTGGCGGTCGCGCTGGAGCTGCCGCTGGTCGTCGTCGACGTGCAGCGGGCCGGCCCGTCCACCGGCATGCCGACCAAGACCGAGCAGGCCGACCTCAACATGGCGCTGTACGGCCGGCACGGCGAGGCGCCGCTCGCGGTGGTCGCGCCCAAGTCGCCGTCCGACTGCTTCCACGCGGCGATCGAGGCCGCCCGGATCGCGCTGACCTACCGCACGCCGGTCATCCTGCTCTCCGACAACTACGTGGCCAACGGCTCCGAGCCGTGGCTGCTGCCCGAGGCCGGCGAGCTGCCCGACCTGACCGTCGAGTACGCGCGGGAGCCCAACGGCGAGGACGGCCGCTTCCTGCCGTACCTGCGCGACCCCAAGACCATGGCCCGCCCGTGGGCGGTGCCCGGCACGCCCGGCCTGGAGCACCGGATCGGCGGCCTGGAGAAGGCCGACAAGACCGGGGACATCTCCTACGACCCGGCGAACCACGAGCACATGGTCCGCACCCGGGCCGCCCGCATCGAGGCCATCGACGTCCCGGACGTCGAGGTCGAGGACGCCGACGAGAACGCGCGCGTGCTCGTGCTCGGCTGGGGCTCGACCTACGGGCCGATCGGCGCGGCCTGCCGGGCGCTGCGCCAGCGTGGCCTGCCCATCGCGCAGGCCCACCTGAGGCACCTCTCCCCGTTGCCGTCGAACCTCGGGGGCGTGCTCTCGGCGTACGAAAAGGTCGTCATCCCGGAGATGAACCTCGGCCAGCTCGCCCACGTGATCCGGGCGAAGTACCTGGTCGATGTCCTTCCCTTCAACCAGATCAGCGGCCTTCCGTTCACCGCCGCGACGCTGGAGAGCATGCTCGAGGACGTGGTCAAGAATGGCTAGCCCCGCTGTGGAACTGAAGCTCACCGCCAAGGACTTCAAGTCTGATCAAGAGGTCCGCTGGTGCCCCGGCTGCGGTGACTACGCCATCCTCGCCGCGGTCCAGGGCTTCATGCCCGAGCTGGGCATCCCGCGGGAGAACATCGTCTTCATCTCCGGCATCGGGTGCTCGTCGCGCTTCCCGTACTACATGAACACCTACGGGATGCACTCGATCCACGGCCGCGCGCCGGCGATCGCGAC
>NZ_CAKUCL010000140.1 GCF_934643405.1 uncultured Actinoplanes sp.
ATCCGAAGAGTACGGGCCGTACTTCTTAGCTACAAGCGTCGGAAACGTTACGCAAGGTTACTGCATGGATGAAAATGAGTCACCGTGCATCGTACAAATGTTCGAAAAGCTCGGAGGCCTTACCCTCGTCGTGTGACGACTCAGCGGACCGATGCGCAGGTCAGCGTCCTCGAAATCGGAAAAGATCACCCGGTCGTGATGGGGGTTCTCAACGTGACCCCGGATTCCTTCTCGGACGGTGGCCGCTTCGCCGATGTGGACGCCGCGGTCGCGCACGGGATCTCGTTGCACCGCCAGGGCGCCGACATCATCGACGTGGGCGGTGAGTCGACCCGGCCCGGCGCCGACCGGGTGGACCCGGCGACCGAGATCGCCCGCGTGGTCCCGGTGATCGGCCGCCTGGCCGAGGCCGGCGTCCCGATGAGCATCGACACCACCAGGGCGGTCGTCGCGAAGGCCGCGCTGACGGCCGGTGCCACGGTGATCAACGACGTCTCGGGCGGTCTCGCCGATCCGGACATGGCCGGGGTGGCCGCCGAGGCCGGCTGCCCGTGGATCCTGATGCACTGGCGGGGCCATTCGCGCACGATGACCGAGCTCGCCGTCTATCAGGACGTGGTGGCGGAGGTGCGCGACGAGCTGAGCGCCCGGGTCGCCGAGGCGCGGCAGGGCGGCGTCGCCGCCACGCAGATCATCCTCGATCCGGGCCTGGGCTTTGCCAAGAACGCCGAGCACAACTGGGAATTGAGCGCTCACCTCGACACGCTCGTCGATCTCGGCTACCCGGTCCTCTTCGGCGCCAGCCGCAAGAAGTATCTGGGCCGCCTGCTCGCCGACGACTCCGGCGTTCCGCGTCCGGTCGACGAGCGCGAGGCTGCCACACTGGCCACATCCGTGCTGGCAGTCGCCGCGGGCGCCTGGGGCGTGCGCGTCCACGAGGTCCGGGCCACCGTCGACGCGCTGGCGGTCTGGCGCGCGACCGGATCTCCACGCGTGATCAACAACACACCGAAGATCAAATTCGAGAGGATGTCGTAGCGGGGTGGGGCGTACAGACCGTCGCTCACGCCGAGGGCCGCGGCGAGCCGGGCAAGGGCGCGGGGCGCCCAGAACACCCGGCCCACCCCGGCGACGTGCGTAAATGGTTACGCCCCAAAAACCCGCGGCGCACACCGTGCCCGACGGCCGCAGGGTAGTTGGGGCAGGCTGGGCCGGAGGAGGCTGGGCCGGCGGCGGGGTGAGCCGGCGGCAGGGCGACCCGGCGGCAGGGCAGGACCGCGGCAGGGCAGGGCAGGACGGCGGCGGCACGGCAGGACGGCGGCGGCGGCAGGGTGAGCCGGCGGCGGCAGGACAGGACGGCGACGAAGGGGGATGAGGACGTGACGGGGCGGATAGCGCTGAGCGGCCTGCGGGCCCGCGGCAACCACGGTGTCTACGACTTCGAACGCGCCGACGGCCAGGACTTCGTCGTCGACGTGCGGCTCGACCTCGACCTGGACAAGGCCGCGGCGACCGACGACGTGGCCGACACGGTCCACTACGGCGAGCTGGCCGCAAGCCTGGTCGCGGTGATCGGCGGCGAACCGGTCAACCTGATCGAGACGCTCGCCGTCCGGCTCCTCGACGTCTGCCTGACCGATCCCCGGGTCGAGGCGGCCGAGGTGACCGTCCACAAGCCGCAGGCGCCGATCCCGCACGAGTTCGCCGACGTCGCGGTGACCCTGCGCCGGAGCCGGTCATGAGCCGCGCGGTGCTGTCCATCGGCAGCAACCTCGGTGACCGCCGCCGGCACCTGGAGCAGGCGGTCCGGTTGCTCGGCAGCAGCGTCGTGAAGGCGTCCGGCGTCTACGAGACAGCCCCGTGGGGAGATCCGGACCAGCCTCCGTACCTCAACGCCGTACTGCTGGTCGCCGACCCCAAGGCCGCGCCGCGCGACTGGCTGGAACGCGCCCGGGCCTGCGAGACCGCCGCGCGGCGGGTGCGCGATCCGGAACGCCCGCTCGGCCCGCGCACGCTCGACGTGGACGTGATCGCGGTGTGGGACGCCGACGACGAGCCGGTGTTCAGCGACGACCCCGACCTGATCCTGCCGCATCCGCGCGCCCACCAGCGTGCCTTCGTGCTGCGCCCGTGGATCGACATCGAGCCGTACGGTCAGCTGCCCGGCCGTGGCTGGCTCACCGATCTGCTGAACACGCCCGCCGTCGCGGACGACCTCGCCGGGATGACCCTGCGCAACGAGATCGCACTAGAGTCGAGAGCGTGAGCAGCAACCCGCCGTCGCCCAAGTCGGATCCCTCGTTGCGTCCGACCAGCATCTCGGTGCTGATCGTGGCCGGCCTGGCCGCCGCCGCGCTCGCCTGGCTGCTGCTCAGCTTCGCCTATTCGTCCCTGCCCGCCCTGCCCTGGTCGCCGGTGATCGTGCTGGCCGTGCTCGCCGTGGCCGAGGGCCTGCTGGCGCAGAACACCAGCGCCCGCATCCAGCGCAAGCCCGGCGCGCCGCCGGTCGAGCCGCTCGCGGTGGCCCGGTATGTCGCGCTGGCCAAGGCGTCCTCGCTGGTCGGCGCCATCTCGGCCGGCTTCTCCGCGGGCCTGGTCGCCTGGCTCGCGATGGAACCGACCGAGGCCGCGCACGCCGACCTGCCGACCGCGATCGGTGGTCTCGTCGCGGCCCTCGCCCTGGTCGGCGCGGCCCTGTGGCTGGAGCGCGCGTGCCGTGTCCCGGAGCGCCCCGACTCGACCGACGAGGACGACCCGGACCGGTCCACCGGCCATCGCTGACGCATCGATGACGGCCTTGAACTGAGCGCGGCTCGTATCCGTATGCTCTGGGCACGGGCATGCGCCCGGCGGAGTTCGGCGTGCGCTGCTCCCGCACGGGCAAGCGCACACGAGGAGGCGCGACGATGGCGTACGACGAGACGTCCTTCCGTCGGACTGACGAGCGAAGTGACGACCAGCCATCCGATCCGGCCGCGTACCGGGCGAACACCCTCGCCGCGGCCGAGCAGCGCCGCCGGGCCGAGCAGCTGGACGAGCCGGACACCTCGGGCGACCTGCGCCCGGCCGCGGCCGAGGACGACGGCCGTGACCGCCTCGGCATCCACCTGGGCTGGGAGGTCGTGCTGCTGCTCGCCGCGGTCGCGATGGGCTTCCTGCTCTGGCGTCTCGACCCGGAGACGCTCAAGCGCCCCGGCCTGGACGGCCTGCTCGTCTCCGGCGCCGCGACCGGTCTGCTCACCATGGGCGCGGGTCTGACGCTGCGGGCCGGCGTGCCGAACCTCGCGCTCGGCCCGATCGCGCTCGCCGCCTCGCTGCAGTACGCCGAGCAGGGCGATCAGGGGCTGGTCAAGGCGGCCGTGCCCGCGCTGATCTTCGCGGCCGCCGGGGCGATCCTGATCGGACTGGTCATCGTGGTCCTGCACGTGCCCGGCTGGGCCGCGACGCTGGCCGGCGGTCTCGGCGTCATCGTCTACGACCAGCTGCGCGCCGCGCCGGTCCAGGTGCAGGGCAACTACGACCCGACCGACCAGGCCTTCTTCCTCTTCGGCGGGTTCGCGCTGCTGGCCGTGCTCGGCGGCGCGCTCGGCACGATCACGCCGTTGCGGCGCTGGGTGGGCGGCCTGCGGCCGTCCGGCGACCCGGCGGTCCGGCGCGGGGCCGCGGTCGCCGTTCCGGTGCTGGGCTCGCTGCTGCTCTCCTCGGTCTTCGCGGTGGCGGCCGGCGTCCTGATGGCCGCGCAGTCGAAGACGGCGATCGTGCCAGGCACCGGCCTGGAGTGGACCGGTATCGCGGTCGGTCTCGCGATGCTGGCCGGGACCAGCGCGTACGGAAGAAGGGGTGGCATCTTCGGGACCCTGTTCGCCGTCGCCGCGCTGACCCTTTTCCTGGACTGGTCCGCGCGCAAGGACCTCGGCATCGCGCTGTTCGCGATCGCGGCCTGCGTCTTCGGCGGCGGCCTGATCATCACCCGGCTGGTCGAGACGTACGGGCGGCCGCTGCCGCCGCGGGTGGTGGACTGGAACGCGGCGCCCACCGGCGCAGCGGCGAACTGGACTCCTGACCTGCCCGGGACCTGGACGCCGGCCACCACCGCGCCCAAGGCCGACCGCTGGGACGACGGGCCTTGGGGATCCAGCCGCTGACCAGCGTGGTGAGCGCCCTATGCTTGCCGTCATGACCTCTCCGAGCTTCGCCGAGCTGGACGCCCTGCCCACCGAGGAGCTGCGCGACCGGGCCTTCGCGGTGGCCCGCCAGCATCACGACGTCCGTTTCTTCTGGTCGGTCCTCAAGCACCTGCCGGACTCGGGGAACGCGGCCGAGCTGGACGGGGCGATGAACTCGATCGGCCCGACGGTCGACGAGGCCTTCGCGCTCTACCGCGAGCTGGAGGGTCATGGCGACGGGTACGGCGAGGAGGAGCCGCTGCTGCGCGCCGCCTTCATCGACTACCTGCAGAAGCACTGATCACCAGGGCATTCACCACCGTCGTTTGAAACGACGGGCGCGCCGGGAAATAGCCCGCGCATGGCTCTCGGCAACCGTTACAAGTCTGCGCCTGGTGCGGGCACCATCGCCGCGCTCGTACTGGTTCTCGTCTTCGGCAGTCCCTGGTACGCGGACTGGGTGAGCGACGAGGCCAACACCAACCCCAACTCGGCCGGCGGCTGGTTCCTGCGCCTGCTCGCCTGGCCGCACTGGGAATTCAACTCCAACGACTCGCTGCGCACCATCATCGTCGGCGACCTCAAGGCGATCCTGCTGGTCGTGCTGACCGCGCTCTTCCTGTTCCTGCTGCCCGGCTCGCAGCTGGCCCGGGCCCGCGGCACGATCAGCCAGTTCTTCGCCGGCTGGGGCGCGTTCATCTTCGCCGGCAGCTTCGCCGCCCTGCTCACCACGCTGTTCCTGAAGAACCCGTCGCTGCTCGGCGCTTTCCAGGCGGCCGGTGGCGGCGCCCAGTTCGGCGTGTTCGTCGGCTGGATCATCGGCCTGGCCACGCTCGGTGGCTATCGCGGAACACGCTGAGAAGGGGCCGGGGCGGTCCGTCCCGGCCTCCGCTCAAGCGGCCCCCTGCTTCTCCGGAACGTTGAAGATCGACGCACGCGACACCACCCCGACCGGCTTGTCCTCCTCGAGCACGACCACGTCGGCGGCGTCCACGGTCAGCATCACCGCCAGCGCGTCGTAGAGCGTGCCGCTGACGTCGACGGTGGGCCGGTCGCCGGCCGGCTCACCCGCGGCCGGCGGCCGCATGACGTCCCGCACCGAGGTCACGGCCAGCCGCCGGATGCCGCGGTCCGCCCCGACGAAGTCGGCCACGGCCGGCGAGGCCGGGCGGCTGAGCAACTCGGCGGGCGGCGCGAACTGCTTGAGCGTCCCGCCCTGGCCGAGCACCGCGATCCGGTCGCCGAGCCGCACCGCCTCGTCGATGTCGTGGGTGACCAGCACGATCGTCTTGCGGACCGTGGCCTGCAGCCGCAGGAACTCCTCCTGGAGGCGGCCGCGCGCGATCGGGTCGACCGCGGAGAACGGCTCGTCCATCAGCAGCACCACCGGGTCGGCGGCCAGGGCCCGGGCCACGCCGACCCGCTGGCGCTGCCCGCCGGAGAGCTCGTGCGGATAGCGCTTGGCGTACCGGGACGGGTCCAGGCCGACGAGTTCGAGCAGCTCGTCGGCGCGCGCGGCGATCCTCGCGCGGTCCCAGCTGAGCAGCCGCGGCACCGTGCCGATGTTGGTACGGATGTTCTGGTGCGGGAACAGACCGACGTTCTGGATCACGTACCCGATGTGCCGGCGCAGCTCGTTCGGGTCCTGCTCCAGCACGTTGCGGTCGTCGACCAGGATCCGGCCCCGGGTCGGCTCGATCAGCCGGTTGATCATGCGGAGGATCGTGGACTTGCCGCAGCCGGAGGGCCCGATCAGCACGGCCAGCTCGCCGGCGCGCACCTCCAGGCTGAAGTCGCCGACCGCGACCGTACCGTCCGGATACGTCTTGCCGACGTTCTCGAGGGTGATCGATGCCGCGCTCCGGGCACTCCCCGATTCGTTGATCGCGGTAGCGTCCACGTATGTCCTTCCTGTCGTGGGGCCCGGCGGCTGCCCTGCCGCTGGCCGCACCCGCCGATGACGGGCCGGGAAATCCGTGGTTCTCCTGGCAATATGTCCACGACAACGCCGACACCCTGCGTAGCGCCGTGCAGTACCACGCCGGTCTCACCGCCCGGGCGGTGATCCTCGCACTGATCGTCGCCCTGCCGCTCGCGGTCCTCGCCTACTGGATCAGACCGTTGACCGGGCCGATTCTTGCACTCTCCGGCGTCCTGTACACGATCCCGTCGCTCGCGCTGCTCGCGTTGCTGGCTCCGCTGATCGGCACCACGACCGACACCTCGGTGCTGATCGCCCTGGTGCTCTACGCCTTGCTGGTGCTCGTGCGGAACTCGCTGACCGGTCTCGCCCAGGTGCCGGACGAGGTGCGGGAGGCCGCGACCGGCATGGGCTACAGCCGGTTCGGGCGCCTGCTGCGGGTCGAGCTGCCGCTCGCGCTGCCCGGGATCATCACCGGCCTGCGGCTGGCCACGGTGTCGACGGTTGCGCTCGTCACGGTCGGCTCGCTGATCGGCAAGGGCGGGCTGGGCTCGCTGATCCTGGCCGGCTTCCGTAACAACTTCTACAAGGCCGAGATCCTCACCGCCGCGATCCTGTGCGTCGCGCTGGCCCTGATTCTCGACCTGGTCCTGGCCCTGCTCGGCCGCCTGCTCACGCCGTGGACCCGGGGACGTGCCGCATGAGTTACTTCAGCGACGCGATCGTCTGGCTCAACGACCCGCTGAACTGGACCAATCCCGGCGGGCTGTTCGACCGGCTGATCGAGCACCTGGAGATCACCGGCTGGGCGGTGCTGATCGGCTGCCTGGTCGGCTGGCCGCTCGGCATCTGGCTGGGCCACCGCGGCCGCGGCGGCTCGGTGGTGATCACCCTCGCGAACCTCACCCTGGCGCTGCCCACGCTGGCGCTGCTGACCATCCTGCCGCTCACCCCGCTCGGCTTCGGCGAGCGACCGGTGATCGTGGCGCTGGCCGTCTTCGCGGTGCCGCCGCTGCTGGCCAACGCGTACACCGGGTTGCGCTCGATCGACCCGGAGACCCGCGAGGCGGCCCGGGGCATGGGCCTGTCCGGCGGTCAGATGCTGCGCCGGGTCGAGTTGCCGCTCGCCGTGCCGTACCTGGCGGCCGGCCTGCGCACGGCGGCCGTGCAGGTGGTGGCGACGGCGGCGCTGGCGACCTTCGTCAACGGCGGCGGCCTCGGCGAGATCATCGGGGCCGGCTTCGGCCTCGGCATCAATGTCGGCGGCGGTCAGATCGTTGCCGGGGGAATCGTTGTGGTGATCCTCGCACTCACCGTCGAGGGGTTGCTCGCGCTGGTGCAACGCCTGGTCACGCCCCCTCCGTTGCGGGCCGCGCGGCGCCGGCGACCGAGTGAGGCGACCCCGGTCGGGTAACGGACCCGTATCTTTCCGCAAAGATGTCATACCCAGCGGGTAGACCTACCAGGGCATACATACGGGCAACGCACTTGGGCTGCCCGTCGGACACGCGGCGTGACCGACCGGTCGCGCCGGGACACAGAAGGCGGCAGTATGCGTCGACACCTCATCCTGATGGCCGCCGGCACGACGGCGGCCGTCGTCACCCTCGCCGGCTGTGGCAGCGCCGGCTCGTCCGGCACGGAGGCGCCGCCCTCGGCGGCGTCCGGGCAGGGCTGCGCCCCGGTGGCGGGCGACACCCTCGTCGTGCTGGCCGATGACAAGAAGCTTCAGAACACCGACAACGTCGTTCCCGCGGTCAACAAGAAAGCTTCGTCACCCCAGTTGATCGCCGCCTTGGACAAGGCGTCCGCGGCGCTCGACACGACCAAGCTCATCGCCTTGAACAAGGCGGTCGACATCGACCGCAAGACCTCCAAGGCGGCGGCTCAGGAGTTCGTGACGGCCAACAACGTCACCTCCGGTATCCAGAAGGGCCCGGGCGGCCAGATCACGGTCGGCGCGGCGAACTTCAGCGAGAGCGCCACGCTCGGCGAGATCTACGCGCAGGCGCTCACCGCGGCCGGGTACACGGTCAAGGTGCAGCAGATCGGCAACCGCGAGCTGTACGAGCCCGCCCTGGAGAAGGGCGACCTCGACGTCGTCCCGGAGTACGCGGCGACGCTCGCCACCTTCCTGGCCGGCAAGGTGGAGGGCAAGAACGCGAAGGACCCGTCCTCGCCCGCGCTCGACACCACGATGACCAATCTGAAGTCGCTCGGTGAGAAGCGCGGCCTGACCTTCGGTGCGCCGTCGCAGGCGCAGGACCAGAACGCCTTCGCGACCACCACGGCGTTCTCCGACAAGTACGGCGTGAAGACGCTGTCCGACCTGGCCGCCAAGTGCTCCGGCGCGGCGACCGTGCTGGGCGGCCCGCCGGAGTGCCCGCAGCGGCCGAAGTGTCAGGCGGGTCTCATCTCGACGTACAACTTCCAGGCCGGCAAGTTCTCCAGCCTGGACGCGGGCGGACCGCTCACCAAGACCGGCCTCAAGCAGGGCACGGTCAGCGTGGGCCTGGTCTTCAGCTCGGATGGGGCACTAGCCGCAGGTTGATCGCTTTGATGGGCAAGTGCCGGGTTTTCGCCCATTGATACCCGGTGCTTGCCCATTTCGCCCATGGCGTCCTCTCGGTAACATCAGCGCCCATGCCGGACCGGGAACCCGTGGCGGGACAAAATTCGCGACTTCTCCGTGGCCTCATCTGGGCGGGCGTCGTGCTCGCCCCGCTGGCCGCGGCCGTCGTGCTGCTGGGCGCGAGCTCGGGCTCCGTGCGCTTCGCGGTGCTGCTCATGGCGGTCAGCGTGGTGCTGATCGGGGCTTCGGTGCTGATCCGCAACGACCCGGTGCTGCATGGCATGGACGTCGAGGAGCGCGTCGCCGAGCAGGTGGCCGCCCTCAAGCGGGAACTGCGCGCCGAGTTCGGCGGCGTCGGTCCGGTCCGCGGCGCCCCGATGCGAGGCGGTCCGCCGGCGCCGGCCCCGATCGAGGGATCCGGCTTCTTCCAGGACGACTTCCGCCCCGAGGACGACCCGTTCGCCAGAGACCCGGAGCCGATGGCCCCGCCCATGGCGCCACCGATGGGTCCGCCGCCGGCGGCGGCGCCTCCCATGGTTCCGCCGGTGGGCGCCGGCCCGATGGGCGGCCGCGCCTCCGTGCCGGTCGCCGCCGCATCCGCATCGGTCCGCCCGGCGCCCCCGCCCGCGCCTCCCCGCCAGCGCGGCGCCGCCTCGGTCGCGCCGCCCGTCCCCGCACCGGCTCCGCCACGCGCGGCGGCCGCGGTCCGCCCCGGCACCGAGTACGGCCGCCCGGAGCCTCAGGCCGCCGACTTCGGACCCGCCAACGGCTACGCCGGCGGCAACGAGCCGAGCGGCGAGGTCTACGGCAACACGTACGGCGGTGGGACGACCTACGGCGCGGCCAACGACGGGTACGACAACGACGCGTACGGCCGCAGCGGTGACATCTACGGCCAGAACGGCGAGATCTACGACTCCGGCGACTACCCCGAGGCGACCGGGTACGGCTACGGCGGCGCGGCCAAGCCGGTCAGCGGCGACCCGAACTACCGCGCCCGGCGCCACCGGCCGTCCGCCAACGACACCAACATCGGCTCGCTGGAGGACTTCGCCGAGTACGGCGGCTACGCCGGGGAACCGCAGCAGCAGCCGGACGAGCGGTACGTCCAGGGCTACGGCGGGCCGCACGGCCGGTACTAGGTTCCAGCTACTTGTCGATGTCGCCGACCACGAAGAACATCGACCCCAGGATGGCGATCAGATCCGGCACCAGGCTGCCCGGGATCAGCGTGGCCAGCGCCTGCACATTGGCGTAGGACGCGGTGCGCAGCTTGAGCCGCCACGGCGTCTTCTCGCCGCGCGAGACCAGGTAGTACCCGTTGATCCCGAGCGGGTTCTCGGTCCACGCGTAGGTGTGCCCCTCCGGCGCCTTCACCACCTTGGGCAGCCGCACGTTGACCGGCCCGGACATGCGGCTCACCCGGTCCAGGCACTCCTCGGCGAGGTCGAGCGACACGTACGCCTGGTCGAGCAGCACCTCGAACCGCGAGTGGCAGTCCCCGGCGGTCCGCGTCACCACGGGCACGTCCAGCTGGTCGTACGCGAGGTAGGGCTCGTCGCGCCGCAGGTCCATGTCGAGCCCGCTGGCCCGCGCCACCGGCCCGGACGCGCCGTAGGCGGCGGCCTGCTCCGCGGTCAGCACCCCGACGCCGACGGTCCGGGCCAGGAAGATGTCGTTCTGCCGGATCAGGTGGTCGAGGTCGGGGAGCCGCTTGCGGACCGTCTCGATCGCCTTGCGGGCCCGCGTCGTCCACCCGGCCGGCACCTCCTCCTTGAGGCCGCCGACCCGGTTGAACATGTAGTGCATGCGCCCGCCGGAGACCTCCTCCATCACCGCCTGCAGGGTCTCCCGCTCGCGGAACGCGTAGAACATCGGCGTGATCGCGCCGATCTCCAGCGGGTAGGAGCCGAGGAACATCAGGTGGTTGAGCACCCGGTTCAGCTCGGCCAGCGCCATCCGCAGCCAGACCGCGCGCTCCGGCACCTCGATGCCCATCAGCCGCTCGACGGCGAGCACCACTCCCAGCTCGTTGGAGAACGCGGAAAGCCAGTCGTGGCGGTTCGCCAGCACGATGATCTGCCGGTAGTCCCGTACCTCGAAAAGCTTTTCCGCACCGCGGTGCATGTAGCCCACGATCGGCTCGCAGGCCACCACCCGCTCGCCGTCCAGCGTGAGCTTGAGCCGCAGCACGCCGTGCGTCGACGGGTGCTGGGGCCCGATGTTGAGCACCATGTCGGCGGTGTCGAGGCCGGCACCCGTTCCGACGGTCATTTCCCGAAGCTGCTGGGTCACCTGAGCATGCTCCCATGTGCGTCGATGCCGATCGTGTGCAGCAGCCACCAGTGCCCGCCGAGTCCGGCCGGATCGGTGAGCTCGGCGGCGGCGCCGGCCGCGGAGAGCGCCCGCAGGTATCCCGCCGGGTCGGTGCGGGCAAGATCGAGCGGCGGCCGGGCGCCGTCGACACCGAGCGCTCGCAGCGCCTCGCGCTGGCGGGTGATTTCGTACGGGACACCCGCCGCGGCCGCCACCGCGTCGATGGCCACATGTGCCGTCACGTCGCAACTCCCGTCCGGCACCGGCGTGACCTGACGTCCGCCGCGAAAGGCGGTCAGCGTCCCGAACCGCGGCCGCGCGTCGCGCAGATGCCCGTAGTCGACCGCCAGCGCGCATCCCCGTCGCACCCGGTGCACCGCGTCGGCCCAGGCGGTGTCCCGCGGCCAGCCGACCTCCGCCCGTCCGGGCGCGGGCCACCAGCGGGCCAGCCAGAACAACTCGGCCGGGTCGGCCTCGGCGCCCAGCGACTCGCGCCCTTCCGCGTCGACCAGCACCTTGCGCAGCCGTCCGGCGTCGTCCACGTCGACCACGTCCAGCGGCACGTTGTCCAGCCATTCGGTGGCCACGAGCAGCCCGGTGAGATCGTCCGGTACGTCACGCCGCCAGGCGATCGCCGGATTCAGCCCGTCCGGCCGCGGCGCCACCTCGACCGCGGTCAGCCGCACCCGGGTGGCCAGCTCGTCCGGCAGCAGAGCGGCCAGCGTGGTGAGCAGCTCACCGCGGCCCGCACCCACATCCACCAGGTCGAATGCCTCGGGCCGGCCGAGGGCGTCGTCGATCCGCCGGATCAGCCGTAGCAGCGCCCCGGCGAACAGCGGGGACGCGTGCACGCTCGTCCGGAAATGTCCGGCCGGCCCGTCGCCGCCACGGACGAAGAACCCGCCCGGGCCGTACAGCCCTCGCTGCATCGCCGCACGCCACCCCGTCACACCGCCACCATAGGCCCCACGCCGCCGGTGCGGTTGTTCACACGTGGTTGTCAGAGGTGTGACACATCGGCGCATACTTCTGTCGACCGGTACCCCATCCTCGAGGACTGGATCTTTACATGAGCGCAGTGCCGCGCGCCCTGACCAGGGCGTCTTCCATGACCATCGGGGTCGTCGGCGCCGGACGGGTGGGTGCCGTCCTCGGTGCCGCGCTGAACGCCGCGGGCCACCGCGTGGTCGCCGCCGCCGCAGTCTCCGCCGCCTCCCGCGACCGCGCCGCCCGGCTGCTGCCGGAGGCCGCGATCCTGCCCGCGGACGAGGTGGCCCGGGCCGCCGACGATCTCCTGCTCCTCGCCGTGCCGGACGACGCCCTCGGCGCCGTGGCGGCCGGCCTCGCCGCCACCGGGGCGCTGCGCCCGGGTCAGGTCGTGGCACACACCTCCGGGGCCCACGGCGTGGCCGTTCTGGGCGCCGTGCACGGCATGGCCCTGCACCCGGCGATGACCTTCACCGGCACCGGCGCCGACCTCGACCGGCTGCCCGGCATCGCCTGGGGGGTCACCACCGCGGACCGGGCGTTCGCCACCCGGTTGGTCGCCGACCTGGGCGGCGTCCCGGAGTGGATCGCCGAGGACGCCCGCCCGGTCTACCACGCGGCTCTGGCGCACGGCGCGAACCACCTGGTCACGCTGGTGAACGAGGCGGCCGACGTGCTGCGCACCGCCGGCGTCGAGCGGCCCGAGCGGGTGCTGTCGCCGCTGCTGCACGCGGCGCTGGACAACGCGCTGCTGATGGGGGACGCGGCGCTGACCGGGCCGGTGTCCCGGGGCGACGCGGGCACGGTCGCGAAGCATCTGCACCGGTTGCCGGCCGACGCCGTACCGGCCTATCTGGCTCTGGCCCGGCGCACCGCGGACCGTGCTCTCGCCTCCGGCCGCCTGCGTCCCGCCGACGCCGCGCTGCTCCTCGACGTCCTGTCCGGTGCCGAGATCCGGAGCGCCTCGTGACCGATGTGATCCACACGCGCGCGGAGCTGGCCGCCGCGGTGGCCGGCGCCGGCGAGGTCGCCGTGGTGATGACCATGGGAGCGCTGCACGAGGGTCACCGGCGGCTGATGCGGGTGGCCCGCGAACGATCGGCGTTCGTGGTCGTCACGATCTTCGTGAATCCGCTCCAGTTCGGCCCGAACGAGGACTTCGACAGGTACCCGCGCACGCTGGAGGCCGACGTCGAGGCGTGCCGGGCCGAGGGCGTGAGCGTGGTGTTCGCGCCGAGCCGGGACGAGATGTACCCGGGCGGCGCCCCGCAGATCACCATGAACGCCGGCCCGCTCGGTGACATCCTCGAGGGCGCGAGCCGTCCCGGGCACTTCGCCGGGATGCTGACCGTGGTCGAGAAGCTGCTGATGCTGACCGGTGCCGATGTCGCGTACTTCGGGGAGAAGGACTTCCAGCAGCTCGCGCTGATCCGCCGGATGGTCCGCGACCTGGAGCTGGACGTCGAGATCGTCGGCGTGCCGACCGTGCGGGAGCCGGACGGCCTGGCGTTGTCCAGCCGCAACCGATACCTCTCCGCCGACGAGCGACGGGCCGCGCTCGCCCTGTCCCGGGCGCTGCGCGAGGGTGCCGCCCGCGCCGAGCCGGAGGCGGTGCTGGCGGCCGCCACCAAGATTCTCGACGACGAGCCCGGGGTTCGCGTCGACTACCTCGCCCTCACCGGTCCCGACCTGGGCCCGGCGCCCGGGACCGGCCCGGCCCGCCTGCTGGTCGCCGCCCGGGTCGGCGCCACCCGCCTGATCGACAACGTTCCGCTCGAGCTCACGAAGGGCCACTGATGTTGCGCACCATGCTGAAGTCCAAGATCCACCGGGCCACGGTGACCCAGGCGGACCTGCACTACGTGGGCTCGGTGACGGTGGACCTGGACCTGATGGAGGCGGCCGATCTGCTGCCCGGCGAGCAGGTGGCGATCGTCGACGTGACGAACGGCGCCCGGCTGGAGACGTATGTGATCGCGGGCCGGCGGGGCAGCGGTGTCATCGGGATCAACGGGGCCGCTGCCCACCTGGTCCACCCGGGGGATCTGGTCATCCTGATCTCGTACGGGCAGATGGACGACGCCGAGGCGCGGTCCTACGAGCCGCGGGTCGTGCACGTCGACGCGGCCAACAAGGTCATCGAGCTGGGTTCGGATCCGTCCGCCGCGGCCGAGGGGATCGCGGGCGACGCCGTACGGGGAGATCTGTCGTTGGCTTGATTCGCCAAACGCGCCAATCCGGGTTGTTGATCACCATATGATCGACAAATCGGACATCGGCGGCGTGGGAGGGCGGTCATGCGACACCGGCTGGGCATCCCGGCCGCGCTGGCGGCGGTGCTGATCGTCGCCGGCTGCGCGAGGCCCGGCGGGGTCGACGGCGATCTCACCGACGGGTGGGGCGCGATGGCCCCGGCGACCGGGTTCGTGCCGGAGGCCGGGACGTGTCACAGCGCCAACTTCGACGTGATCGGCGCCCGCGGCACGTACGAGGAGATGGACTGCCGGCTCCAGCACCGCACCGAGACCGTCTTCGTGGGCACGTACGCGGCGCCCGCCGCGGACGCCGACGAGCCACCCGCCGCGGGATCGGCCGGCGCCCGGGCCGCGTACCGGTCCTGTGACGACAAGACGACGGCGTACGTGGGTGGACCGTGGCGCACCGCCCGGCTCTGGATCGGCGTCACCCATCCCACGCCCGCGGCCTGGACCGGCGGCGCCCGCTGGTACCGCTGCGAGGTGCTCCAGGTGTCCTCGGTGGAGGACGACGGCGGGTTGGTCCAGCGAGCCGGGAGCCTGCGGGACGCGCTCGCCTCGGGAGGTGGCGCCCTGGCCCTGGGCTGCTACGGCGTACAGCAGGACAGCTCCGGCGCGATCTCGGCGATGCCGGCCGTGCCGTGCGACCGCACGCACAACGCCGAGTTCACCGGCATCTGGGTCGCCGAGGACCTGGACTACCCGAAGGCCGACGCCGACTGGGCCGCCTTCCATGAGGGCTGCCGTTCCTCGGTCGCGACCTATGTGGGCGTACCGGACGACAAAGACCTTCAATACCGTGCCGGAGTCGTGTCGCTGCCCGGCAGCGAGGACGTCTGGCGGCTCGGCGACCATGCGGTGCGCTGCTACCTGTGGCTCAACGGCGCGGAACTCACCTCGTCACTGAAGGGCAAGGGCGCCGCGAGCCTGCCGATCCAGTACAAGTAACGGTGACCACTGATGCCGCCCCCGGCGGGAGTCCCGCGGCCCGGCGCGATCTACTGAACGGATGTCTACCGTCGCCGATCTCCCGGAGCTGCCCCGGCGGCTCGCCGCGGCCGAACCGGGCTGGAGCGAGACCACCGACGTGCTCGTCGTCGGCTCCGGTGTCGCGGGCCTGACCGCCGCGCTGCATCTGCGCGAGCAGGGCCTGCACGTCACCGTCGTCACCAAGGTCAACATCGACGACGGCTCCACCCGCTGGGCCCAGGGCGGGATCGCCGCCGTGCTCGACCCGCTCGACACCCCGGCGGCGCACGCCAACGACACCGAGATCGCCGGCGTCGGGCTGTGCGACCCGGTGGCTGTGCGGGTGCTGGTCGAAGAAGGACCGGCGCGGGTGCGCGAGCTGATGCGGATGGGCGCGGAGTTCGACCGCAACCCCGACGGCTCGCTCATGCTGACCCGCGAGGGCGGCCACCGCGCCGACCGCATCGTGCACGCCGGCGGCGACGCCACCGGCGCCGAGGTGCAGCGCGCCCTGCACCAGGCGGTCCGCCGCGACCCGTGGATCCGGCTGGTGGAGCACGCCCTGGTCCTCGACCTGTTGCGCGCCGCCGACGGCCGCGCCTGCGGGCTCACCCTGCACGTGCTGGGCGAGGGCTCGGAGGACGGTGTCGGCGCGATCCTGGCTCGCGCGGTGGTGCTGGCCACCGGCGGCATGGGCCAGATCTTCTCGTCGACCACGAACCCGTCGGTCTCCACCGGCGACGGCGTGGCGCTCGCGCTGCGGGCCGGCGCGACCGTCACCGACGTGGAGTTCGTCCAGTTCCACCCGACCTCCTTCGTCACCGCGAGCGTCACCTCGGTGCAGCGCCCGCTGATCTCCGAGGCGCTGCGCGGCGAGGGCGCCCACCTGGTCGACGAGTCCGGCACCCGGTTCATGGTCGGTCAGCACGAACTGGCCGAGCTGGCCCCGCGCGACGTGGTCGCCAAGGGCATCCACCGGGTGCTGCGGTCCACCGGCGCGGACCACGTCTACCTGGACGCCCGCCACCTGGGCCGGGAGTTCCTCGAACACCGGTTCCCGACCATCGTGGCGTCCACCCGCGCGGCCGGCGTCGATCCGGTCACCGACCTGATCCCGGTGGCGCCGGCGGCGCATTACGCCTCCGGCGGCGTCCGCACCGACCTCTCCGGGCGGACCAGCATTCCGGGTCTGTACGCCTGTGGCGAGGTCGCCTGCACGGGAGTGCACGGAGCCAATCGCCTGGCCAGCAACTCCCTGCTCGAGGGCCTGGTCTTCGCCAAGCGGATCGCCGACGACATCGCCCGTGACCTGCCGCCGCAGGCCGACCCGGCGCCGGCGACCGGCGGCCCCGGCTGGGTGTCCTCCCCGGCGATCCGGGCCGACCTGCAGCGCGCCATGACGCGCGGCGCCGGCGTGCTGCGCTCCGCCGACTCGCTGGCCGCCACCGCCAAGGAGCTCAGCCGGCTGGGCGAGCAGCGCGCCACCGCGCACAACGCGGCCTGGGAAGCCACGAACCTGCTGACCGTGGCGAGCGCCCTGGTCGCGTCGGCGACCACCCGCCGCGAGACGCGGGGCTGCCACTGGCGCGAGGACTTCCCGGTGGCCGAGGACGAGTGGCGCGGCCACCTGCTGAATGCCGTGGACGTACGGGGCCTGTTGTCCCAGACCTTCGAGGAGATCTCTTGATCGAGACCGGGCTGGATCTCAGTGAGGTGGAGCGGGTCGTCTACACCGCTCTGGCCGAGGACCTCGGTGACCCGCCGCGCGACGTCACCAGCGAGGCCACCATCGCGCCCGAGCAGGTCGACACCGCCGAGCTGGTGGCCCGGGCCGACGGCGTGGTGGCCGGCCTGCCGGTCGCGGCGCAGGTCTTCGCCGTCACCTCGGGCGGCACCGCCACCTTCGACCAGGTGGTTGCCGAGGGCGACCGGGTACGCCGTGGCGACGTCCTCGCCGTGCTCACCGGCCCCACCCGGTCGTTGCTGACCGCCGAGCGCACCGCCCTGAACCTGCTCTGCCGCATGTCCGGCGTGGCCACCCACACCCGCAAGTGGGCCGACCTGCTGGAGGGGACCAAGGCGACGGTGCTCGACACCCGCAAGACCACGCCCGGCCTGCGCGCGCTGGAGAAGTACGCGGTCCGGGCCGGCGGCGGCACGAACAAGCGGATGGGCCTGTACGACGTCGCGATGATCAAGGACAACCACAAGCTCGCGGCGGGCAGCATCACCGCGGCGTACCGCCTGGTCGTCGAGAGGTTCCCGCAGGTGCCGGTGCAGGTCGAGGTGACCACCCTGGCCGAGGCGCGGGAGGCGGTGGCGGCCGGCGCGACCTTCCTGCTCTGCGACAACATGCCCCCCGGCCTGCTGCGCGAGGTGGTCGAGGCGGTGGGTTCACAGGCCGAGCTGGAGGCGACCGGGAACCTCACTCTGGAGACCGCCGCGGAGTACGCCGCCACCGGCGTGGACTACCTGTCGGTCGGCGCTCTGACGCACTCCTCGCCGATCCTCGACATCGCCCTGGACCTCCGTCCGCGCTGAGCCGGCCCGGCTGCGACGATTGAGGCGTACGCGCGTACGAGATGAGGGGTTGCCGTGCTGCTCTGTATTGACATCGGTAACACGAACACGGTGCTGGCGACCTTCGACGGGGACAAGCTCGTGCACGACTGGCGGATCAAGACCGACGCCCGGTCCACCGCCGACGAGCTGGGCCTGATGTTCCGGGGGCTGCTGGCCGGCGACGCCGTGGAGATCACCGGGGTGGCCGCCTGCTCCACCGTGCCGGCCGCCCTGCGCAGCCTGCGCACGATGCTCGCCCGCTACTACGGCGACCTGCCCAACGTGATCGTCGAGCCGGGGGTGAAGACCGGCGTGCAGCTGGCCATCGACAACCCGAAGGAGGTCGGCGCCGACCGGGTGGTCAACACGCTAGCCGCGCACGCTCTCTACGGCGGTCCGTCGATCGTGGTCGACTTCGGCACCACCACCAACTTCGACGTGATCAGCG
>NZ_CAKUCL010000141.1 GCF_934643405.1 uncultured Actinoplanes sp.
GCCGCGGTCATCCTGGCGTCGAGCCACCTGGGCTTCGCGCTGTCCACCACGCACGTCGCGACCGGCTCGATCCTCGGTTCCGGGGTCGGCAAGCCGGGCGCGCAGGTGCGCTGGCGGGTGGCCGGCCGCATGGTCGCCGCCTGGCTGATCACCCTGCCCGCGGCCGGCCTGGTCGGCGCGATCATGTGGTACCTCGGCCACCTGATCGGTGGCCTGGCCGGGGCGATCGTGATCTTCGCGCTGCTGCTGGTCCTGGCCGGCTTCATGTACCTGCGGTCGCGCCGGGCGCCGGTCGACCACAGCAACGTCAACGACGAGTGGGACGACGCCCCGGCCCGGGAGCGCGTTGCGGCCGGCGCGGCCGGCTGACCGGGGTGGACGTCATGCACAATCTGGTATTCGCCCTGGAAGGGGCCTGGAAGGTCCTGGCCGCCGGCCTGATCCTCGGCGCCGGCCTGCCGCTGCTGTTCGCGCTCGGCATCCGCAGTCTGGCGTACGGCGCGGGCGGCGACACCGAGGTGCACGAATCCGGAGTCACCGGCCCGGCCCCGCGTCCGATGGGTACGGTGATCGCCTGGGTGCTGTTCGTCATCGTCCTGCTCGGTGTCGTCCTCGGCATAACGTTCATCGTGGTCAGTGGCTTCGGCAAGGCGCTCAGCCTCGACCACATCATCCCGACGATCGTGGACAAGTGAGGAACCGCCGGTGAGCGACAACCGCTCCAACTTCCTGATGCGCGCGGTCGACTGGCTGCGCGCCGGTTACCCGGCGGGCGTGCCCCGGCAGGACTATGTCGCGCTGCTCGGGCTGCTGCGCCGCAAGCTGACCGAGGAGGAGGTCCGCAAGATCGCACAGGACCTCGCCGACCAGTCGGTGCAGACCTCCGACCCGATCAGCTCGCAGGACATCGAAGCGATGATCACCGATTCGGTGCTCCAGGAGGCGACCCCGGAGGACATGGTGCGGGTCGCCGCGAGGCTGGCCGCCGGCGGCTGGCCGTTGGTGGATCCGCCCAACGAATGATGAATTTCACAAGAACGGCCGGGTCGGTCCGGCCCGCCTGTTCTACGTACCGATATGGATCGATTACGAGCAGTTCACCTTAGGGAAACTTCAGGTTAACGCGGGCCGAACATCGAAAGGGTGACGTTCATCCTCTGGATCGGGGCCGGTAACCCGGGTGACGATCACCCGCGTGACACACACTTCGGTGATCCTCGCGCTCGTGGTCATCACAGCTCTGGCGTTCGACTTCACCAACGGTTTCCACGACACCGCGAACGCGATGGCCACCACGATCGCCACCAAGGCGCTCAAGCCGAAGACGGCGGTGGCGCTGTCCGGCGTGCTGAACCTGATCGGGGCCTTCCTCTCGGTCGAGGTCGCGCTGACCGTCACCAACGCGGTCGTGAAGATCCAGAACGCGAACGGCACCCCGCAGGCCTCGCTGACCGCCGACGGCGGGAACGCGCTGCTGCTGATCGTCCTGGCCGGACTGGTCGGCGGCATCATCTGGAACCTGCTCACCTGGCTGCTCGGCCTGCCGTCCAGTTCCTCGCACGCCCTGTTCGGCGGCCTGATCGGGGCCACCATCGCGGGCCTCGGCTGGGCCGGCGTGAACTGGAACGGCAACGGCTCGAAGCTCGACGGCGTGGTCGGCAAGGTCCTGCTCCCCGCCGTGCTCTCCCCGGTGATCGCCGGAGTGGTGGCCGCGGCCGGCACCTGGATCATCTTCAAGGTCATCTCCGGCGTGGCCGCCCGCCACACCGAGCAGGGCTTCCGCTGGGGCCAGATCGGCAGCGCCTCGCTGGTGTCGCTGGCGCACGGCACCAACGACGCCCAGAAGACGATGGGCGTGATCACCCTGGCGCTGATCGCCGCCGGCGACTGGCATGACATCTCGGGCATCCCGTTGTGGGTCAAGGTCGCGTGCGCGCTGGCGATCGCCCTGGGCACCTACCTGGGCGGCTGGCGCATCATCCGCACCCTGGGCAAGGGTCTCGTCGACATCGCCCCGCCGCAGGGCATGGCCGCCCAGTCGGCGTCCGCCGCGGTCATCCTGGCGTCGAGCCACCTGGGCTTCGCGCTGTCCACCACGCACGTCGCGACCGGCTCGATCCTCGGCTCCGGCGTGGGCCGCCCCGGCGCGCACGTCCGCTGGCGGGTGGCCGGCCGCATGGTCGCCGCCTGGCTGATCACCCTGCCCGCCGCCGGCCTGGTCGGCGCCGCGATGTGGTGGCTGGCCCACCTGCTCGGCGGCGGCCTGGCCGGCGCGATCGTCGTGGTGGCCGTCCTGGTGCTGGGCGCCGCGGCCATGTGGTGGCGTTCCCGCACGCTGCCGGTGGGCAGCCATAACGTCAACGACGAGTGGTCCGCGGCGGGCACCCCGCCCGCCGCCGCGGC
Organism: uncultured Actinoplanes sp.; assembly: GCF_934643405.1. Taxonomy (GTDB): domain Bacteria; phylum Actinomycetota; class Actinomycetes; order Mycobacteriales; family Micromonosporaceae; genus Actinoplanes. The sequence goes on from NZ_CAKUCL010000141.1 coordinate 2,404, forward strand.
CGAAGACCGGATCCCCGTCACCGCGGCCCGCTGAGAGGCACTGTCATGAGCAACCTGGGTTTCGCCCTCGACGGCGCCTGGCGGGTCCTGCTGGCCGGTCTCGCGCTGGGCGCCGGCCTGCCGGTCCTGTTCGCCCTCGGCATCCGGTCGCTGGCCTGGTCCGGCGCCGCACCGGCCGGCACCGCCCCGCGCCCGGCCGGCAAGGTGCTGGGCTACCTGCTGTTCGCGGTCGTGGTGGCCGGCATCGCGCTGGGCATCACGTTCATCGTCGCCACGGGTTTCGGCAAGGCGCTGAGCTTCGACCACATCTACCCGACGATCGTCGACAAGCACTGAACCCTTTCTCGCTTCCGGCGCCGTGGGTGTCGCCGGCGCCGCGCCCCTCCGCGCCCGGGCAAGGCGAACGGCGTGCTCGTCGCCGGCCTCCCCGGGTGGCGCCCCGATAGCGGTCCGGTGAACAGCGGATGCTTCCGGGGCCGTTCTCGTGATCGACATGTCGAGGTCGCCTCGGTGTCGGTTGCGTCGCGTCGACTCCGACGCGGGAGCTCCGGCGAGGGCCGCCGGCTGCCACTCCCGTGGAGGAACTCGTGGCCGACCGCCGTCAGGTGCTGCGCATGGGCGCCGTCGCCGCTGCCGCACCCGCCCTTTCCGCTGCCGTGGCCGCCCCCGCGGTGGCGCACGGCCGGGACGTCAGGTCCCCGGAGGTGTTCGGTCACCGCGGCGCGTCCGGATACCGTCCCGAGCACACGCTGGCCTCGTACGAGCTGGCCGCCCGGCTGGGCGCCGACTACCTGGAGCCCGACCTGGTCGCCACCAAGGACCACGTGCTGGTCTGCCGCCACGAGCCGGAGATCGGCGGAACCACCGATGTGGCGAGCCGTCCCGAGTTCGCCGGCCGCCGCCGGACGGTGCTGCTCGACGGGGTGCCGACCACCGGGTGGTTCACCAACGATTTCACCCTGGCCGAGCTGAAGACGTTGCGCGCGGTGGAGCGGCTGCCGTCGGTGCGCCAGCGGAACACGCTGTACAACGGTCTCTTCGAGGTGCCGACCTTCCAGGAGGTGCTGGACCTGCGGGCCCGGCTGTCCAAGGAACTCGGCCGCGATCTGGGCGTCATCCCGGAGACCAAGCACCCCACCTATTTCCGCGATCTGGGCCTGGAGCTGGAGACGCCGCTGGTGCGCACGCTGGACCGCAACGGCCTGAACCGCCGCGGCGCGAAGGTGTGGATCCAGTCGTTCGAGGCGGCCAACCTGCGGGTGCTGAACGACAAGTACCGGGTGCAGGTCAGCCTGGTGTTCCTGACCAGCGCTTCGGGCAGCCCGTTCGACGACCCGAGGACGTACGCGTCGTATCTGACGCCGGCCGGCTTGAAGGAGCTGTCCACGTACGCCGACGGCATCGGGCCGGACAAGAGCCAGGTCATCCCGCGCAACGCCGACAACACCCTCGGGACGCCGACGAGCCTGGTCCGCGACGCGCACGCCGCGAACCTCAAGGTCATCCCGTACACGTTCCGCGCCGAGAACCAGTTCCTGCCGGCGGACTACCGGGTGGGGACGGACCCGAACGCCTACGGCCGGGCGATCGACGAGCAGATCACTTACCTGAGGACCGGCATCGACGGCCTCTTCACCGACCAGGCGGACATCGGCGTGCTCGCCCGCGCGCTGCGTCACTGATCCGCGGAGCCAACGGCAGATGTCGTAGCGGGGTGGGTGGTACGGAGCGCTTCCCACCCCGCCCGCCGTTGCGGGCCATCGAAGTGGCACCCGGGGAGGGTCAGATCTTCAGCTCCGGCCAGTCGAGCAGACCGGTGCCCAGGTCGCGGACCGTGGCCAGCAAGCCCAGGCGAGCCGCTCGGACGGCCGGGTCGTCGGCCATCACGAAGACCTCGTCGAAGAAGGTGTTCACCGGGGTCACCAGCGGCTCGACCGCGGCGGTGAAGCCGAACAGGTCCGGCTCGGCCGGGATCCGGACCGCGGACACCGCCTCGTGCAGGGCCAGCTCGGCGGGCTCCGCCAACGCCGCCGGGTCGTAACCGGCGGGCGTCGCGGCCGGCACGATGCGGCGCGCCCGCTGGATCGCGGCGGCGACGGCCACGAAGTCCGGGTTGGTCACCACCGAGTCCAGCTGGGTCAGCACCTTCGCGGCCACCGACGGGCGGTCGGCGTGGGGCAGGACCGCCCGCACCCGGTCCACCGGGTTGCCCTCCTCGACCAGGACCTGCTCCAGGCGCCGGGCCAGGAACTCGGCCACCGCCTCGAGGACGTCCGACGACACGTGCACCGGCTGCGACGACGCGGCGGTGGCCAGACCCGTGGTCAGCGACAAGCCGGCCAGCGCCGGATGCGCCCGGTGCACCGCCAGCAGCCCGAGGACCGCCCGGCGCACCGCGAACGGGTCGCTGCTGCCGGTGGGCAGGCCCACGGTCGCGGCGAGGCCGGCCACCAGGTCCAGCCGATCGGCCAGCGACAGCAGCGCGCCGGGAACGGACCCGGGCAGGTCGTCGCCGGCGCTGCGGGGCAGCTCGGCCTCGTACACGGCCTGGGCCACCGCGGGCAGCTCGCCCGCGTTCAGCGCGTAATCGCGGGCCATCACGCCGGCCAGCGACGTCATCTCGGTGACCAGCTGCGAGCCGAGGTCGAACTTCACCAGCGACGCCGCCCGGTCGAGCACGGCGGACGACAGGGACAGGTCGGCGGCCAGGCGGCGGGCAAGCGCGCCGATCCGGTCGGCCCGGTCCGCCATCGATCCGAGCTTGTCGGTGAAGGTCAGGCGGGCCAGCCGGTCACGCAGGGCCGGTAGCGGCACGGAACGGTCCGCGCGGTAGAAGAAGGCGGCATCCTCGTACCGCGCCCGCAGCACAGCCTCGTTGCCGGCCCGGACGAGGGAGACGTCGACCGGCCCGTTCGCGACGGTCACGAACATCGGCAGCAGCGCGCCGGAATCGTCGCGCACCGGCAGATACCGCTGGTGCTTGCGCATCACGTCGGTCAGCACCGCGTCGGGCAGCGCCAGGTAGCTCTCGTCGAACGTGCCGAGCAGCGGCGTGGGCGCCTCCACCAGGTAGGTGATCTGGTCGATCAGCGCGGCCTCACCGCGGACGTCGATCCGCCCTTCCGGATAGACGTGGTCCTGCGCGCCCGTCACGATCAGCTCGTACCGGTCCTCGGGGTCGGCGACGATCCCGGCCAGCGCCAGCGTCTCCATGAAGGTCTCGGCCGACTCGATCGGCACCACCGGGTCGGCCGCGGTCCGCAGCACCCGCGTGGTCCGGCCGGCCGCCAGCGACCCGATCGCCACCGGCACCACGTCGTCACCCCAGAGGGCGGTCAGCCACCGGATCGGCCGGCTGAACGACAGCGCCGGGTCGCTCCACCGCATGTTCTTCGCGCCCCGCAGGCCCGCCACGACCTTCGCGAGCACCGGCGCCAGCACGGCGGCTGCCGCGCCTCCCTCCTCCGGCTTCTCCACGATGGCGTGCGGTACGCCGTTGAACTCCCCGTTCCGCACCTCCTCGAGGGTGACGCCCTGGCCGCGGACGAACCCTTGGAGCGCCTTCGTCGGGCTGCCGTCGGCCGAGTACGCCGCGCTCATCTTCGGCCCGCGCACCGTCCGTACGTGATCGTCCTCGCGCGCCGCGACCGCACCGACCACCGCGACCAGACGCCGGGGTGTCGCGAAGACCCGCACGTCGTCGTGGGTGAGCCGGGTCCCGGCGAGCCCGGCGGTCAGCTCCCGCTCGAGATACGTGCGAGCGGCCCGGGCCTCCGACGGCGGCAGCTCCTCGGTGCCGATCTCGAAGACGAGCGTGCGCGCCCCGTCCCGGGCGGCGGGCAGCGCCGCGGCCGTGGCCGGCGCGGTGGGCGGCGTGAGCCCGAGCGGATGCCCCAGCTCGTCCCGGCGGGCGACCCACAACCGGGCCACGTCGCCCGCGAGCCGCCGCATCCGGGCGAACTCGGCCGCCCGGTCGGCCGTCGACACCGCACCCCGGGCATCGAGCACGTTGAACGCCTGTGAGCACTTCAGCACGTACGTGTGGGCCGGCACCGGCAGCCCCGCGTCGATCAACCGCTGCGCCTCGGCCGCATACAGCTCCAGCAGTTGCCGGTTCGCGGCCACGTCCGCGTCGTCGAGGTAGTACCGGGACATCTCGTATTCGCTCTGGCCGAAGACCTCGCCGTAGGAGATGCCGGGCCCGTACTCGATGTCCTTGAAGTGCTGCTTGTCCTGCAGGGCCATGAGGATCCGCTCGATGCCGTAGGTGATCTCCACCGAGATCGGCTCGAGGTTGAGGCCGCCGGCCTGCTGGAAGTACGTGAACTGGGTGATCTCCAGCCCGTCCAGCCAGACCTCCCAGCCCAGACCCCACGCGCCCAGCGCCGGCGACGCCCAGTTGTCCTCGACGAACCGCACGTCGTGGGCCGCCACGTCGATGCCGAGCGCGCCGAGGCTGCCGAGGTAGAGCTCCTGCGCGTTGCCCGGGTCGGGCTTGAGGATCACCTGCACCTGGGTGTGCGTCTGCAGGCGGTTCGGGTTCTCGCCGTACCGCGAGTCGTCCGGCCGCACCGAGGGCTCGACATAGACCACGTGCCACGGCTCCGGGCCGAGCACCCGCAGGAACGTCGCCGGGTTCAGCGTGCCCGCCCCGACCTCGGTGTTCATCGGCTGGACGGTCAGGCACCCCTGGTCCGTCCAGTACGCGGTCAGCCGGGCCAGCGCGTCCTGCATGGTGAGCATGGGTCCGAAGTCTAGGACCGCCGTCGGGCGGGTAGGTACGCATTATGCTCGTTGGTGATCTCTACGGCTTCCAGGACCTGCTCGCCGAGGACGAGGCCGCCGTGGTGCGGCGGGTCCGCGACTTCCTCGCCGCCGAGGTCGTTCCGATCGCGAACGATCTGTGGGCGCGCGCCGAGTTCCCGCACCACCTGATCAAGAAGTACGCCGATCTGGACGTTGCGAGCGGCACCGGGTCGTCGCTGCTCAAGGGCTGGCTGGCGCTGGAGATGGCGCACGCCGACGCGTCCATGGCCACCTTCTACGGCGTGCACGCGGGCCTGGCGATGGGCAGCATCCGCACCTGCGGCTCGCCCGAGCAGCAGCGGCGCTGGCTGCCGGCGATGGCCCGGTTCGACCAGATCGGCGCGTTCGCGCTGACCGAGCCGGACGGCGGTTCGGACGTGGCGGCCGGCCTGACCACCACGGCGCGTCGCGACGGCGACACCTGGATCCTCAACGGCGCCAAGCGCTGGATCGGCAACGCCACCTTCGCCGACCTGATCGTGGTCTGGGCCCGGTCGGAGGAGGACGACCAGGTCAAAGGCTTCGTCGTACGGGGTGATTCGCCGGGCTTCGTGGCCACGAAGATCGAGAACAAGATCGCCCTGCGGATCACCCAGAACGCCGACATCACGCTCACCGACGTGCGCGTGCCGGAGGCCGACCGCCTGCAGAACGCGAACTCCTTCAAGGACACCGCGAAGGTGCTGCGGCAGACCCGCAGCGGGGTGGCGTGGGAAGCGGTCGGCGTCATGCTGGCCGCCTACGAGATCGCGCTGTCCTACGCTCGGGAGCGCACCCAGTTCGGCAAGCCGATCGCCTCGTTCCAGCTGGTGCAGGACCTGCTGGTGCGGATGGTCGGCAACGTGACGGCGTCGCTGGGCATGTGCGTGCGGCTGGCCCAGCTGCAGGACGCGGGCCGCTACCGCGACGAGCACTCGGCGCTGGCCAAGGCGTACTGCACCACCCGGATGCGCGAGGTCGTCGGCTGGGCGCGGGAGCTGCTGGCCGGCAACGGGATCGTGCTCGACTACGACATCGGCCGGTTCGTCGCGGACGCCGAGGCGCTCTACTCGTACGAGGGCACCCGCGAGATCAACACGTTGATCGTGGGCCGGGCCGTCACCGGCGAGAGCGCGTTCGTCTGACCCGAGGGTTATCCACAACACCGGCATCGCCCCTGGTCCCGCCCAGTCCGGGGTGGCAGGATCCGAACTCGTGGGCGGTGTACTGGGTTGGCTGCGGCGCAAGGACCCGCAGTTCCGTGTCGTGCGCCGCGCCTCGCGGGTCACGCTGGTCAGCTGTGCGGCGTTCTACTTCGCGCGGTACGTGCTGGACAGCCCCACCATCGCGCCGTACGCGCTGTTCGGCGCCTTCGCCCTGGGCGCGCTCTCGCAGATCCCGGGCACCCCGCGGCAGCGGGCCGGCACCCTGATCGCGGTGCTGCCGGCCGGCTGGTTGCTGGTCACCCTCGGCACGCTGCTGTCGGTCACCAACTGGTCGGCCACCGCGGGCATGTTCGTGCTCGGCTTCGTGGTCAGCTTCGTCGGCGTCGGCGGTCCGCGCCTGGTCGGGCTCGCCGCCGGCATGCAGCTGCTCTACATCCTGCCCTGCTTCCCGCCGTACGATCCGGGGTCGCTGCTCGACAGGTTGTCCGGCCTGACCCTGTCGGTCGTCCTGCTCGCGATCGCCGAGCTGGTCCTGTGGCCCGACCCCACGCCGCCGACGTACCGCAGACGACTGGCCGACGCGGTCACCTCGACGGCCGGCTGCCTGACCGCGGTGGTCGACACCTGGTCCGGCGACCCGACCGGCCGCGCCCGGCTGGCCGAGCTGGTGCCGGCCGCGGCCGACGCCGCCGAGCAGCTGCGCCCGTTCCGGATGCCACCGACCCTGCGCCCCGCGTCGGCCGGCCGTCGGGACCGCGCGCTGAGCTCGGCGGCCGGCACCGCCCGGCTGATCCTCGGCCGCACCGTCGACCTCTCCGCGGCCGACGCGCACGCGGCGCTCAATCTGAACGCCGCCACCGATCTGCTGCGCGAGACCGCCGGTTGCACCACCGCGGCCGGGGCCTGGCTGCGCGGCGAGGGCCCGCTGCCGGACACCGACCGGATCAGCGCCGCGCTGACCGCGTTCCGCGTCTCCCGGATGAACACCGACCCGAACGGCGTGCCGGCCGAGGCTCTGAACCTCGGCTCGATGGCGCTGGCCGTGGGGGAGTGGGCGAAGTCGCTGGTCGTCGCGATCCGGATCGCGGCCGGGGTGCGGCCCGAGCATGACGATCCGACGCCGCCGGAGGCGCGGCCGGGCGCTTTCTGGTTCGCGTACCGCAGGACTCCGTACCTCTACTGGCACCGCCTGGTGGAGAACCTGACGCCGCGCTCGGTCGCCTTCCAGGGCGCGCTGCGGCTGGCGGCGGCGCTGGCCGCGGCCCGGCTGCTGGCCGGCGAGCTGGATCTGTCGCACGGTTTCTGGGTGCTGCTGACCATCCTCACGGTGCTGCGCACCTCCGCCACCGAGACCCGGTCGACGTTGAAGCCGGCCCTGGTCGGCACGGTGGCCGGGTCGATCGCGGCGGCGCTGCTGCTGCTCAGCGGCCTGGACCCGGTCGTCTACATCGTGGCGCTGCCGGTGGTTCTGTTCGGCGGGTTCGCCGCCCAGCAACTGCTCGGCCTCGGCTGGGGGCAGGGGCTGTTCACGCTGGGCATCACGCTGATCTTCGCCCAGGTGACGCCGGTGGACTGGCGGATCGCCGAGACCCGGGTGCTGGACGTGCTGATCGGCGCGGGCATCGGGGTGCTGATCGGCCTGTTCGCCTGGCCTCGCGGCGGTGGCGGCGAGCTGTACCGGGCGACCGCCACGTTCATCGCGCAGGGCGCCGAGGTGATCCGGGAGACCGTCGCGGTGATGGCGATGGGCGCCCGGCCCGGCACGGCGCTGCCCCGGGCCCGGATGTCCGGTCAGCTGGCCGACGCGTCGTACGCGCTGCTCCAGAGCGAGCAGCACACCTCGACGGAGCTCGACTGGCAGGCCACGCTGATCTCCGGCCACCACGCCGTGCGCGGCGCCGAGGTGCTGATCCGGTCGTGCCCGGCGGGCGGCCTGCTGCCCTGCGTGGAGCCGCTGACCACGGTCTCGTCGGACGTGGCCGAGCGTTTCGAACGCATCGCGGTGGCCCTGTTCCAGGACGACGAGGACCTGGCGCGCCGGCCCATCCCCGAGCCCGGCCCGGTGGTGTGGCCGACCGACCTGGGCCAGAACCTCTACGTGGTGGCGGATCTGCGCGTGTGGCTGGACAGCCTGCGCGAGGACATCGGCCGCATAGCCGGGCTCCCCGAGCCGGCCGACACCCTCCGGACCCGGGTGGCCCAGCTGGCCGACGGCGCCCCGTGACGCTCACCGCGCGCACGCCCCGCCGCTCCTTTCGCCGAGCCGCCTGGCCGCCCGCCCCGCCGCCCCCCGGTTCCGCTGCCACGGCATGGCCAAGGTCGTAATTAAGAAAAATGCCGGATTTGTGCAGCGCATTGCGGGATCCTTGCGCTGGTGAGCCCGACCGGATCGCCTGGCCGCGCCGAAACCGTCCGAGGCGTCGAAGAACGCCTGGCCGCGACCCTGCACGCCTACCCCGGCCTGCGCCTCGACCCGATCCCGGCCCAGTTCCTGCGGCTTCCCGAGCCGGCCGGGCCGCCGGACGGCCACCACGGCGGGGTACGGGCCGGCGCCTACCCCGGAGCGCGCGGACCACGCCAGGCCGCATCGCCCGGACTCGTCATGCCGTCGATCGTCAGGTTCTTCGGCGGCGGCGGGCATCGCGTGCTGCGCGGCGGCCACCTGCGCGACCTGGGCGGTGACGCGGCCGGTGAGGCGTACGACCTGATCCGGGAGCTGTGGGAGAGCGCCGGCTGCCCGGTCGACGACGTCACCGGCCTGGACGGGCGGATGCTGGTCGTGCACGACCCGGCCGGCTACCTGGTGACCGTGACCCGCCACGGCGACGACGACCCGATCCTGACCGTCGCCTCGCCGCCCCTGGCGTCGCAGGTCGTCGAGCGCAGCCTGCTCGCCGGGCTGCTCAGCGGCCTCGTGTTCGGCTGCGCCGGACCGTGCGTCTCGTCGGTCGGCCCGATGACGATGTTCCCGGCCATGGTCGGGCTCAGCGCCACCTACTGGGGCTGGGTGCCGCTGTTCGCGCTGGTCGCCGGCGTCACGCTGGGGCGTCGCGAGACGAGGAGGTTCGGCGCCGGGCTGCTGGTCGCCGGCGTGCTGGTGGGCTTCACCGTGGCCGGCATCGTCTCCTGAGCCGCGCGCCGCGCGCCGCCGCCCGCCGACTTCGTGTCCCGCTTCGCCTCGTACATCGCCTTGTCCGCGCCGCGCATCAGCCCGTCGTAGCTCGTCGCGTCCTCCGGGAACAGCGCGAACCCGACGCTGCCGCCGATCCGCACGACCTCGCCGTCGATCACGAACGGCTCGCGCAGCCGCGCGCAGATGCGGGTCGCCACGCGCGTCGCCGTCTCGTCGTCCGGGTCGTGGGTCAGCAGGATCGCGAACTCGTCGCCGCCGAGGCGGGCCACCACGTCGCCGCCGCGGACCACGCCCAGCAGGCGCCGTGCCACCTGCTGCAGCAACACGTCGCCGGCCTGGTGCCCGGCGGTGTCGTTCACCTGCTTGAAGCCGTTGAGGTCGAGCAGCATGAGCCCGGTCCGGGTCCGGTTCGCGGTCGCCTCGCGGACCGCGCCGGACGCCCGCTCGAGCAGGAACGAGCGGTTCGGCAGCCCGGTCAGCGAGTCGTGGTAGGCCTGGTGGCTCAGCTCGGCCACATGTGCCACAGCGGCCTGCCGCATCCCGGCGCTGTCCACGATCAGGGTGCCCTCGACCGACAGCTGCTCGGCGAAGATGCGGTCCCGGCTGCTCCACTCGCGCTCGGTCGAGGCGTCGCCGGAGAGGATCAGCCCGACCGGGCCCTGCGCGCTCAGCATCGGGATCGCGATGAACGACCGCAGCCCCATCAGCTCCACCAGGCCGCCCTTCATGACCTGCGCCGTCGACGCATCGGTGATCAGCGCCGGGCGGCCGCTCGCCACCGAGCGCCACACCGGTGACTCGTGCGCCATCCGGCCCACGAGGTCCTTGAGCGGCGCGTCGTCGATCGGCAGGCCGACGCTGTGCACGTACCGGATCCGGCCCTCGGCGTCGACCAGGAAGACCGCGCCCAGCTCGGTGCGGAAGCCGGCCGCCGCGGCGTGCGCCAGCACCCGGCCGGCCTGCTCGACGCTGGTGGCGGCCATGCCGTCCTCGAACAGCCGGCGGATCGTGGTGGACACGTGCGAGACGAACTGCCGCTGTTTCTCCGCCGCCACCCCCTGCAGGGTGGTGGCGAAGTGCAGGGCGAGGGCGGCGAGGGTGCCGGGGCGCAGCCCGGCCAGGCCGGCGCCGGTGAGCAGCAGGACGCCCACGGTCTGCCCACCGATGCGCAGCCGGATCGCGGTCCGCTCGCCGTCGGCCAGCGGCGGCGCGCCGGCCGCCATCCGGAACACCTTGCCCGCCGTGATCAGGTCGCGGGCGCCCGGCTCGCCGAGCCGCGCGGTGGGGTTCAGCATCCCGGTCTCCGCGTCGAGCTCGAAGACGGAGGCCGCGGTGAGCCCGGCCGCCTCGCGCAGCCGGGCCCCGGCCAGGTCGAGCACGTGCTGCGCCGACGGCGTGTCCCGGGTCATGAAGGCGACGAGCTCGGCGAGCAGCGCGTCCTGGGCGTCACCCACCGCCGGGACGTCGAGGACGACTCCGCTGCTCACACTCACGGCCATAGAGGTCGGCACGGCGCGGCGGAGCCTGAGGGAAGGCCGGACCCGAGTTGGGGGACATCGACGCCGATGAAACTTTGACGTAACCTGATCAAGCTTGTTCACATTCGTTCGCTCATGGAGGAGAACGAGTGCTCCGAAGGGACCACCGCGCGTGAAACCACGTCTGCTCGCCGTCACCGCCCTGACCGTCCTGCTCACCGGCCTCGCCGCCACCCCCGCGCACGCCGAACCCGCCTGGCACCCCGGCGTCCCGCCGCTGGCCACGCCGTGGACCGCGCAGGTCGGACCGGCCAACGCCCTGCCCGAGTACCCCCGTCCCCAGCTCACCCGCGACCGATGGCAGAACCTCAACGGCGTCTGGGAGTTCGCGAAGGCCGACGTCGGCCAGCCGGTGCCCGCCGGGCGAAGTCTCGGCGAGCGCGTCCTGGTCCCGTACCCGATCGAATCCGCTCTTTCCGGCATCCAGCGGCACGAGGACCGCATGTGGTACCGCCGGACCTTCACCGTCCCGGCCGGCTGGCAGGTCGGCTCGGCGAACCGGCTGCAACTGCACTTCGGCGCGGTCGACTACGACGCCCGGGTCTTCGTGAACGGCACTCAGGTGGCCACCCATCGCGGCGGCTACGACGGCTTCGACGTCGACGTCACCGACGCGCTCAAGGCCACCGGCCCCCAGGAGCTGATCGTCTGGGCCGAGGACCTCACCGACGCCACCGGCCAGCCGATCGGCAAGCAACGCCGTACGGGCGACCGGGGGATCTTCTATCAGGGCAGCTCCGGCATCTGGCGCACGGTGTGGATGGAGCCGACGCCCGCCGCCGGCATCACCGAGCTGAAGCTGACCCCCTCGGTGACCGACGGGGTGCTGCGGCTGACCGCCGGGGTGACCGCCGCCGGGAGCGGCCTGCAGGTCCGGGCGACCGTGAGAGGCGTCGGCAGCGTCACCGGGGCCGCGGGCGCCGAGCTGGTCGTTCCGGTGCCGCGCGCCAGGCTGTGGTCTCCCGGCAACCCCTTCCTGTACGACGTCCGGGTGGCCCTGGTCGACGGCGGCCGGACGGTCGACACCGTGGGGTCGTACTTCGGGATGCGGCAGATCGGCACCGCCAAGGGGGCCGACGGCAAGCTCCGCCTCACGCTCAACGGCAAGATCCTGTTCCAGATGGCGAACCTCGATCAGGGCTTCTGGCCGGACGGGCTGTACACCGCGCCGACCGACGCCGCACTGGCCTGGGATCTGCGCAAGGACAAGGCGATGGGCTTCAACGCCGTCCGCAAGCACATCAAGGTCGAACCCGACCGCTGGTACTACTGGGCGGACCGGCTGGGCCTGATGGTCTGGCAGGACATGCCGGCCGCCAACACCGGGCCGATCCCTCCGGAGTGGCGCGCCCAGTTCGAGTCGGAGCTGCACGAGATGGTCCGCGAGCACCGGTCCTGGACCTCGATCGTCGCCTGGGTGCCGTTCAACGAGGGCTGGGGCGAATGGGACCGTACGGCCACCGGGCGCATCGCCGACGAGGTGCGGGCCCAGGACCCGTCCCGCCTGGTCAACGCGCACAGCGGGGTGAACTGCTGCAACTCGCACGGCGACTCCGGCCGCGGCGACGTGATCGACTTCCACCAGTACCTGGGGCCGGCCTCGCCGTCACCGTCCGCGACGCGGGTGGCGATCGACGGCGAGCACGGCGGCTTCGGTCTCAAGACGTCCAACCACATGTGGTTCGGCGACGGGCAGGCGTACGAGATGGAGCCGGACTCCGCGACGCTGACCGCCAAGTACGTGGCCAACCAGCAGGACGTGCTCACCTCGGCCAGATACTGCGGGATCAGCGCCGCGATCTACACCCAGCTGTCCGACGTGGAGGGCGAGCTCAACGGCTTCTTCACCTACGACCGGCAGGTCACGAAGATGGACCTGGACAAGGTCCGGGCGATCAACCAGAAGGTCATCCGGCAGGCGGACGGGTCCGGGGCGAACGTGCCGCAGCCGCCGCCGGGCCACCCGGACGCCGTCGCGTCCTGGCCGCTGGACGGCTCCTTCGGCGACCTGACCCCGGTCGGGGACCCGGTGTTCGGCGAGCGGGGCGTGATTCTCGACGGCTCCTCCCAGTTCCTCGACGCGGGCCGCCCGGTGCTGGACACGGCCGCCGACTACTCGGCCGCCGCGTGGGTCAAGCTGGACAAGGCGGACGGCGCGTTCCAGACCGTGGTCAGCCAGGACGGCCCCGCGAACAGCGACTTCTATCTGCAGTACTCGGGCGCCGACCAGAGGTTCGCAATGAGCTTCGCCGGAGTCCGCGCGCTGGCGAGCTTCACGCCGGCCGTGGGCCGGTGGTACCACCTGGTCGGCGTGCGCGACACGGTCAAGGGCGAACTGCGGCTGTACGTCGACGGGCAGCTCGCCGGCTCGGTCGGCGCGTGCCTGCCGCAGGCCGCCCCGACCGGCCACACCGTGATCGGCCGCGGCAGGTACGGCGGCAACCCGGTCGACTATCTGGACGGCACGGTGGACAACGTGCGCCTCTACGACCGGGCGCTCTCGGCGGCGGAGATCGCGTCGCTGTACGCCGCCGGGCAGTAGTCGCCCACCGGCGCCCGGCGGTTCCGCCGCGCGCCCACCGGCGCCCGGCGGTTCCGCCGCCGGGCGCCGGCCGTGACTGCGCGCGGTCCTATGCCGTGTGTTTGCGGGCCTCGGTCACGTCGGCCATCAGGGCGTCCCAGGCCTCGTCGGCGCGGAACGCGGGCAGCGGGGCCGACCCGCCCACGCGGGCGAACGCGTACTCCCACCAGGCCGCCACCCGGATCGGCCACAATCCCATGCGGACCGCGCCGGCCAGAAAGCAGCGGTGCGCCAGCAGCGTGCCGGCGACCATCGGCGGGTCCAGGGTGGCGGCCGGGTCGTCGATGGTGCGCCCGAACGCCCGGACGTCGCGATGCATCTCGGAGTAGGCGATCAGGCCGGGCATCGCCGGCACCTGCATCCGCGCGCCGCGTTCCACCAGGTCCTGCGCGTACACAGGGGAGAAGACCAGGTCGTCCTCGGTGACGATGAGCGGCAGGAGGGACCGGCCGCGGCGCACGTCCAGCTGGACGGCGGTCCTGCGGGTGGGCACGAACACCTGCTGGGCGTCGTCCACATCGTCCGGATCGAGCCGGACGGTGTCGCCCAGTTCCGGGACGTGCACGTTCAGTGCGCCCCGGCGGATGCTGACCTCGATGCCGGGCACCGGGGCCAGGGCCTCGGTGAGCTCGAAACTGTGCACGAAACCCGTTATACACCGATGTTGCCTTGGGAGCGCTCCCATGTCATGCTGACGAACACAGCCGCCAGCGATGGTCCTCGATGTACGGCGACTGATCCCCCGGCGCGAGCCAGCGCCGCCGCATGTCTCTAGGAGCCACCACATGAGACCTGTCCTCATCCGCGGCCTGACCGCCGCGGCCGCCGCCACCCTCGTCTCCGGCCTCGGCGTGTTCGCCGCGACCGGGGCGAGCGCGGCGGCCGGCTGTCGCGTCAGCTACTCCGTCAACCAGTGGAGCACCGGTTTCACCGGCACGGTGAACGTGACCAACCTGGGCGACCCGATCTCCGGCGGCTGGAACGTGACCTGGGACTTCCCGGGCAACCAGCGCGTCACCCAGGGCTGGAGCGCCACGATCACCCAGTCCGGCGCCCGGGTGACGGCGACCAACCCGTCCTGGTCCCCGTCGATCGCCTCGAACGCCGGCGTCAACTTCGGCTTCAACGCCGAGTACTCGGGCACCAACACCGCACCGTCCACGTTCTCGCTCAACGGCGTGGCCTGCACCGGCAGCACCGGCCCGTCCAGCCCGCCGCCGTCCAGCCCGTCCAGCCCGCCCCCGTCGAACCCGTCCAGCCCGCCGCCGTCGAACCCGCCGCCCGGCACCAAGGTGGACAACCCGTACGCGAACGCCAAGGGCTACGTGAACCCGGAGTGGAAGGCCAAGGCGGAGTCCGAGCCCGGCGGCAACCGGGTCTCGAACAATCCGACCGCGGTCTGGCTCGACCGGATCGCCGCGATCGAGGGCACCCCGAACAGCAGCTCCAACGGGGCGATGGGCGTGCGTGACCACCTGGACGCGGCCCTTGCCCAGGGCGCCGGCTACATCCAGTTCGTGATCTACAACCTGCCCGGCCGGGACTGTTCCGCACTCGCGTCCAACGGTGAGCTCGGCCCCAACGACCTGCCCCGGTACAAGTCCGAGTACATCGATCCGATCGCCGCGATCGAGGGCGACGCGAAGTACAACAACATCCGGATCATCAACATCGTCGAGATCGACTCGCTGCCGAACCTGATCACCAACACCTCCGGCCAGGCCGGCGGCACGGCGATGTGCGACACGATGAAGGCCAACGGCGGGTACGTCCAGGGCGTCGCCTACGCCTTGAACAAGCTGGGCGCGATCGGCAACGTCTACAACTACGTGGACGCCGGTCACCACGGCTGGCTCGGCTGGGACTCCAACTTCGGCCCGACCGCGGACCTGCTGCTGCAGACCGCGCAGGCGTCCGGCAACGTCAACAACGTCACCGGCTTCATCACCAACACGGCCAACTACTCCGCGCTCAAGGAGCCGTACTTCACGATCACCACCAACGTGAACGGCCAGAGCGTCCGGCAGTCCAAGTGGGTCGACTGGAACCAGTACGTCGACGAGCTCTCGTTCGCCCAGGGGTTCCGGCAGAAACTGGTCTCGATCGGGTTCAACTCCAACATCGGCATGCTGATCGACACGTCCCGCAACGGCTGGGGCGGCTCGGGCCGGCCCACCGGAGCGAGCACCTCGACCGACGTGAACACGTTCGTGAACCAGTCGCGCATCGACCGCCGCATCCACGCCGGCAACTGGTGCAACCAGTCCGGAGCGGGTCTCGGCGAACGGCCTAAGGCCGCCCCGGAGTCGGGCATCGACGCGTACGTCTGGGTGAAACCCCCGGGCGAGTCCGACGGCTCGTCCACGGAGATCCCGAACAACGAGGGCAAGGGCTTCGACCGGATGTGCGACCCGACCTACACCGGTAACGCCCGCAACGGCAACAACCCGACCGGCGCGCTGTCCGGCGCCCCCATCTCGGGCGCCTGGTTCTCCGCGCAGTTCCGCGAGCTGATGGCGAACGCCTACCCGCCGCTCTCGTAAGTCGTTTC
>NZ_CAKUCL010000142.1 GCF_934643405.1 uncultured Actinoplanes sp.
GCCTCCGGCGGGTCGGGCCTCCGGCCCTAGGGCGGCGGGGTAGGGGCCTGCGGCCTACGAGCGGGAGCGGGCCTCCGGTGCCTGGCTCCACCGGTGGACCCGGGCGGCTCCGGGATACCCACCAGCTCGCCGCATCCCATCGCGCACCGGAGGCAACCGGGTCACGTCCGCCTGATCCGGATGGAGCGCCTCACCAGCCGAACGACCCAAACCAGGCGAACGCCACGCGGCCCGGTGAGGCTTGCGCGACGGGATGCCCGCGAGGCCCTCAGCGTGACGCCTGTGAGGCGTCGTCTCCTTGTTCCCCACGATCGCGAGTCAACGGCTGAACAAGGCGGGCGCGGCCCGGCCGGATGCTGCGACGAGCTGCTGGATACGGAAGAAGACCCTGCAACGTGCCGCCAGACAGAGCGACCTTGAGCAAGACGCAGGCAAACGCCGCGGCACCGAATAGATCTTCACGAGCGGAGCCCGTTTCGCATGGTCGATCCGTTCGGCGCTTCTCCGTCAAGAGCAACGACGGGTGCCGTCGGCCGGGCTCGCGCAGGCACCCCTCAAGGGGCAGGACCTGCGCAAACGCAAGCCGGAAGGGTCATATGAACACGCGGCCCCACGGAGTAGCGTCACGCTTGCAACCCGACCGACAGTCCCGCGGAGCGTTGGAGGGAAATGTGAGCGGTCGCAAAATGACTCTGCATCCAGGCCGCCACCTCGGGTGGTGGGCCGAAGGCCGGTACGCCAACGGCCACCTGTTCATGAAAACTTGGTGGCCGAGCGAGAGCCTGGCCCGAGCGGCCGCCCGGTTGGTGGGCGGCGGCCGTCCCGTCCAGACGACACCACATCCCCGCAAACGCCGAGGCAATTGACGCTGCGAGCGTGCTCGAGCGGCGGAAACGTCGCCCGATTGGTTACCCGTGTGTCTGTGGTCGGGTTGCCGTCAATCGTTCGGGGATGAGCAACGGGCGTTCGCTGATCTCGGAGTTAGTGCGCCGCTGATCTCCGATCCGGGGAGAGCGCGCCGCTCGGCCGGCGAGGACCGCTATCAGCGGGTCGCCGTGCGGGCGCTGGGACCCGACGGATCGGTCAGCAACCGTCGGGCAGGCCCGCCGATGATCCGCTTTGCGCTGCGGGGTTCTGCCGCTCTGCAAAGCTGCAAGCGCTTTGCCTCTTCGAGGCTCGGTCGCTCTGCAACGCTGCGAGCGCTCTGCCGCTTCCAGGCTCTGCCGCTCTGCAAAGCTGCGAGCGCCGCGGCCCGCACCCAGCTATGCCGCCGCCCGTCCCTCGGCGCCATCCGTCGCGCTGGCTCTTGTCACCAAGATCCTGTGAGGCGTGGCTCCGGCGCCCGATCAGATCTTGACGGAGAACAACGATCCCGATTCATTGATCGAATCACAGCCATCCCTGATGCCTCAGCGCAACCATCCAAGGCACAGCGAGCACTCAGTGTTTCTACAGCCGCGTGACGCATAGTTGGAGTTCGGTTTCGTCTGGTAACTGGAGGTACTACATGGGTCCCCTGCTCGCTCTGGTGAGCTTCGGGCTGCTGCTGATCCAGCTTCTGCTGGTCGCCCGGGCAATCCTCGACTGGAGCGTGGTGCTGGCCGGGCCCTCGACGGCCGGGTCGTTCCGGCGCCGGCTCACCGTCGGAGTCACGAGACTCACCGAGCCGATCCTTGCGCCCGTCCGGCGGGTGGTTCCGCCACTGCGGCTGGGCGGCATGTCCATCGACCTGGCATTCATCATCGTCTTCTTCGGCATCGTCCTGCTGCGCAGCCTGATCTGACACTGACCGGCTCAGCCGCGGACGCCGTGCCAGGACAAGGCGGCCGGGAGCGGCGAGAAACGGATGGCCCGGCGAGCTGAACTCGCCGGGCCGCGTCGTTCGGGACGGGAAAGGCGGCGGAGGCCGCAGGGGCAACCCGGCGAAACAGACGAAACCGGGCGGAGCAACCTGTGCGGCGTCACCTGAGAGCTGGGTGCCGAAAGCCGGCTGACGTACGGGTCGGCCAGTCCACGGCCGCAATGCCACCGTGCGTGCGATGGGCCTGCGCGAGCGGGCAGCGGGAGGCCCAAGCAGGCAGCGGGAGGCCCGAGCGGGGAGGCGCAAGCGGGAGCGGCGAGGCTCAAGCGGGGAGGCGCGAACGCGGAGCGGCGAGGCGCACGCTGCGAGCCGGGAGGCCGTCGGCCAACGCCGAGCGAGACGCAGCCCGCCAGAGGATTGGGCTCGGAACCCCCCAGGAGCCCTCAAGCCGAAGGGCGCGCTCCCATCCGACGGTCAGCGGCCGGTGCTGTCGTCGGCTGGGGCGCGCCCGCTCGGTGTCCACGGCCGGGGCAGCGGCCATGGCACAACCTCAAAAACGCACAATGCGGCGCTTACCGGAAAGCAACCTCCTCCGTCGAGTCAGTGGGGCTGGAGCCCCGTACGGAGATCACAAGGGCCAGTTTGTGCAGAAACTGCGAAACACCAAGTGGCCCTCGTGATCTGGAGCAATTGCCCTCGCTGGGGTTCGAAGGCAACCTGTACCGGCGGTGGAATGCCTCGTTGCGGTGCAACTTGCAAACCCCGACCTGCACTTGCACGGATTTCGTGCGTACGGAAGCTGTCCATCGTGAATTGGCACATTCAATCGGCGGACACGCATTGTCATCGCGCGGTCACCCTTCGTACTCTGTTGGTCATCATCATCGATCAACTTGAGTGCGATGTAGCGGGCCGACCTGGCGGCGGCCTGCGGGGGAGCCGAGCATGCTAATCAAAGTCATCGATCAGATCACCGATGAAGATCTGCACGAGACCGTGTGGACGCTCTACCAGGACGCATTTGAGGACCTGAACACGATGGCCGTGCAACGGCACCTCATGTATCGCGAGGAGTTCGACGAGGTCATGCGCGACAGTCGCGTGCAGAAGTACCTCGCTCTGGATGACGATGGGACCCTGTTGGGGATCGCCACCTACACCAACGAACTCGATGCGGTTCCCCTGATCTCGCCCCAGTACTTCGAGCGCCACTGGCCCGAGCACTACGCGGCAAAGCGGATCTGGTACATCGGTTTCGTCTGCGTCGGTCCGCAGGTCCAGGGACGAGAGGTGTTCGCCCAGCTCGTCGAGCAGATGTACCTGGTGGCTTCCGCCCAGAACGGTCTGGTCGGCCTGGACATCTGCACCTACAACGACGACGCACGACACATGTCGAGGATCTTCCGCCTCATGGTGAGGCGTCTTTCCGACAACATGCGGTTCAACCGGATCGACCAGCAGTCCTACTGGCTGTACGAGTTCCCGTCAGCCGCGTAGGGATCCGACCGATCGTCAGTCCATAGGCGACCTCCACATTGTCCAGAGCGGGGGCCCGTCGGGTAGTTCGATCACGGACCGGACCTGGTATCCGTGCCGTTGGTAGAGGTCACGGTTCCGGGGGTGGTTGGCCTCCAGGTAAGCCGGCAGGCCGGCCGCGTCGAGCCGGGCGTGGTGACGATCGAGGAGTGCGCTGCCCACACCGTGGCCCTGGTCGGCCGGATGAACGGCCAGGAACGCCAGGTAGTGATGGGGTTCCATCGGGTGGTGCGCCTCGATCGCCGCGTCCAGCTCGCAGACGCGGTCGTACGCCTCGCCGGCTACCTCTTTGAGCCGCCTGTCGTAGTCGAACGGCGGCGGGATCGTCGCGGTCAGCGGGAACCACAGCGCGACCCCGGAGAGCCGGCCCGTCTCGCCGTCGGCGGTGGCGTAGACCTCGCCGCACCGGACGGCATGCTCCACAAAGATCTCGAAGTACCGGGGCGCGTCCCTCAGCCGTACGACGTCGTCGGGGTGAAGCCACCGCGCGACCGGACCGTTCCACATCGCCTCCGCGACGAGGTTGGTGATCTCGGCGTTGTCGAACGGGGTGACATTCCGGATCACCAGGTCCTGGATGGCGTACGTCATCAACGTCCTCTTTCGATCAGTACGGGTAGCTCCGCGCGCCCACGGGGTCGGCATGTAACGACTTGAGGATCTGGTTCTCGAGCAGGTTGCTCACCCGGCCGTCGGCGCCGCGCCCGATCGCCGCGTACACCTCGGGGCGGGCGGCCCGCATCATCAGCGCCCACACGAAGCCGATGCCGGCCACGGCCAGGTAGAGCACCGGGATCAGCCACTGGAACGGCGAGTCGCCGCTGACCTGGAGCAACTCCCCGAAGCCGATGACGGTGGCCGCCAGTACGACAGTGAGCAGCAGGAACGCCAGGAACGGGGCGACGTACGCCTTCCACACGCTCTCCCGGCGGCGGTTGCGCAGGAAGAACGCGATGACCGCGGCGGACGCCGCCCACATGAGAATCAGCACGCCCAGGCCGCCGATCGTGGTGAGCCACGCGAACACGTACACGAGGGGTTCGGCCTTGGCCACGGCGTATGCGCTCAGTACACCGATGGCCAACACGCTCTGTGTCACCGAGCCCATCAAAGGCGCTCCCGTACGGGGGTGGGTGCGGCCCCAGGCGGCCGGGAGCACGCCTTCGCGCCCCAGAGCGAACTGGTATCGCGCGACCGCCGCGTGGAAGGCGAGCAGGGCGGCGAACACGCTGGTCAGGAACAGCACGTAGCCGATGTCCACCAGCGCGCGGGGCAGGTGCGGGCCGACCAGCACGAAGACCAGGTCGGTGCGGTGCTCGGCGGCGACCGCGGCGATCTGGCTGGGACCCGTGCTCACCGACATCGCCCAGGCGGAGATGCCACAGAGCAGGCCGGCGAGCAGCACCGCGATGTGCGTCGCGCGGGCGATCGTACGTTTCGGGTCCTTGGCCTCCTCGGAGAGAACGACCGTGGCCTCGAAGCCGACGAACCCCGCGATCGCCAGCACCAGCAGCGAGCCGATGACCGGGGTGAACAGCGGTGCGGGGGAGAAGGTGGAGAACGAGATGTGGCCGTCGGCGGGGTTGGACACCATCACCAGGTCGTAGATGAGCACGATGCTGATCTCGGCGACCAGCAGGACGGCCAGGACCCGGCCGCTCAGGTCGATCCAGAGCAGACTGAGCACGGCGACCACGGCCCAGGCGGCGACGGCACACGCGTACCACGGGACCTTGAAGCCCAGATTCGCGAGGATGCCGCTGGCGGCGCTGCCGAACAGGCCGAACAGTCCGATCTGCATCAACGAGTACGCCGGGAGGGCCACGAACGCCGCCCCGACGCCGACCACCCGGCCGAGACCGTGACTGATGTACGAGTAGAAGGCCCCGGAGTTCACGATGTGCCGGCTCATCGCCACGAAACCCACGGTGAACAGAGAGAGGATCCCGGCGACCACGATGTACGTGATCGGGACCGCGGTGCTGCCGATGATCGCGTAGATCGCCGAGATCGATCCGATGATCACCGTCAGCGGAGCCGCGCCCGCGACGCCGAAGAACACGACGGACGGGACGCCCAGCCTGTTCCTGGCGAGCGCCCGATCCACGAGATCCGGCTCTGCGGGTTCCATCTGCGCCATCAACATCCTCCCGGCCCAATGATCAGAGTTGGATGGCCGGAGGTGATGACGCCCCGTGGCGCTCACCGGCGGCCAACAGTCAATACCGAGCCGACGGACGCCTCGGTGTATTCGATGAGTTCACGCAGGTCGCTGGGGAGCGACCCGACCGCGGTCGGCAACGTCTGGAAGGCGTGCCGGTGCATCTCGAAGTCGTAGAGCACGTGCCTGGTCAGCCCGGTGGCCGCCACCAGGCCGATCAGCACCCGGTCGCTGATGCTCATGCCGATGCCGCGGACCAGCAGGTTCGCCAGCCGGGCGGGAGCCCAGGCGGCGGCGTTGCGCTGCTCGGCGCTGTTCGGCATGTAGAGGGTCTCGGTGCTGAGCATGCGGCGGCGGGTCACCGGCTCGACCGCGCCCAGGCGGCTCAGCCTCTCGCCCACCCGCACGGCCGCGTCCTGGGAGAGAAAGGCCAGCCAGGTACGGACGTCACGGTGCCGTGGCTGGGCCACCAGAAGATCGAGGATGTCGTGCTCGAGCGCATCGGTCGGCGGATGCCGGTCGAGAAGCAGGAGATCTCCGTCCGCGATGCCGATCCGTCCTTCGAGGATCAGCTCACCCAGCAAGGCGGCGGCCAGCCCTAAGCCGGTCGCCCGCGGGTGCAGACGGGACCGGCCGGTGCGGTCCTCGTGTGCGATCAGGAAGTACTGGTCAGCCAACACGCCGCCACGCCCCTTAGACACAACCCGTAGAAGATCACTCTGTGTACGGGAAGCCCTAACTTGATGTCCGCAGCATCATGTACCCGACAGCAAGGTCAAGACAAGGAGTACTAGACTTCTTGTTCAGGCTTTCTGTCCTGCTTGGATCATGAGGAACGCCGGTCGTAATATCGGTTTCCTCAGGACAGAGGGGATCCAGGTGTCCATTGAAGAGGGCCCCACGCTGCGACGTCGCCGGCTGGGTGCCGAGCTGAAACGGTGCCGCGAGGCCGCCGGATTGACGCAGGAGAATGTGTCCCGGCATTTCGAGTGGCACGCCGCGAAGGTGACGCGGATCGAGACGGCCCGCGTCGCGGTGACCCCGCGCGACGTCAAGGACCTCCTGGCTCTGTACGGCGTCGGTGACGAGGAGTATCGCGAGGCTCTCGTCGAGCTGGCCCGGCTGTCCCGCGAGCGCAGCTGGTGGACGGACTACCGCGACATCATGCGGCCGGGCAACTTCGTCGGGCTCGAGGCCGGTGCCGCCGGGATGCGCGCCTGGGAGCCGATCCTCGTGCCCGGCCTGCTGCAGACCAAGGAGTACATGCGGGCACTCATCCAGTCCGGTCGCTCCACCGACCCCCCACGGGAGATCGACCGGCGGATCTCGTTGCGGCTCACCCGCCAGGCCCGGCTGACCGGCGCCCGGCCGCTGGAGCTGTTCGCGATCGTCGACGAGTCGGTGGTCCGGCACACCGTCGGCGGCCCGGAGGTGATGGCCGGGCAGCTACGGCACCTCATTGAGACGGCTCAATTACCCAATGTGATGCTGCAGATTCTGCCGTTCAGTGCTCGTGAACATACGTTCATGGGCGGTTCGGTGGCGCTTTTGGAGTTCCGCGAGACCACCCATTTGGATGTTGTCTATCTTGAAGGTCTTGCGGGAGACTTCTACGAGGAGCAACCCTCCGAGGTTGCCCGTTACCGAGAAGAGTTCGAGCGATTGAGCGGCATGGCGCTCGACCATCGGATGACCATCAAGATGATCGAGAGTTTGCTCAGCGCTTAGGCCTGAAGAGACAACCGCATATTGAAGGGGGGTGCTTGGGTTGCTTACGCACCATCTCGACGGTGCGGTCTGGAAGAAAGCCAGCCGCAGCAACGGGAACGGCGGCAACAACTGTGTCGAAGTCGCCTTCCTCGACACGGGGGTCGCCGTCCGGGACAGCAAAGACCGGACAGGCCCTACTCTCATGTTCACGTCGGCGGAGTGGACCGCCTTCGTGGACTCTGCCAAGGATGGCGAATTCGACATCTAATTATGCGCAGAGCAGAGCCTAACGATAGGCGCGCGCCGATGGGAAGCCTCTCCGCAAGGTCAACTTCTCCGGTGTGTGACTGAGTGATGCCGCAGCGTTTGCGATAACCGCAGACGCTGCGGCATTACCAATCAGGCCAGTGAACAACATCGATTGGATGCCGTCACCCGTTCGGGTGACCCCCACGCGACGCGGGCCCGTGGGGGTGGGCCCCACCTGATCGTCGTCTCGATCTGTCGGAAAAGCGGTGGTCAGAGGCCTGCCGGCTCTGTCACGGTCGATCGGATGGGTACTGACGCCCTGACTCGCGCCCGGCTCCTGGAGCGCGACCGGCCGCTGGCGGTGCTGGCCGGCGCCCGAGCCGGCCACGGCGGTGCCCAGGGCCACGGCAGGGCTCAAGGACAAGGCGGCGATGGCGCTCAGGGCCGCGGCGGCCCGCAAGGTCAAGGCGGAGTCCGGGCCGGCCACGGCGGCGCTCCCGGCTACGGCGGCGCTCGAGGTCATAACGGCGGCTCAGGCCACGGCGGGGCTCAAAGTCTCGCCAGCGCTCGCGGCCACGGCGCGGCTCAAGGTCATAACGGCGGCTCAGGCCACGGCGGGGCTCAAAGTCTCGCCAGCGCTCGCGGCCACGGCGCGGCTCAAGGTAATAACGGTGGTCCAGGCCACGGCGGGGCTCACGGGCACAACGGCGCCGGGCACGGTGGGGCTCTGGTGCTGCTCGAGGGTGAGGCGGGCGGGGGCAAGACGAGCCTGGTGCGGGAGTTCTGCTCGGGGCTGGACCGGGTGCTCTGGGGCAGCTGCGACCCGCTGTTCACGCCGCGGCCGCTCGGGCCTCTCCTGGAGATCGCGCAGCAGGCCGGCGGCGAGCTCGCCGCCCTGGCCGAGTCGGGCGGCAAGCCGTACCAGCTGGCCGCCGCCCTGGTGCGCGCCGCCGGGGAACGGCCCGGCACGGTGATCGTGCTGGAGGACCTGCACTGGGCCGACGCCGCCACGCTCGACGTGCTCAGCCTGCTCGGGCGGCGGATCGGCACGGTGCCGGCGCTGGTGGTGGCGACCTATCGGCCGGGCGAGCTCGACCGCGGTCATCAGCTGCGACGGCTGCTCGGTGAGCTGCGCGGCGAGGCGATCCGGCGCCTCTCGCTGGAGCCGCTCTCGGTCGCCGCGGTGACCGCGCTGGCCGCCGGGCACGGGCGCGACGGCGCGGCCCTGCACCGGGCCACCGGCGGGAACCCGTTCTTCGTGACCGAGGTGCTCTGCCAGGACGGGGACGAGGTGCCGCCGACCGTACGCGACGCGGTCCTGTCCCGCACGACGAGGCTGAGCGAGGCGGTCGGCGCGGTGCTGCAGGCCGTCGCCATCGTCCCGCAGCACGCGCAGCTGTGGCTGCTCGACGCGATGGTCCCGGACGCGGCCGACGGTCTAGACGAGGCGCTGCGCTCGGGCATTTTGTGCGAGGTGCCGGGCGGGGTCGCGTTCCGGCACGAGCTGGCTCGGATCACCGTCGAGGGCGAGCTCACTCCGTACCGGCTGCGGGAGCTGCACCGCCGGGCCCTGGCCGCGCTGACCGCGCCGCCGTCCGGAGAGCGGGACCTGGCCCGGCTCGTGCACCATGCCGAGGCGGCCGGCGACACGGCCGCGGTGCTGGAGCACGCGCCGGCCGCGGCCGAGCACGCCGCCTCGATCGGGGCGCACCGGGAGGCCGCCGCGCACTACGCGCGGGCGTTGCGCGCCGGCGGCGACCTGTCCGGCGAGCACCGCGCCGAGCTGCTGGAACGCCGCTCCTACGAGTGCTACCTGACGGACCAGGCGGACGAGTCGATCGAGGCGCTGCGGGAGGCCATCGCATGCCGCCGCGCGATCGGCGACCGCCTCGGCGAGGCGTCCGCGATGTCCTCGTTGTCGCGCCGGCTGTGGTGCGGCGGCTACAGCGGTGAGGCCTTGCGGGCCGGGCAGGCGGCGGTGGACCTGCTCGAGGCACTTCCGCCGGGCCGCGAGCTGGCCCTGGCGTACAGCAACATCGCGCAGTTGCAGATGAACGACGAGAACCTGACCGCAACGCTGGAGTGGGGGAACCGCGCGCTGGCCGTCGCCGAGGAGTGGGACGTCCCGGTCGTGACGGTGCACAGCCTGAACAACATCGGGACGATGGAGCTGCTCGCCGGCCGCCCCGAGGGGCGGGCCAAGCTCGAGCTGAGCCTCGCCCTCGCCGAGCGGGCCGGGCTGGAGGAGCACATCGGGCGCGCCTACATCCACATCGGCTGGGCGATGACCCGTACCCGGATGCACGACCTCGCGCCGCTGGTCGACCGCGGCATCGAGACGTGCGAGGAGATGGGCCTGGAGGCGTGGAAGCACTACCTGCTGGCCTACCGGGCGCAGTACCACCTGGACAGCGGGTGCTGGGCCGCCGCGCTCGCCGACGCCGGCGAGGTGCTCCGGTCCGCGCGGTCGTTGCCGCTGCTGCGGATCCTGGCCCTGACCGTCGCGGCCCGGGTGAACGCCCGGCTCGGGGACGGCGACGCGAGGGTGCGGCTCGACGAGGCCGCCCGGCTGACCGCCGGGCACACCGAGCTTCAGTATCTGGCGCCGGTGGCGGTCGCCCGCGCCGAGGTGGCCTGGCTGAGCGGCTACCCGGAGGCGGTCGAGGAGATCGTGGAGCCGATGCTGGAGCTCGCCCGGGGCAAGGACGCCACGTGGCTGGCCGGCGAGCTCGCCTGGCTTCGCCAGTTGGCGAATAAGAAGTATAAATCGGATTTGCCCGATGTGCGGACGCCGTATGGGCCGCAGGTGTCCGATGTGGTGACGCCGTATGGGCCGCAGGTGTCCGATGTGGTGACGCCGTACGGGTCGCAGGTGTCCGATGTGGTGACGCCGTACGGGTCGCAGCTGCACGGCGACTACCGGCAAGCGGCCCAGGAGTGGGACAAACTGGGCTGTCCCTTCGATGCGGCTCTGGCGCTGGCGGGCTCCCCGGACGAGGACGACCTGCGCCGCTCCCTGGAAGCGCTGCAACGCCTCGGCTGCCGCCCGGTGGCCACCATGGTGGCCCAGCGGCTCCGACGGCGGGGCATCCGGGGAGTGCCGCGCGGACCACAGCAACGGACCCGCAACAACCCGGCCGAGCTCACCTCCCGGGAAATGGAAGTGCTGGGTCTCGTACGGGAGGGGTTGTCCGATGTCGAGATCGCGCAGAAGTTGTTCCTGTCCCGCAAGACCGTCAACCACCACGTGTCGGCGATCCTGCGGAAGCTCGGGGTGTCGCGCCGCGGGCAGGCCGCCGCAGAGGCGGCCCGCCGCGGACTGACGGGGTGACGACCGGCGGCCGGACGGATCAGATGCGGCCGAAGTCCTGCGTCCAGTACGGCGCGGCGCCCTTGTAGACCACGCCGACACCGACCGCGATGCTCGAGCAGTTCAGGATGTTCGCCCGGTGGCCGGAGCTGTTCATCCACGCGGTGACGACGTCCTTGGGCGTGCGGTAGCCCCAGGCGATGTTCTCGGCCGACGCGCCCTTCTTCGGGTAGCCGGCGGCCACCTCGCGAGCGACGAACGTGCTGCCGTTCGACCCGGTGTGGTCGAAGAAGCCCGCCCTGACCATGTCGGCGCTGTGCGCGCGGGCGGCCTGCACCAGGCGGTCGTCGATGCGCAGCGCCGGGCAGCCCTTCCGGGCGCGCTCGACGTTGGTCAGCTTCACGACCTCGACCTCGTACGCGGCCGTGTCCACCGCGGCGGTCGTCCGCGGCGTCCCGTCGGTGGCCGCGAACGCGGGCGCGGCGGCGAACATGGGCGCGGCGACGAGGGCGGCGGCGATGACGGCCTTTCGGACGAAGCGGTTCACGGGCTCTCCTTCGATCGGTGACGTGCTACCGATCGGGGCGGCCCCGGCCCCGCTGAGGGGGTGAACCGCTTCGCACCGGGGAGGCCCCCGAGGCGCTACCGCATGAGCCCCGACTCGTAGGCGAACACCACCAGTTGCGCCCGGTCCCGCGCGTTCAGCTTGGTCATCGCGCGGCTGATGTGCGTCTTCGCGGTCGCCGGGCTGATCACCATGTCGGCGGCGATCTCGTCGTTCGACAGGCCGCGGGCGGCCAGCGCCACCACCTCGCGTTCGCGGTTGGTGAGCAGTTCGAGGGCGGTGCCCAGCGAGCCGCGCGGCGGGCGGCTGACGAACTCGCCGATCAGCCGCCGGGTGATCGCGGGCGAGAGCAGCGCGTCACCGCGGGCCGCCACCCGGACGCCGTGGATGAGATCGGCCGGCTCGGTGTCCTTGACCAGGAAGCCGCTGGCGCCGGCCCGCAGCGCGGCGTAGACGTACTCGTCCAGCCCGTAGTTGGTCAGCATCACCACCCGCACCGCGGCCGACGAGGTGGTGATCCGCTTGGTGGCCTCGATCCCGTCCATGGTCGGCATCTGGATGTCGATCAACGCGACGTCCGGGGCGTGTTCCTGCGCCAGCGCCACCGCCTGCACGCCGTCGGAGGCCTCGGCCACCACGTCGATGTCGTCCTCGGCGCGCAGCAGCGCCCGGAACCCGGCCCGGATCAGCGCCTGGTCGTCGGCGAGCAGCACCCGGATCATGCCGGCCCCAACAGCGACTGTGGGGACTCCCGCCCCCCAGGGGGGCGTAGGTCCCCACGCAACTTGAGTGGTAGGCAGGCTTGCACGGTGAAGCCGCCGGACTCGCCCGGGCCGGCCTGCAGGGTGCCACCGAGCGCGGTGACCCGTTCCCGCATGCCGGTCAGGCCCACGCCCGGCTCGGACCCGTCGGCCTGACCGCGGCCGTCGTCGTCCACCCGTACGGTCAGCTCGGTCTCGTGATAGCCCAGGGTGACCGACGCGGTGGCCGAGGGGCCGGCGTGCCGGGTGATGTTGGTGAGCGCCTCCTGGATGATCCGGTACGCGGCGCGGCCGACCGGTGCGGGCAGCGTCCGCGGCTCGCCGTCGACGTCCACCCGCACCGGCAGCCCGGCCCGCCGCGCCCCGTCCACCAGCCGTTCCACCTGTTCCAGCCCGGTGCCGGGCTCGTCGTCCCGCAGCAGCTCGAGCGTGGCCCGCAGCTCGCGCATGGCGTCGCCGCTGGCCTCCTGGATGGCGAGCAGCGCCTCGGGCACCTGCTCCTCACGCTTGCGGGCCAGGTGGACCGCCACGCCCGCCTGCACCTTGATGATCGAGATGCTGTGGGTGAGCGAGTCGTGCAGCTCCCGGGCGATGCGCAGCCGCTCCTCGTCGGCGCGGCGGCGGGCGGTCTCCTCGCGGGTGCGTTCGGCCTCCTCGGCCCGGCGCTCCACCTGCCCGAGGTAGGCCTGCTGCTTGCGGACCAGCTCGCCGGCCACGACAGCGGCGAGCAACCAGCCGATCAGCAGGCTCCAGCGCTGCGTGGTGTCCGGCGAGAACGGCTGCCCGGCCAGGCCGCCCGCGACGGTCACCGCCACCGCGGCCGCGGCGATCAGCCGGCGACCCGAGCGCGTCACGGTGAAGATCGCGAACAACTCGGGCAGCAGCGGGCCGATCCCCGGATAACCGGCCGCCGCATAGGTGACCATCCCGGCCACGGTGATCACCAGGACCGGGATCGGCCATCGGGTGACCACCGCGGTGACCGCGGCGCTGATCAGCAGCACGGCGTAGCCGGCCAGGTCGATCGGGCGCTCGCCCCGCGGCGCGGTCGCGGCGCCCGCCACCACCAGGGCGGCGAGCACGGCGGCGACCACGGGATCACGCCACACGCGGGGTGCCATGACGCGACGGTATGCGACCCGGGCCGGTTTCGTCGTCCCCTCGTGGTCGTAGCGCCGGACTACCACCGGGGATGTAGCGCTTCTCCCGGTGCGGCAGCGCGAAGAGTCCACCGCCGCAGGACGCGCCGGAGAGGGCGCCGGCGCGATGGTGACGGCATGAATCTCCTGACGAAAACGCTCCGCGGGACGACCGCGGTCCTCGCGGTCCTCGTCGTGCTCCAGCCGATCCTGGCCGGCGGCTTCCTCAGCGGCCACTACGACCTGCTGCGCATGCACCGGCTCACCGGATTCAGCTTGTTCGCGGTCGCGCTGGCGCAAGCGGTCGTGGTGGTGTTCCTGGTGCGCCGCGGCGGTTCCCGCTCGCTGCTCGGCCCCGGGCTCATGCTGCCGGCTCTCGTCGCCGCTCAGGCGGCGCTCGGCATCTTCCGAATCCTCGCGCTGCACATCCCGTTCGGCGTGATGATGGTCATCGGCATCACGCACATGGCGCGCAACGTCTGGCGGCCACCGGCGGCGGACGACGTCCCGGTCGCGGCCAAGGCCGAGGTGCCGGCGTGAAGCGGCGGGATGTGCTGCGGCTGGGCGCGGGCGCGGTGGCACTGGGTGCCGGCGTTCCGCTCGGCGCCCGGCTGCTCGCGCCGGCCCAGCCCGGCCGGCTGCTGCGCAGCGCGGCGCCCCTGCCACCGCGGTTCCGGGTCCCGCTGCCGATTCCTCCGGTTCTTTCCCCGGTACGGCGTGACGGCTCCACGGACTACTACGAGGTGACCCAGCGCCCGGCCCTGCTCGGGATCCTTCCCGGGCTGCGGACCGGCGCCTGGACCTACGGCGGGAGCTTCCCCGGTCCGACGATCGTGTCGCGCGCCGGCCGCCGGACCGTGGTGCGGCACCGCAACGAACTGCCCGCACCGGTCGTGGTGCACCTGCACGGCGGCCACACCCCGGCGGTCAGCGACGGCTATCCGATGGACATGGTGATGCCGCGGATGCCGGGCATGGACCATCCGCGCGACTACGACTATCCGATGAACCAGCGGGCGGCGACCCTGTGGTACCACGACCACTCGATGGGGCGGACCGGCGCGAACATCTGGCGCGGGCTGGCCGGCTTCCACCTGGTGCACGACGACGAGGAGGAAACGCTCGCGCTGCCGACGGGGGAGCGCGACATCCCGTTGATGATCGTGGATCGCTCGTTCGCCGAGGACGGGTCCATGCCGTACCCGGAGATGGTCCATGAAGGGGTGCTCGGCGACGTCGTCCTGGTCAACGGGGCGGCCTGGCCGGTGCTGACCGTGGACCGGGCGCGCTATCGGCTGCGGCTGCTCAACGCGTCCAACGCCCGGCGGTACCGGCTGGTGCTGGATCCGCAGCCGAGCGGCGGAAAGGCGCTGGTGCAGATCGGCAGCGACGGAGGGCTGCTCGACCGGCCGCGCGCCCACGACGCCCTGGAGATCTCGCCCGGGGAGCGGTTCGACGTGGTCGTGGACTTCGGGCGCTATCCGGCGGGCTCTCGGGTGCGTCTGGTCAACACGCTCGGCGAGGACAGCACGAAGGATGTCATGCAATTTCGAGTAGAGGGAGGAAAATCGGATGACTCGCGTGTTCCCGATCGGCTCGGCGGAGTGCGACCGATGGACCCCGCGGACGCCGTCCGCACCAGGACGTTCCTCTTCCGGCAGTCCAGCGACGGGCAGTGGACGATCAACGATGCCGCCTATCGGCCCGGGCGTGCGCTGGCCCGGCCCCGGCTGGGCGAGATGGAGATCTGGCGCTTCGTCACCGACTTCCACCACCCGGTCCACGTCCACCTCGACCCGTTCCAGGTGATCGCCCGCAACTCGGGCGGGCCGGGCGCCTACGACGCGGGATGGAAGGACACTGTGGACGTACGGCCGGCCGAGGCGGTCGCGGTGGCGGTCCGGTTCACCGACTACACCGGGACCTATCTGATGCACTGTCACAACCTCGAACACGAGGACATGGCCATGATGGCGGAATTCGTCACTGCTTGAGCCGTACGGGTCCGGCAGCAGGTACGACGAGCCGGACTGGGTGGTGTCGACGGAGCCTGGCCGTTGATCCAGCCGGTGCCCGTACCGGTGGCCTCGGTGACGTGCTCGGGCTGCCGCTGGAAGGTCTTCGCGGAGGCGGCCGGATCGACGGGCCGGGCGGTGGCCGGTTCGGCCGGCCCTTGCGCTTGGGTACGCCGTAGGAAGTACGCGAGATGACTCCCTCCGGCCGACGCTCCCAGCCGTGCGGCGCGCGACGATGACCCACATGACTGAGCGTGAGTTTCGCTTCGGCGTCGTCGCCGCGAAGGCGTCGTCGGGCGCCGCCTGGGCCGCCACCGCGCGGCGGGCGGAGGAGCTGGGCTACGACACCCTGCTCATCCCGGACACCGTGAACACCTACGCGCCGTTCCCCGCGCTGGCCGCGGCTGCGGCGGTCACCACCACGTTGCGGGTCGGCACGTACGTGTTGAGCGCTCCCAACCGCACGCCGGGCCTGATGGCGTACGAGACCGAGACGTTGCAGCAGCTCAGCGACGGGCGGTTCGAGTTCGGCATCGGCGGCGGGCGGCCGGGCGCCGAGCGGGACGCCGCGGTGCTGGGCGCCCGCTTCGGCACCCCGGCCGAACGGGTGGAGCTGGTGGAGCGGACCATCGAGCTGGTGCGCGCCAACGAGCATCCGCCGCGGGTGCTGGTCGCGGCGAGCAGGCCACGGATGTTCCGGCTGGCCGGGCGGCTGGCCGACACGGTCGCGCTGGGTATCGCTCCCCAGTCGACCGAGGAGGATCTCGACCGTACGGTCACGGCCCTGCGCGACGCCGCGGGTGAGCGGTTCGCGTCGCTGGAGCTGAAGCTCAACGTCGCCGCCGTCGCGCCGAGCGCGGCCGACCTGCCGCCCTGGCTGTCCCGGATGACCGGCGGCGGCGACGTGCGGGCCATGGCCGACGCCGGCAGCCTGGTCTTCCTGACCGGCTCGCCGGAACGGATCGCCGACCTGCTCCGCCGCCGTCGCGCCGAGTACGGCGTTTCCTACATCGGGATGAACGCGATGTTCATGGAGGAGTTCGCGCCGGTCGTCAAGCTGCTCAGGACTGCTTGATCCCCCGTACGGCCCAGGCCGCGGCGGTCAGCGCGATGGTCGCGTCCCCCAGCCGTGCCCGGAGCAGGTCCCGGATCGCGTCACGGTGCCGCTCGGGCAGTGCGGCCAGATATGCCGGTCCGGGCCCCTGACCACCGAGGAACGGCCGCCAGAAGTCGTCGAACGTCGCGAACACCGTCGGTATCTCGATCCGCCAGGTCGTCACGCCGCGCAGCCCGGCGTCCATCCACGCGTAGGCCAGGGCGTGCTCGTGGCAGATCGGGAAGCGCCGGCCCTCGTCGCGTTGGGCGGCGGTGGGGTCGACCTCGGCGGCCGCGTCCCAGAAGTAGCGCATCATCCGCATGCCGCCCGCGTAGTCCCAGACATACGCGGCAACGGTCGCGCCCGGGGCGGCGACCCGGCAGAACTCGGCGATCGCCTGTTCCGGGCGGGGCACGAAGTTGAGCATGAGCCCGCTGACGACGGCGTCGAAGACGCCATCGCGGAAGGGCAGAGCGGCGGCGTCACCCGCGACCGGACCGGCGCCGGTTCCCGCCCGGTCGTCCGTCGCCGTCCTCGCCGGGCCGCGCAGGAAGGCGTGCGAGCGGTCGACGCCGACGACCCGGGCGGCGTCGGTGATCGCCGCGGTCAGGGCGCCGGTGCCGCGGCCGGCGTCCAGCCACAGCCGCCGCTCCGGCATGCCCAGCCAGGGAACGAAGCGGGCGGCCACCGCGCGGCTCCACCTGCCCACGTAGGCCTCGTAGGCCTGGGCGTCCGTCCAGACGTCACCGGTCATCCGGTAAGCCTGGCAGATATGTGGCGCGACCACACTGTCCGATGGCCGTCGGCGTGGGAGGCTTCGGCCATGGAAGAGGTCACCGTCGCCGCTCGCGGCATCACGCAGAACGTCCTGGTCGGCGGGCCGGCCGACGGCACGCCGGTGCTGCTCCTGCACGGCAACTGCTCGTCGGCCGCCTTCTGGGAGCCGCTCACCCGGCAGCTGCCGCCCACCCTCCGGCTGGTCGCCCCGGACCTGCGCGGATACGGCCACACGCAGGCCGCGCCGGTGGACGCGACCCGGGGCCTGCGCGACTTCGCCGACGACGTGGCGGCGCTGCTCGACGACCGGGGGCTCTTCCCCCACGGCGGGCCGGTGATCGTGGCGGCGCACTCCATGGGCTGCGGCGTGGCGATGCAGCTGCTCGCCGACCACCCGTCGCGCGTCTCGGCCCTGCTGCTGGAGGCGCCGCTCAGCCCGTACGGCTTCGGCGGCACCCGTGACCTCGAGGGCACCCCCACCACGCCCGACTTCGCCGGCACCGGCGGCGGCACGGCCAACCCGGACTTCGTGCGCCGGATCGCCGAGCAGGATCGCGGCGACGAGGTGCCGGCCAGCCCGCTCAACGTGCTGCGCACCGCGTACGTGGCCGACCCCGCCAAGCTCGGCGCGGACGAGCAGCTGCTGCTCGACACGGTGCTGTCCACCGCGATCGGCGACGACAACTACCCGGGCGACAGCAAGCCCAGCGACAACTGGCCGGGTGTGGCACCGGGGGACCGCGGGGTGCTCAACACGATGGCGCCGAACCACTTCAACGTCGCCGGGGACCTGGTCGCGGTGCCGGACAAGCCGCCGATCGTGTGGGTGCGCGGCGACCGGGACGCGATCGTCTCCGACACGTCGTTCTTCGACATGGCCTATCTCGGCTCGATCGGCGCCGTACCGGGATGGCCCGGTCCGGAGGCGTGCCCGCCGCAGCCGATGGTGGGCCAGACCCGGGCCGTCCTCGAACGCTATGTGGCGGCCGGTGGGGCGTACCGCGAGGTGGTCCTGGAG
>NZ_CAKUCL010000143.1 GCF_934643405.1 uncultured Actinoplanes sp.
GCCTGAGAGGGGATGACCGGGGCGGTCTCGACGGCGATCGGTTCGGCGGCAACGGAGGGCGTCGGCTCGTCGGCCGCGACCGGCTTCTCGGCGGCGGCGGCCGGCTCCTCGGCCTCGATCGTGTCCGGGACCTGGACCGGCTCGGCCACCTCCGACCCGACCGCGGTCGTGGTGGTGGCGGGCTGGTCGGCGGTCTCCAGGTCGGCGGCCGCGTCCGACGCCAGCTCCGACGCCGTGACCGGCTCGGTGGCCGGCTCGGCGACCGGCTCGGCGACGGGCTCCGCGACCCGCTCGGCGACCGGGGCGTCCTGCGTCGCGGCCTCGGGGGACGGGGACGATGCTCCGGTGGCGCCGCTGCGGGAACCGCGCGCGAACCAGCCGGCGACGAGGCCGATCACGACCCCGGCGACCAGGTAGAGGATTGATGCCATGAACGGCCTCCGGACGAGAAGTTAAGACAACGAGGGCTGCGGATGTAGCGCGCAGCTTTGCACATCGCCGTGTTTGCGCACCATGAGGGTGGTACCGGCGGGGCGACGCCGCGGGCCGTCCGTCACCCGCGGTCAAGGCCGTGACGCGCTCCGCTGTGGACAACGACGCGGAGCGCGCCCGGAAACGGTGTGGCCAGGTCAGTGGCGTGTGGCCGGGCGCGCCCGCATCACCAGCATCACGCCGAACGCGGCCACCACCACCTGCAGGAAGAGTTCGAGCCAGTCCACGCCGCGGGTGTCGTCCCACCCGAACATGCTGGCCAGGAACGTGCCGACGAACGCCGCCACCACGCCGATCAGCAGGGTCAGCCAGATCGGGATGTTCTGCTTGCCGGGCACCACCAGCCGGCCCAGCGCACCGATGATCAGGCCGACGATGATGGCGGTGAAGATGCCGCTGATTTCCATGACAGCTCCTTCGGGTCGGGCTCAGAGGTCGACGATCTGGCGGCCCAGCGGCCAGAACGCCACGGGTACGAGCTTGAAGTTGGCGATGCCGAACGGGATGCCGATGACGGTCACGCACTGCGCGATCCCGGTGACGATGTGGCCCAGCGCCAGCCACCAGCCGGCCAGCACCACCCAGAGCACGTTCGCGACCCCGGAGGCGACCCCGGCCGTCGGCCGGCTGACCACCGTGCGGCCGAACGGCCACAGCGCGTAGACCGCGAGCCGCAGCGCGGCCACCCCGAAC
Source organism: uncultured Actinoplanes sp. (assembly GCF_934643405.1). Lineage (GTDB taxonomy): Bacteria > Actinomycetota > Actinomycetes > Mycobacteriales > Micromonosporaceae > Actinoplanes. The sequence goes on from NZ_CAKUCL010000143.1 coordinate 1,186, forward strand.
GGGATGGTCACGATCAGCGCGAAGCAGATCAGGGCGGCCAGCGCGTACCCGGCGGCGAGCAGGAATCCGCTGCCGAAGACGAACCACAACACGTTCAGGACCAGGCGCACCCCTACAGTCTGCCCCCGCCGTGCCACCTCGATGACCATCCGCGCCGCCCGATGCCGGGGATCGGGAACCCGGCCCCTCCAACGCATTGACGCTGGTGAAGGCCCCTGCGTCGGGCGCGCCGGGCGGGAGGGGCGGCGGCGCGGTGGCCGGCACGGCGTTCGACGTCGTGGTCGCCGCGGTGGCGGCGCTGCTCAGCCCCTCCCCGCGAGATCCGGGCTGACCCCGCGCTTGGCGGCCTGGATCTGCTGGTAGACGTGGGTGCGCAAGGCCGTGAACCGCGGATCGGCCCGGGTGTGCAGCTGGTCGCGTTCTGCGGGCAGGTCCACCACCAGCTCGTCCTGCACGACGGTCGGCGACGAGGACAGCATGATGACCCGCCGGCCCAGGTACACCGCCTCGTCGATGTCGTGCGTGACGAACAGGATCGTCACCTTCAGGCGCTGCCACAACGACCGCACCAGGTCCTCCAGGTCGGCCCGGGTCTGGGCGTCCACCGCGGCGAACGGCTCGTCCATCAGCAGCGTGGACGGCTCGTACGCGACGGCCCGCGCGATCGCCACCCGCTGCTGCATGCCGCCGGAGAGCTGCCACGGGTAGGACGACTCGGTGCCCCGCAGGCCGACCGCCGCCAGCGCCTCGTCCACCAGCGACGCCCGGCGCCCCTGGGGGATCCGTTTCTGCTTCAGCGGCAGCTCCACGTTGTCGCGCACCGTCATCCACGGGAACAGGCTGCGCCCGTACTCCTGGAAGACCATCGCGAGGCCCGGCGGCGGACCGCTCACCTCGCGCCCGTCGATGCCGACCTCGCCGGCCGACGGCTCCAGCAGCCCGGCGAGGCACCGCAGCAACGTGGTCTTGCCGCAGCCGGACGGGCCGACCAGGCAGACCAGATCGCCGCTGTCCACCCGGAACGTCAGATCGCGCAGCGCCTCCACCTCGCGTCCGCCGCCGGAGCGGTAGACCTTGCGAAGTCCCTTCACCTCAAGCATCGTGCGCCTCTCTCAGGAGCGGCGCTGCGCCTCGCGCAGACCGTCGTACCAGCGAAGTGCCCGCCGCTCGGCGAGCCGGAACAGCAGCGACAGCGCGAATCCGAGCAGGCCGAGCAGGATGATCCCGCTCCACATCTCGGGGATGGCGAAACCGCGCTGGAACTGCACGATGGTGAAGCCGATGCCGTTGCTCGCGGCGAACATCTCGCTGATCACCATCAGGATGATCGCGATCGACAGCGCCTGCCGCAGCCCGGCGGCGATCCGCGGCGACGCCGACGGCAGAATCAGCCGGGTGATCCGGGCGCGGCCGGTTATCCCGTACGAAAGCGCGGTGTCGGCCTGCACCGCGTCGACCGCCCGGACCCCCTCCACCGTGTTCAGCAGGATCGGCCACACGCAGCCGGAGACGATCACGATCACCTTCATGCCGTTGCCGATGCCGGCGAACAGGATGATGACCGGCACCAGCACCGGCGGCGGGATGGCACGGAAGAACTCCAGGACCGGTTCGACGGTCGCGCGCAGCCGCCGGTTCAGCCCGATCGCCACGCCGGCCGCGACGCCGATCAGGGCGGCGAGAGCGTATCCGGCGGCCAGCCGCAGCAGGCTGGGCACGACGTCGGTGCGCAGGCGGTCGGGCGTCCACGTGTCCGCGAAGGCGCGCAGGATCTCCCGCAGCGGCGGAGCGTAGAAGCTCTCACTGCCGGCGCTGAGGAGATACCACGCCACCAACAAGATCAACGGCAGCCCGATTGCGTACGCCGTACGTCTCACGCGGCAAGCTCCCCTCGGACCGATTGATGCCAGGCGAGAGATCGCCGCTCGAAGGCCCGGGCGGCCAGGTTGATGACCACGCCGAGCAGGCCGGTGACGGCGATGAGCGCGTACATCGTGGGCACCGCCCCGGAGGACTGCGCGACCGCGATCGACTGGCCCAGGCCGGGGGCGCCGATGACGAGCTCGGCGGTGATCGCGAGAACCAACGCGACGGACGCGGCCAGGCGGACACCCGTGAAGACGTACGGCAGTGCGGTGGGCCAGAGCACGTGACGGACCCGGCCCCAGGCGGAGAAGCGGAAGCTGCGCGCGGTCTCGGCGGCGACCGGGTCCACGTCGGCCACGCCGTACAGCACCTGGACCAGCACCTGCCAGAAGGACGCGTAGACGACCAGCAGCAGCGTCGATCTCAGGCTGGTGCCGTAGAGCAGGACGGCCAGCGGGATCAGCGCGACCGAGGGGATCGGGCGCAGGAACTCGATGGTGGACGCGGTGGCGGCGCGCAGCACCGGGACCGCGCCGATGCCGATGCCCGCGAGGACGCCGGCCACCACCGCGATGAGCAGGCCGATCGCCCACGCGTAGAGGGTGTCGCCGAGCGCGCCCCACAGCTCGCCGGTCGACACCTCGTCGCCGAGGGCGCCCAGGATCCTGGTGGTGGGCGGCAGGTACCGGTCGTCCACCAGGCCCAGCCGGGGCAGCGCCTCCACGACGACCAGCAGTCCGGCCAGCCCGCCGAGGCCGTACGCCGCCCTCGGCACCCCGGCCGTCACGGCAGCGCGCCCGGGTCGGCCGCCCTCGTCCCGGCGTGGTCGCATGGCGCACGGCTGTTCACATCGAGAACGCTAGGAGGTGCCCTGTGTCCCGTCAACGATCTTCGTCGATCCGCCGCCGAGCGTGACCCGCCCGCCGTTTCCGGCGCCGCACCACCTAGGGGTAGCGCGGGGGAGTTCACCGATATCGCGGCCACCCGGCCGTTCCTAGGCTTTGCGCCCATGAAGACGTTGTCGCTGTCCGCCCCGTTGTTGCTCCTGCTCTACGGCGTCTGCCGCTTCTTCGGCGGCCTGGACGGCCATGTCCGGGGCGGCTGGACCTGGACGGCCGGGCATGTGGCCTTCTTCCTGTCGATAGTGCTGTTCGCCGTCCTGGCCGTGGCGCTGAGATCCCGCATGCGCGCCCTGTCCACGATCGGCGCGGCCGCGGCCCTGTTCGGCGCCGCCTGCTTCCTGTGGGTGATAACCGGCGACCTGAACGCCACGTTCCACGACCGCTGGCCGTTGCCGTCCGCCCTGGAGGCCGCCGGCCCGTCGTGCTTCGCCCTCGGCATGATCCTGCTGCTGAGCCTGCGGGTGGCCGACGCCCGGCTGCCGTTCTGGAGCCCCGCGCTGTTCTTCCTGGGCTTCCTGGTCATCTCGGTCAGCCTGGACCTCCTGCCGCTCGGCGCGATCCTGGTGCTGGGCGCGATGGCCCCCCTCTACACCGCCCGCCGGGCGGCGCTGGCCGCCCGCACGTAGGGGGTCCGTCCGGGAGCGCGCGGCGCCGCAGGGGGCTGGGCGCGGACGTCCACGGCCGGACTTCCCCGGTCCGTTCGCCCGGCCGAGGCGGCGTCCCGCCCGGCCGGTGGTCGGGCGCCGCGCGCGGACCGTCATTCGCCGCGGTGCCGGGTCCCGCGGGCGGAGGGGTATTGCGGCGCGAGATCGACGTGGAGCGGCGCGGGCCCGGCGGAGCGCGAGGCGGGCGGCGAGGCAAACGGTGCGAGGGGCGGAGAGCGGCGACGGTGCGATGCGGCGCCGTCGGCGAATCTGGAGCCTGGGACGTCTCGGCGCCGGGCGGGCGCCCCGGGCGGCGGGACGAACGTGGATGCGGGCCGCCCAGCGCGATCGAGCCGGCCCGTCGAATGCGGCTCGGCGCCGTCGTAGCTGGCTGGCGTCTCGGCTCGTCGCGGTGGCGCCGAGGTGCCGTGGCGCCTGGCTGCCGGCCGGCCTGGCTCCCGTAGTCGACTCCCCGTTGGGGGATCCGTCGCGCCTGGTTCTCGTTGCGCCTGACTCCGCCGTGCCTCGCTTGCGGTTGCGCCTGGCGCCGGTTGAGGCTGACTTCGTCGCGCTTCGCCGCGTCGCGCCTGACTCCCGCCTCAATTCGGTGGCGTACGTGGATCGGGATCGGAGGCGCACCTCAGCGAGCCCGGCGCAACTGAAACATTTCACTCAGCTTCAGGGCTTGAACCAACCAGAGGATTCCGAAACTTCCGGAGACATTAACGGCCGCCAGATCCCACTATAAACGGACCAACCATGCGCATGGGAGCGTGCCCACTCGAAGAACGGAACGCATTGGCTGTTGTGATTACCGGTAGCTGTCGTTAATGTTTCGATCGATCCGGATCACTTTCTGCTGTGCGGCTCCACCGCCGCCCGTTCCCTTCGCAGCTGGAAAGGCCCACGGCCATGACTGATCCCCGTTCCGGCCGGCGGCGCGTCCTCGCCGCCGGCACCGCCCTCGCGTCCGGCCTGCTCGCCCTCGGCGTCTCGCTGGTCGCCGCGCCCCGAGCCGACGCCGCCACCACTCTCGGCGCCTCCGCCGAGCAGAGCGGCCGCTACTTCGGCACCGCCATCAGCGCCGGCAAGCTCGGCGACTCGGCGTACACGACCATCGCGAACCGCGAGTTCGACATGGTCACGCCCGAGAACGAGATGAAGCCCGACGCCACCGAACCCAACCAGAACCAGTTCAACTTCACCAACGGCGACCGCGTCTACACCTGGGCGACCACCAACGGCAAGCGCGTGCGCGGCCACACCCTCGCCTGGCACAACCAGCAACCGGGCTGGATGCAGAGCATGAGCGGCACCGCCCTGCGCAACGCGATGATCAACCACATCAACGGCGTGATGGCCCACTACAAGGGCAAGATCTACGCCTGGGACGTGGTCAACGAGGCGTTCTCCGACAACGGGGACGGCTCCCGGCGCGACTCCAACCTGCAGCGCACCGGCAACGACTGGATCGAGGTCGCTTTCCGTACGGCGCGGGCCGCCGACCCCGCCGCGAAGCTCTGCTACAACGACTACAACATCGACAATCCCAGCTCGGCCAAGACGCAGGGCGTCCTGCGGATGGTGCAGGACTTCAAGTCCCGCGGCGTGCCGATCGACTGCGTCGGCCTGCAGGGCCACTTCAACAGCGGCAACCCGGTGCCCAGCAACTTCCAGACCACGATCGCCAACTTCGCCGCCGCCGGTGTCGACGTGCAGATCACCGAGCTCGACATCCAGGGCTCCGGCACCGACCAGGCGAACAAGTACCGCACCGTGGTCAACGCCTGCCTGGCGGTGGCGCGCTGCAACGGCATCACGGTCTGGGGCGTACGGGACAGCGACTCCTGGCGTTCCGGCGACACCCCGCTGCTGTTCGACGGCAACGGCAACAAGAAGCCCGCGTACACGTCCACGTTGGACGCGCTGAACGCGGCCGGCCCGAGCAGCCCGAGCAGCCCGAGCAGCCCCAGCAGCCCGAGCAGCCCGCCGCCGAGCTCGAGCACCCCGCCGCCGCCCACCGGTGGCTGCACCGCGTCGATCTCGCTGAACCAGTGGAACGGCGGCTTCGTGGCCACGGTCCGGGTGAGCGCCGGTTCCGCCGCGCTCAACGGCTGGACCACCTCGCTGACCCTGCCCTCCGGCGCCGCCGTCACCAACGCCTGGAACGCCCAGGGCAGCGGCACCTCCGGCGCGGTGAGCTTCACCAACGTCGCCTACAACGGCTCGGTCCCGGCCGGCGGCAGCACCGAGTTCGGCTTCCAGGGCACCGGCACGGGCCCGTCCGCGGCAACCTGCGCAGGCCGATAGGCCCGGCGGCTGCCGAAGACCGGTGCGGCCGCGGGGCCGCCTTCCACCGACCCGCCCCGCGGCCGCACCCCGTACGCAGAAGGAAGTCGCATGAGAAGACTCTGGCGCGCCGGCGCCGCCGCCCTGATCGCCGCGGTGGCCGTCCTGACCGTCTCGGCGCCGGCCGAGGCCGCCTCCCTGCGGGAGGTGACCGGCTTCGGCGCCAATCCCACCGGCCTGAGGATGCACCTGTACGTCCCGGACCGGGTCGCCGCGAACCCGGCCCTGCTCGTGGCCGTGCACTACTGCACCGGCTCCGGCCCGGCGTTCCACTCGGGCACCGAGTTCGCGTCGCTGGCCGACCAGTACGGGTTCATCGTCGTCTACCCGTCCGCGACCCGCTCGGGCAACTGCTTCGACGTCTCCAGCCCGGGCGCTCTGCGGCACGACAGCACCAGCGATCCGGCCGGCATCGTGTCGATGGTCCGCTACGTGCAGCAGCAGTACCACACCGATGTGAACCGCACCTTCGTCACCGGCGCGTCGTCCGGCGGCATGATGACCAACGTGCTGCTCGGCGACTATCCGGACGTGTTCGCGGCCGGGGCGGCGTTCATGGGCGTGCCGTTCGGCTGCTTCGCCGCCACCGCCGGCGATCCGGCCAACCCGGCGAACCAGGCCGGCTGGAACAGCGCCTGCGCCAACGGCCAGGTCACCAGGACCCCGCAGGCGTGGGGGGACCTGGTCCGCGGCGCGTACCCGGGCTACACCGGGCGGCGGCCCCGGATGCAGCTGTTCCACGGCACCACCGACACGACGCTGCAGTACCCGAACTTCGGCGAGGAGATCAAGCAGTGGACCGACGTGCTCGGCGCCGGTCAGACGCCGGCGTCGACCGACTCGCCGCAGCCCGGCTGGACCCGCACCCGATACGGGTCGGGTGCCGTGCAGGCCCCGGTCGAGGGGATCAGCGTCTCGGGCGTCGGTCACTCGCTGCCGCTGCCCGGCATGGCACGCCTGGCGATCGCGTTCTTCGGCCTCGACGGCGCGACGACGACGCCACCGTCCACTCCGTCCGGTCCGTCCACGCCGCCTACTGGCGGAGCATGCCGGGTGAGCAGTACGGTCAACGCCTGGAACACCGGCCTGACCATCCAGCTCACGATCGCCAACACCGGCACCGCGGCGGTCAGCGGCTGGAGCCTCGCCTTCACCCTGCCGGCCGGGCAGAGCATCACCTCCGGCTGGAACGCCTCGTACGCGCCGGCGTCCGGGCAGGTGACGGCGAGAAACGTGAGTTACAACGCGACGATCGCACCGGGCTCCTCGGTGTCGATCGGCTTGCAGGCCACGCACACCGGGAACAGCGCGGCGCCGAGCGGGTTCACGCTCAACGGCTCCGCCTGTTCCTCCGCCTGATCCGTCCCCCAACCGGATCAGGGCCGCGCCGCCACGAGACCGTCCCCCGTGGCGGCGCGGGGAGGCCTTCTCAGAAGCCGATGCCGAGCCCCGCGTAGTTCTCGGCGAGCCCGGTCGCCCCGGCCCGGCTGGAGGTCACCCACCGCAGCTGGGACAGCTGCAGCTGCGCGTCGAACGGGTCGCCGCTCGCGTGCAGCATGGTCGTCATCCACCAGGAGAAGTGGGTGCACCGCCACACCCGCCGCAACGCGTCGTCCGAATAGGACTCGGCCGGCGCGGGGGAGCCGTCCTTGAGCCACGCCACCAGCGCCCGGCTCAGCAGCGCCACGTCGGCGATCGCCAGGTTCAGCCCCTTCGCGCCGGTCGGCGGCACGATGTGCGCCGCGTCCCCGGCCAGGAACAGCCGCCCGTGCCGCATCGGGGTCTGCACGTAGCTGCGCATCGGCAACACGCTCTTGTCGGTGATCGGCCCCGGCGTGAGCTTCCAGCCGTCCTGCCCGTGGCCGAGCCGCAGCGCCAGTTCCTCCCAGATCCGATCGTCCGGCCACTGCGCCGGGTCGGTCCCGTTCGGCACCTGCAGATAGAGCCGGCTGACCGTGGGCGAGCGCATCGAGTGCAGCGCGAACCCGTGCGGATGCCACGAGTAGATGAGCTCGTCGGTCGACGGCGCGACGTCGGCGAGGATCCCGAGCCACGAGTACGGGTAGACCCGCTCGAAGGTCTCCGCGGGCGAGGCCGCCGCCCGGCTCGGCCCGAACGAACCGTCGCATCCGGCGATGACCGCGGCGTCGATCCGCTGCCGGCGGCCGTCACTGTCGACGAACGTGACGTAGGGATCCGCGGACAGCGAGTGCAGGGCCACCTCGCCGACCGAGTAGAGGACCGACGCCGTACCCGCAGCCACCAGATCCTTCTGCACCTCGGTCTGGCCGTACACCCAGACGCTGCGCCCCACCAGATCGACGAAGTCGAGATGGTGCCGCGCGCCCGGCCAGTTCAGATAGATGCCCCGGTGCTCGTGTCCCTCGGCGTGCAGCCGGTCGCCGAGACCGGCCGCGGTCAGCAGGTCGACGCTGGAACTCTCCAGGATGCCCGCGCGGATCCGCGACGCCACGTATTCCTGCGAGCGGGTCTCCACCACGATCGCGTCCACGCCGCCGCGGGCCAGCAGATGGGCGAGCAGCAGACCGGCCGGGCCCGCGCCGATGATGGCGACCTGGGTGCGCATGCCCTCACCCTCGGACAGCCCGGCCCGGGCGGCAAGACCCTATTTCCATTGGGCGGAAGGCGTGGCGGCGAGGGTGCGGGCGATGCCGTGCGCGGCCACCTGCAGCGCGGACACCAGCCGGGCGCGCTCGCGGCGCAGGTCGGGCACCACGATCCCGAGCGCCGCCACCACCTCGCCGTCCGGTCCCCGCACCGGCACGGCCACCGAACAGGCACCCGCGCTCATCTCCTCGCCGGTGGTCGCGTACCCCTCCGTACGGACCCGGCGGAGTTGCTCCAGCAGCCGCGACGGCTGCGTGATCGTGTACGGCGTGACCCGCGTCAGCCGTCCCAGCACATCCGCCACGACGTCGTCCGGCGCGTACGCCAGCAGCACCTTGCCCACCCCGGTGGCGTGCATCGGCAGCCGCGACCCGATGCCGCTGACCACCGGCACCGACACGTGCCCGGCCAGCCGGTCGATGTAGAGCACCTCGGAGCCGTCGCGTACCGCCAGATGCACCGTGGCGAGGGTGGTGCCGTACAGGTCGTGCAGGAACGGCGACGCGGCCTGGCGCAGCCCCGACTGCACCGGCGCCAGCAGGCCCAGGTCCCACATCCGCCGGCCGACCACGTACTCGCCGCCGGGCTGCCGGTCCAGCGCGCCCCACCCGGTCAGCTCGCCGGCCAGCCGGTGCGCGGTCGCCAGCGGCAACCCGGCGCGGCGCGCCATCTCGCTGAGGGTGAGACGGCGGTGGTCCGGGTCGAACGCGCCGAGCAGCGCGAGGGCGCGCGACGTGACGCTGGCGGCCATGGAATCCTTCCGGTGAACGGAAGGCCAGTATCGCCTGCGAGCCGGATGCCGCCTAGCGTCACGGACGTGACGACCCAGGCGGACATCGACCGCGAGATCGAGGCGTTGCGCGGCCCGGCCGGTCCGCAACCGCGCCTCGACTACCCGCCCTACCGCAGCAGCGTGCTGCGCCACCCGGCCCGCCCGCCGGTGCCCGCCGACCCGGAGGGCGCCGAGCTGTGGGCGCCGTGCTTCGGCCGCGCCGACGTCGCCGCGCACGAGGCGGACCTGACCGCCCAGCACGCCGGCGAGCCGCTCGGCTCGCGCATCGTGGTGACCGGCCGGGTCACCGACGGCGACGGCCGGCCGGTGCGCCGGCAGCTGGTGGAGATCTGGCAGGCGAACGCGGCGGGCTGCTACCGGCATCACTTCGACCGGCATCCGGCGCCGCTGGACCCGAACTTCACCGGCGCCGGGCGCTGCCTGACCGACGACGACGGCGTCTACCGGTTCCAGACGATCCAGCCCGGCCCGTACCCGTGGCGCAACCACCTCAACGCGTGGCGGCCCGCGCACATCCACTTCTCGCTGTTCGGGACCGACTTCACCCAGCGGCTGGTCACCCAGATGTACTTCCCGGGCGACCCGCTGTTCGACCGCGACCCGATCCTCCAGTCGGTCACCGACCCGAAGGCCCGCGAGCTGCTGATCGCCACGTACGACCACTCGGTGACCACCCCGGAGTACAACCTGGGCTACCGCTGGGACATCGTGCTGTCCGGGACGCACCGCACGCCGCTGGAGGACCGCCCATGACCGCGCCGGGACAGACCGTCGGGCCGTTCTTCCACCTCGGGCTGCCGTACCCGGGCGGCAACGAGCTGGTCCCGCCCGGCCACCCCGACGCGATCCGGCTGCACGGGCGGGTCCTCGACGGCGACGGCGTGGGCGTCCCCGACGCGCTGATCGAGCTGTGGCAGGCCGACCCGGACGGGCGGGTGGTGCAGCGACCCGGCTCCCTGCACCGCGACGGCTGGACCTTCACCGGTTTCGGCCGGGCCGCCACCGACCCGGACGGCCACTACTGGTTCACCACGCTCGAGCCCGGTCCGACCGAACCGGGCCGGCCGGCGTTCTTCGCGGTCACCGTGCTGGCCCGAGGCCTGCTCGACCGGCTGTTCACCCGGGCGTACCTGCCGGAGGCCGAGATCCTGGAGGACGACCCGTTCCTCGCGCCGCTGCCCGGCGACCGCCGCGCCACCCTCATCACCACCCGCGAGGACCGGGGCCTGCACTTCGACATCCGCCTGCAGGGGGAGGACGAAACCGTCTTCCTGACCTTCCCCGGACAGCATGAGTGACCTGCTGTGGCCCGGTGACGCGCGTGCGGGCGAGCTGTTCGGCGACGCGGCGGTCCTCGGCGCCATGGTCCGGGTCGAAGAAGCATGGATCAAAACCGTCTCCGGTACGGTCGTGAACCTGCGCCGTCTCGTCGGCCCGGACGACCTGCCGGCCCTCGCCCGCGACGCCGAGGCCGGCGGCAACCCGGTCATCGCGCTGCTGGCCCTGCTGCGCTCACGCGTCGACGACAAGCACCTGCACGCGGGCCTCACCAGCCAGGACGTCCTCGACACCGCGCTGGTCCTGTGCCTGCGCGACACCGCGGCCCGGCTGCGCGACGAGCTCGCCGCGCAGATCGGCGGCCTGGCCGCGCTCGCCGACCGGCACCGCCACACCGAGATGGCCGGCCGCACCCTCACCCAGCACGCCGTGCCGATCACCTTCGGCCTCAAGGCGGCCGGCTGGCTCACCGGCGTGCTCGACGCCCGCGACGCCCTGACCCGGGCCGCCGACCTGCCCATCCAGATCGGCGGCGCGGCCGGCAGCCTGGCCGCGCCCGCCGCGCTGGCCGGCGACCCGCACACGGCCCGCGACTGGGTCGCTCGCACGGCTGCCGAGCTGGGCCTGCCCGTACGGGAACCCTGGCACACCGCGCGCGCCCCGCTGACCGGCCTTGCCGACGCCCTGGTGACCTGCACCGACGCGTGGGGCCGGATCGCCGGCGACGTGCTTATGCTGGGCCGCCCCGAGATCGGCGAGGTCACCGAGGGCCCGGCCGAGGGCCGGGGCGGGTCGTCGGCGATGCCGAACAAGCAGAACCCGGTCCTGGCCGTCCTGATCCGCCGCGCCGCGCTGGCCGCCCCGCCCCTGGCCGCGACCCTGCACACCGCCGCCGCGTCGGCCGTCGACGAACGCCCCGACGGCTCCTGGCACGTCGAGTGGGCCACCCTGCGCACCTTGTCGCGCCGTACCGTCGTGGCCGCCTCGCAGACCGCCGAACTGATCGCCGGCCTGCGCGTGCACCCGGACCGGATGGCCGCCACGCTGGCCGCCGCCCGCCCCGGGATCGACGCCGAGCAACGCAAACTCGCCGCCGCCGGCCCGTACCGCGGCGCCACCGATCAGATCGTCGACGCCGTGCTGGCCCGAGCCGGGAGCTGACATGCTGACCGCCGTCCCCCTCAACGACGCCCCCGACCGCCCGCTGCTGCTGCTCGGCCCGTCGCTGGGCACGAGCGTCGAAACCCTTTGGGCCGCCTGCGCGCGCCGGCTGCACGGCGACTTCCACCTGGTCGGCTGGGAGCTGCCCGGCCACGGCCGCGGCGCGCCCGCCCACGCCGGCTTCGGCATCCCCGGGCTGGCCCGCGAGGTCCTCGAGCTGGCCGACCGGATCCGGCCCGGCGCCACCTTCCGCTACGCCGGGGTCTCGGTGGCCGGCGCGGTGGGGCTGCAACTGCTGCTCGACGCGCCGGACCGGGTCGAGTCGGCGGCGCTGATCTGCACGGCCGCGAAGATCGGCGAGGCCGGCGGATGGCGGCAGCGGGCCGAGACGGTCCGGGCCGAGGGCACCCACGCGGTCGTCGCCGGATCGATCCAGCGCTGGTTCGGGCACGGCTTCGCGCAGCGCGAACCCGCCGTGGCCGGCGCCCTGCTCGACGCGTTGCGCGCCGCCGACCCGGAGAGTTACGCGCTGGTCTGCGAGGCCCTCGCGGCCTTCGACGTCCGCGACCGGCTCGGCGAGATCACCCGCCCGGTGCTGGTCATCGCGGGCAGCGCCGACCAGCCCGCGCCGCCCGCCGACGGCCGGATCGTCGCGGACGGGGTGCGCCACGGGCGGATGGTCGTGCTCGACGACGTCGCCCACCTCGCCCCGGCCGAGGCGCCGGAGGTGGTCGCCTCGCTGCTCGACGAGCACTTCGGCGGGACCGTCTCGCGGGCCGAGGCGGGCATGGCCGTACGGCGTCAGGTTCTCGGCGACGCGCACGTGGACCGCGCCGTGGCGGCCACGACGCCGTTCACCCGGGATTTCCAGGAACTGATCACGGCGTACGCGTGGGGGGAGATCTGGACCCGCCCCGGCCTGGACCGCCGCAGCCGCTCGATGATCACCCTGACCGCGCTGGTGGCTCTGGGCCACCACGAGGAGCTGGCCCTGCACGTGCGCGCCGCCCGCACCAACGGGCTGACCGACGACGAGATCAAGGAAGTGCTGCTGCAGTGCGCCGTCTACTGCGGGGTGCCCGCCGCGAACACCGCGTTCCGGATCGCCCAGCGCGTGCTCGGCGAGACGTGAAGATCGCTGGCGGTGGCCGCGGCGTATCGGTGAGGATGGACCCCGACCTGTTGCGGCGTCGAAGGGACCGTGATGACCGGCTGGCCGGACGCGCCCGTCATCCATGAGATCGACACGTGGCCCTTCCTGACCGGTCTGAGCGAGCGGCTCGGCCGTCCGGTGACCCTCGCCGACGTGCCCGGCGAGGTGTGGGACGCCACGGTCGCGCCCGGCGCCGACGCGGTCTGGCTGATGGGTGTGTGGGAGCGCAGCCCGGCCGGCGTCGCCGTCGCGAACGCCGACGAGGGGCTGCAACGGGCCTTCCACGCCGCGCTGCCCGGCCTGACCCCGTCGGACGTGGTCGGGTCGCCCTACTGCATCCGCCGGTACGTGGTCGATCCGTTCCTCGGCGGCCCCGACGGGCTCGCCGCCGCCCGGGAGGCGCTGCGGCAACGCGGATGGCGGCTGATCCTCGACCACGTGCCCAACCACGTCGCCCCCGACCACCCCGCGGTCCTCGCCGATCCGTCCTGGTTCATCCAGGGCTCCGCCGCCGACCTCGCCCGCGCGCCGGGGGACTGGTTCGCCGCCGGCGACCGGGTGATCGCCCGCGGCCGCGACCCGTACTTCCCGCCATGGCCGGACGTCGCCCAGCTCAACGCGTTCGACCCCGGCCTGCGCTCGGCCACCGCCGACACGCTCGCCGGGATCGCCGCGCAGTGCGACGGGATCCGCTGCGACATGGCGATGCTGATGACCAACGAGATCTTCGCCCGCACCTGGGGCGCGCACGCCGGGCCGCCGCCGGCCGAGGAGTTCTGGCCGCTGGTCATCGGCCGGCTGCGCGACACCTGTCCCGGCGTGGTGCTCATCGCCGAGGCGTACTGGGACACCGAATGGACCCTGCAGCAGCAGGGCTTCGACTTCTGCTACGACAAACGGCTCTACGACCGGCTCGCCCACGAGAACGCGGACGCGGTGCGCAAGCATCTGACCGCGGGCCGCGACTACCAGGACCGGCTCGTGCGGTTCATCGAGAACCACGACGAACAGCGGGCCGCGGTCGCCTTCCCGGACGGCCGGGACCGGGCCGCCGCGGTGGCCGTGGCCACCCTGCCCGGGGCGACGATGTGGCACGACGGGCAGTTCGAGGGGTTCCGCCGCCACCTGCCGGTCTTCCTCGGCCGCCGTCCCGCCGAACCGGTCGACGCCGAGCTGCGGGCCTTCTACCGGCGGCTGCTGGCCGAGGCCGGCGGCATCCGGCGCGGGGACTGGACCCTGCTCGAGTCCCGGGACGGGGACGTCGACGCCGTGGTGGCCTGGGCCTGGCACGACACCCGGCCGCGCCACGTGACCGCGGTGAACCTGTCCGGCCGGCGGGCGCAGGCGCGCGTCGTGCTGCCCTGGGAGTCGCTCGCCGGTTCCCCGTGGCGGCTGGCCGACCTGCTCAGCGGGCACGTCTACGAACGGTCCGGGGACGAGATGCGCGGCGACGGCCTCTACGTCGACCTGCCGCCGTGGGGGTTCCACCTGTTCGCCGTCACGCCAGCCCCGCCCGCCGCGCCGGGTCAGGCGCCGGCGGCGGGGTGAACCCGCCGGCCCTCCACGAAGGTCATCGCCACCGACATCCGGTCCGCGCCGAGCACGGCGAGGTCGGCGCGGAACCCGGGCCGCAGAACACCGGTGTCATCCAGGTGATTCACAAAGGCCGACCCCCTGGTGTACGCGACCAGGGCCGACCGGCGGCTGATGGCCTGCTCCGGCAGGAACCGGGGCGCGTCGTCGCCGGGATGGACCCGGTTGACCGCCACGTGGATCCCCTGCAACGGGTCCGGCGTGCTGACCGGCCAGTCGCTGCCGCCGGCCAGGCGCGCGCCGGCCCGTTCCAGATCCCCGAACGGGTACTGCCGCCCGGCGAGCTCCGGATCCAGGAACGGGATGGTGAGCTCGTCCATCTGCGGTTCGTGCGCCGCCCAGAACGGTTGCACGGTGGCGGTGGCGTCCAGGTGCCGGAACCGCGGCGCGTCGTCCGGATGCACCACCTGCAGATGGGCCAGATGGGGGCGGGTGTCGCTGGGCCCGTTGGTCCTGCGGGCGTGTTCCACCGCGTCCAGCGCCTCCCGCACCGCCCGGTCGCCCAGGGCGTGGAAATGGGCCTGGAACCCCCGGGCGTCCAGCTCGGCCACGTAGGTCTTGAGCAGCTCCGGGTCGATGAACGACAGGCCCGCGTTGGTGGTGGCGCAGCCGCAGCCGTCCCGGTAGGGCCGCGTCATGGCCGCCGTGAAGTTCTCCGCGATGCCGTCCAGCATGAGTTTCACGGTGCTGCTGCGCAGCCGCCCGATGCTCAGATGCTCCCGCTTGGCCTCCAGGTCGGCGATCTGCTCGGCCCCTTGGTCGCGGTCCCACCACAGGGCGCCGACGACGGTAGCCGTCAGATCGCCGTCCGCCGCGGCGGTCCGGTACGCGTCGGAGACGTCGGCGTACCCGTTGGTCGCGCACAGCATGGCGTCCTGCCAGGCCGTGATGCCCAGCGCGTGCAGGAGGCGCTGGGCCCGCAGCAGCCCCGCCAGCCGCTCCTGACGCGTGGCCGGCGGCACCGCGACCAGCGACATGGCGCCTTCCTGCAGCGCGCCGACCGGGTTGCCGTCCCGGTCCCGGTCGATCCGCCCGCTGCGCGGGTCCGGGGTGGTGGCGGTGATGCCGGCGCGGCGCAGCGTCTCGGTGTTGACCCAGGCCGCGTGGTGGTCGCGGTTGAGCAGATAGACGGGCCGGTCGGGCACGACACGGTCCAGAAGGTCCTTGTGCGGGACGCCGCCGTCGAAGCTCTCCATGGACCAGCCGCCCCCGAGGATCCACGGGGCGTCCGGGTGCTCGCTCGCGTAGGCGTGGACGCGCCGGAGGTACTCGCCCAGGTCGGTGGTGCCGGTGAGATCGCACTGGCCGAGCTCGACGCCGCCCATGACCGCGTGGATGTGCGCGTCCTGAAAGCCCGGGACGAGCATGCGCCCGCGCAGATCGACGACCTCGGTGCGGGGCCCGCGCAGCTCCAGGACGTCGTCGCCGCCGACGGCTTGGACCCGCCCCGCCTTGACCGCGAGGGCGCTGCACCCCGGCTCCGTCAGCTCCCGCCGGCCCGCCGCCGGCCCGTCGCCCCCTGATTCCGCCGCTCCCTTCCCCGGCTCCCTGTCGGTCCCCGTGAAGATCGCCCCATTGACGAAGATCAGGTCGGCGTGCGGCATGCTCGCTCCTCCCGGTGGTTGGCCTCCCGGCGGTTGCTTCTCCCGGCGGTTGCTTCTCCCGGCGGTTGCTTCTCCCGGCGGTCGGCCTCCCGGCGGTTGCTTCTCTCGGCGGTCGGCCTCCCGGCCGTTGCTTCTCCCGGCCATCACCGTGTCCGGCGGCGGCGCGGCCGACAGCTCCGTGCCGTCGCTTCTCCCGGCGGTCGGCGTCCCGGCCGGTCCCGAATCCCATCACCGGCCGCTCAAGCCAGTCAACCCACCCGTCGGCACAGGTGATTGCTTCCTCGTAGCAGCGCGCAGGTCGGAGCCCGTCTCTTGCGGTTGTTCGCGAGCGTTGCGCGGGACGTTGTTTGCTCGGCGGCGGTCGGAGCCCGCCTCCTGCCGTCGTTGACGACCGTCGCGCCAGACGCCGGCCACTCGGCGCAGCCGGTACCGCGCGGTTCTTGCCGGCGGGCGGCTCGGTCGCCGCTGCCGGCGGCCGGGCGTCTCTCGCCGCTGCCGGCGTGGGCGAGGTCCCCGCATCGCGATGACCACCCCGCCGGCCGCTCTCCCGTCGCGAAGGGGAGGCCGATTTGGCGGTCGGGCGAGGGGCCTGTAATGTTGTTCGAGCCGCCAGGGAGACGGGCGAGCGAGCGGGACTCGGAAGAGGCCCGGGCGCGGCCGTCCTGGAGGAAACCATGAAGATCAAGCACGGTGGATCACTTTGTGCATTCCAGCGTGCGCGATTCATGGTGCCTGTCGCGATTTTTGCTGCGGCAAATTCGGGCAAGACCGGATTTGACGGTGCGAAATAGCGGGGGTAAAGTTGAGCGAGTGCTCCGGGGTGGTTGACCGGATGTGGTTGTTCTTTGAGAACTCAACAGGGTGCTTGTAAAGCCAGTGCCAAATTTTGTTTTACTCCCGGGCCTTTGGG
>NZ_CAKUCL010000144.1 GCF_934643405.1 uncultured Actinoplanes sp.
TCGACACCGCGTGGGCCGAGCTCGGCGGGATCGACCTGTTCTGCGCCAACGCCGGCACGCTCACCGCCGGCGACGAGTCGACCCCGGACGACGTGTGGACCCGCGACTGGAACGTCAATGTGATGTCGCACGTCTACGTCACCCGCGCGCTGCTGCCCCGATGGCTCGACCAGGACACCCCGAAGCGGCTGGTCATGACGATCAGCGCGGCGGGGCTGCTGTCCCTGCTGGGCAGCGCGCCCTATGCGGTCACCAAGCACGCCGCGCTCGCCTATGCCGAGTGGCTGCGTGCGACGTACGCCCACCGCGGTCTGATCGTGCAGGCGCTGTGCCCGCAGGGGGTCCGCACCGACATGCTGAGCCGCGGCAACGAGCGTGGAAGCGCCAGCGCCGCCCTGCTCAACGAGGGCGCCCTGGAGCCGGACGAGGTGGCCGCGATCGTGGCGAAGGCGCTGACCGGGGAGAGCTTCCTGATCCTGCCGCACCCCGAGGTGGCCGAGTTCTACCGGCTACGGGCCTCGGACACCGACCGCTGGCTGGGCGGCATGAACAAGATGCAGCGCACGTTCGAGGCGGGACGGCGATGAAGGGGCTCGACCTCGAGCGGCTCCAGGCCTACCTGAAGAGCGGCCCCCTCCAGGGGCAGATGTTCGCCGGCGGCCGCAGCAATCTCACCTACGCGGTCACCGACGGCGAGAACCGCTGGGTGCTGCGCCGGCCGCCGCTCGGGCACGTGCTGCCCACCGCGCACGACATGGCCCGCGAGCACCGCGTGCTGGAGGCGCTGTCGAAGGCCGGGTTCCCGGCGCCGCGGCCGGTGCTGCTGTGCACCGACCCGGAGGTGATCGGCGCTCCCTTCTACCTGATGGAACACGTCGACGGGACGATCTACCGGGACGTCACCGACCTGGTGGCGATGGGTCCCGAGGCGATGCGCACGCTCAGTCTGTCGCTCGTGGACACCCTGGCCGACCTGCACGCGCTGGATCCGGCGGCGATCGGGCTGGCCGGGTTCGGCAGGGCGGAGGGCTTCAACGCGCGGCAGGTGAGCCGGTGGAAGAAGCAGCTGGACGCGTCGCGCAGCCGCGAGGTGGCCGGGATCGAGGAGCTGCACGCGCGGCTCGCGGTGGACATCCCGGCCGGTGGACCGGGCACGGTCGTGCACGGCGACTACCGCCTCGACAACGTGCTCATCGGGCCGGCGCTGGAGATCAACGCCGTACTGGACTGGGAGATGTCGACCCTGGGTGACCCGCTCAGTGACGTCGCCCTGATGCTCATCTACGCGGGCATGCCGTTGCAGGTGAGCGAGGGCAGGGCGACGCCGCCGCTGAAGATCCCGGGTCATCCGACGCTCGCCGAGCTGAGCGCGCGCTACGCCGACCGCAGCAACCGCGACGTCAGCGACCTGCACTGGTACGTGGGCTTCGCCGCGTTCAAGCTCGCCGTCATCCTCGAGGGCGTCCACTACCGGTACGTGCAGGGACAGACCGTGGGCGAGGGCTTCGACACGATCGGCAACCTGGTCGGCCCGTTGGTCATGCGTGGTCACGAGGCGCTGGAGGGAAACTGATGGAGTTCGGCTTCGACGCCAAGACCGAGGACTACCGCAAGCGGCTGCTCGCCTTCATGGACGAGCACGTCTATCCGGCCGAGGCCGGCTTCGAGGTGGACGGCTGGCAGCCACCGCCGATCATTGAGGAGCTCAAGGCCGTCGCGAAGGACGCCGGCCTGTGGAACCTCTTCCTGCCCGGCGAGCACGGCGCGGGCCTGACCAACCTCCAGTACGCCCCGCTGGCCGAGATCACCGGTCGCAGCCCGCAGATCGCTCCGCCCGCGCTGAACTGCGCCGCGCCGGACACCGGCAACATGGAGGTGCTCGCCGAGTTCGGCTCGCCTTCGCAGAAAGCCCAATGGCTGGAACCGTTGCTGGACGGCACGATCCGGTCGGCCTTCGCGATGACCGAGCCGGGGGTGGCCTCGTCGGACGCCACCAACATCGGCACCCGGATCGAGCGCGACGGCGACGACTACGTCATCAACGGGCACAAGTTCTACATCAGCGGCGCGATGAACCCGAACTGCAAGATCTTCATCGTGATGGGCAAGACCGACCCGTCCGCCGCCCGGCATCTGCAGCAGAGCATGATCCTGGTGCCGCGCGACACCCCCGGCCTGACGATCAAGCGGGGCATGACGGTGTTCGGCTACACCGACGGCGATCACGGCGGGCACGCCGAGGTTCTCTTCTCCGACGTACGGGTTCCGGCCGCCAACCTGATCGGTACGCCCGGCAGCGGATTCGCCATTTCCCAGGCGCGGCTCGGCCCCGGGCGGATCCACCACTGCATGCGGCTCATCGGCATGGCCGAGCGCGCGATCGAGCTGATGTGCACGCGGGCGCTGGCCCGCACCCCGTTCGGCAAGCCGCTCGCCGAGCAGGGCGTCGTGCAGGACTGGATCGCCGAGTCCCGGGTGCGTGTCGAACAGGCGCGCCTGCTGGTGCTCAAGGCGGCCTGGCTGATGGACACCGTCGGCAACAAGGGCGCGCACACCGAGATCCAGGCCATCAAGATCGCGGTGCCGCGGACCGTCGAGTGGATCATCGACAAGGCGATCCAGACGCACGGCGCGGCCGGGGTCGGCCAGGACACCCCGCTGGCCTCGCTCTGGGCGCACGCCCGCACACTGCGGCTGGCCGACGGCCCGGACGAGGTCCACAAGCGATCGCTGGCCCGCCGGGAACTGAGCCGCTACCGGAGTCCCTCGTGACCGCTTCCCCGCAGCGCGTCGACGGCCGCACCGCGCGTTCCGAGCGCACCCGCAACGCGATCGTCGACGCGCAACTTCAGCTGATTCGCGAGGGCGATCTGCGCCCGACCGCGGACCGGATCGCCAAGCAGGCCGGCGTCTCGCTGCGCGCACTGTGGAGCCACTTCGCCGACATGGAGGCGCTGTTCGCGGCGAGCGGCCGGCGCGTGCTCGAACTGCGCGACTCCGCCCACAAGCAGATCCGCGCCGACCGCCCGCTGGCCGAGCGCATCGACGCGTACTGCGCGCAGCGCGCCCGCCTGCTGGAGCAGATCGGCCCGACCGCCAAGGCGGCCGCGATCAAGGAGCCCTTCTCCGACACGCTGCAGCGCTATCGCAAGGTGCATGTCTCCCGCGTCCGCGACGAGCTCGCGACCCTGTTCGCCCAGGAGATCGACGGTAACGAGGAGTTGCTGAACGCGCTGACCGCCGTGAGCATGTGGCCCACCTGGTCGACGTGGCGCGAGGCGATGGGCTTGTCGGTGGCCGCTTCCCGCCGCTCGCTGGCGCGAACCGTGACCGCCCTGCTGGCGGGCGAGCCCGCCTAGCGGCCGGTCCGGTCAGGACCATTCCCGTCGCGCCAGGTCGAGCCGGGACGGCTCGACCTCGGCCACACTCGTGCCTCCGGCGACGCGATGCGCCCGGTTCGTGGGCCAGACCCCCGGGGCCTCCCGCCCGAGCACCTCGCCGTGCTGGACGGCACGCGGGCACCCGGCACATTGCCGGCGCGCCGCCACCGCGGCCCGTAGTGCCGGCCACAGCCGGAGACGTCGCGAGCTGTCCACCGAGGCCAGCAGCTCGGCGAGCTGGGCCCGCTCGTGGGGCGGGACCAGGGTCACGATGATGATCAAGGGAAGCGCGGCGGCGGCCAGTTCCAGCAGCACGATGAGCAGGACGACGGCCGCCACGACCAGCGCGATGGTTGCGTTCACGGGGACCCCTCCTCACCGCACGCCCAGGAGCGCGGCGCCGATGAGCGCGAGCGCTGCGAACAGGGCGAAGGCCACGACCGCGGCGGCAACGATGGCTTCGAAAACCGCTCCGATCGGGGCCAGTGCCCGCTTCACGAAGCGGAGGGCGACCAGCAGAGCGATCACCGCACAAACGAGGAAGACGACCGACAGGCCGGTTCCGGGGGCGAGCCCGGCGTCCGCGGGAGAAGGGAAGGACATCGTGGACCTCCGATCCAGGACATCCGCCGGATCGCGGCGGATATTCTCCGGTGCGGGTCGAGACCTCGTCGTCCCTCGTTCGGGATGTCGTACTGCGCTAGGGGGTGGCGCTCGATGACCCTCCCGGGTGAACCCGCATGCCACGAATATGCGGTGTTATGCAGATCGAGAGCAACTGATGCGACGCGTCGCATATCAGATTGTGCCTAGTTTGCTCTTGGCACTGTCCTCGACCTGGGCTCACAGCGCACAATGTCGGCTTATGCGGGGGCGGATGAGAGCTCAAGTGACGTCTGTTATGTCCCTCGAAAGAGTTATTCACTCGTGTCGCGAGATCCACTTGACCGGCGGCATAGGCTGCTTACCATGCTGTGGTGACAAATCACCACTTAACGTCCGTTCAGGGCCGAACGACGTCCGAGGATTCCCTCGATCTGACCTTCATGACGAAGATCTGCGGCGGTGGCAGCTGCCCCACGGTGTACCGCACCAGCCGCGACACCTATGTGGTTCAGGGATACACGATCTCGGCCGAGACGGCCGGAGTCGATGTACCGGCCGGCGAACAACTGGTCGAGATCCCCGCGGAGCTGTTCAACGCCGCGGCGCGAATCGAAGTGTGATCCGCGGAGGAAGGGCGGGCGGATGACCGACTCGCCCGACTTCCCGGCCGATGCCGAAGAGCCGGTCGGCGTAGCGCTGGCGCGCTGGCGCCGACGAAAGAAGATTCCGGGACAGACCCTCGGCAACACCGTCGGGATGAGCCAGGCCAAGATCTCACGGCTGGAGACGGGTGCGGTCTCTCCGGATCCCGGCGATGTCCGCCTGCTCGCGAACGCTCTCGGCCTGCCACCGGAGGAAGTCGAGCGCCTCGTCGAACTGGCGGACCACACCACCAACCAGCTGATCGACTGGCGCCCCACCCAGCTCGGCCTGGCCAACCGCCAGCGCGACGTCCGCCAGCTGGAGGCGTCCACCCGAGAGCTGAGGATCTTCCAGCCGGCCGTGGTCGTCGGGCTGCTGCAGACGAGCGAGTACGCGCGCGCCTTGATGATGTCGCTGCAAACCGAGCTGAATGACGACCGCATCGCCAACTCCACCGAGGTGGTTGCCGACGCCGTCGCGGCCCGGATGCAACGCAACCAGATCCTCGAACAGCCGGGGCGGAGCTTCCACTTCGTGATGGCGGAGGCCGTGCTGGCGAACCAGGTGGGCCGGCCGGAGGAGATGCTCACGCAGATAGCCCGCATCCAGGATGTCGCCGAGCGCGGAAATGTGCAGGTGCACTTCGTACCACTGGATGGCAAGTGGAAGATCGCGCCATATCACGGGTTCGTGGTGATGGACGACAGATGCGTGCTGGTCGACTTGTTCAACACGAGCCTGATGTCGCGCGGCCGAAGGACCGTCCGCCATTACCGGCGGGTGTTCGACGCATTGGAGGAGTCGGGCACCGCGGAAATCCACGACATCCTCGACAAGTACCGGCGTATCTACGCCCGTCGGCTTGCGGACGCGGCGTAGCGGGTTCTTGCCAGCCCGCCGACCGCTTCCTTAACGTTGGTTCATGACGCATAACGACGAACGAAGACCCGCGCCGGCCCTGCACGTCCTCGCCACTCTGTGCGCACCGGCAGGTAGCTGTCCCACCGTCTACCGGACCGACCGGGGAACCCTGGTCGTTCAGGGTTCCCCGGTCTCCGCCGAGTCTGCCGGCATCGACCTGCCGGCGGACGAGGTCCTGGTCGAGATTCCCGAAGAGCTGCTCAACGCCATCGTGGACCGTCGCTGACGCCGGTCCCTAGACCTTCGGGCGTGGCCGGGCGTTGCGCAGACGGATGCCGCTGAACGCCAGCGAGCTGGTGACCACCTCGTCCCAGAACGGCCACAGGTTGCCGAGCAGGCGCAGCTGGATGCCGGCGCGGGCGTGGCAGGAGATCAGGTCGCCGACCGGCTCGGGAGCGGCGAGCGGGACCACCGGCTCGACCGCGACCTGCGCGTGCGGGGCCGAACCCGGTGAGGCCAGCGGGCGGAACGGCGCGGCGTCGAAGCGGTACGCGTACAACCGGGTCGTCCGCATCGCGTCCCACCAGGCGTATTCGATCGCGTGGACCCGGTCGCCGCAGC
Source organism: uncultured Actinoplanes sp. (assembly GCF_934643405.1). Taxonomy (GTDB): domain Bacteria; phylum Actinomycetota; class Actinomycetes; order Mycobacteriales; family Micromonosporaceae; genus Actinoplanes. Next base: position 6,111 of record NZ_CAKUCL010000144.1, read on the forward strand.
CCGCGCCGATGATCCGGTCGCGGTCCACGTCGGACGTGCCGGGGCGCACCCAGGCCATCGCCCGCGGACACTGCCGCGGGAACCAGTAGCTGGGTGCCTGGGCGGCGTCGACCGCCCAGACGTACGCCTCGGCCTCCCGTGACGTCGCCGCCACGTGCGGTTCGAACCGTTCGATCGCAGGGTCCTCGGAGAAGTGCAGCACCTCCCCCGGCCGCGGCCTCACAGCACGACGACGGAGCGCGCGCCCTCACCGCGGGCCATGCGGTCGAATGCCTGCGGGACCTCGGGCAGCCCGATCCGGTCGGTGATCAGGTAGTCCAGGTTGAGCGCTCCGGACAGCACGTCGTGGGCCAGCGCCGGGATCTCCACGTCCTGGTCGGCCTGCCCGTACACCGAGGAGCGCAGCGTGCGCGCCGACGAGAAGATGTCCAGTGCGGACAGCGAGACCATGTCGTCGTTCGCGCCCATGCCCACCACGGTCACCTGACCGCCGCGCCGGGCGGCCCGCCAGGCGGCCCGGATGGTGGCGGCCCGGCCCACGCACTCGAAGGCGTGGTCGGCGCCGCGGCCCGACGTGCGACCGCGAATGTCCTTGGACAGCGCGTCCGAGGAGACCAGGAAGTCGGTCGCGCCGGCCGCCTCGGCCAGGCTCTTCTTCGCCTCGGAGACGTCCACCGCGATGACGTCGGAGGCGCCGGCGGCCCGGGCGGCGGCGACCACCGACAGGCCCACGCCACCGAGCCCGATCACCACGACCGACTCGCCGGGAGCCACCCGCGCGGTGTTGCGCACCGCGCCCGTACCGGTGAGGACGCCGCACCCCAGCAGCGCCGCAACGTCCAGGCCCAGCTCGTGCGGCACCCGGACGATCGCGTTCTCCGGGGCCACCACCTGATCGGCGAAGGCGCCGAGGCCGAGGGCCACATGCACCGGTACGCCGTCGAGCGTCACGCCGTTCTCCAGGGCCGCGACGCCGGACGACGTCGAGCACAGCCACGGCTCGCCCTGCTCGCAGAACCAGCACGTGCGGCAGGCCGGCTGCCAGTTGAGCACGACATGGTCGCCGACGGAGGCGCGGGTGACGTGCTCGCCGGCCTCGACCACCTCGCCGGCCGCCTCGTGACCGAGCACCAACGGGTACGGCGGGCGGATCGTGCCGTTCACCATGGACAGATCGGAGTGGCAGACACCGGCCGCCCGGATGCGCACCCGCACCTGGCCGGGACCGACCTCGGGCAGCCGCAGCTCGGCCACCGCGGGCCGGGCGCCGGGCTCGCGCACCACCACGCCGTTGAAGTAAGCGGTCATCGCTGGATCGCCTTCACTTGCCGGAACTCGGCCAGACCGTACTCGCCGAGCTCGCGTCCGACGCCGGACTGCTTGTACCCGCCGAAGGGGGCGAGCGGGTTGAACGCGCCGCCGTTGACGTCGACCGCGCCGGTGCGCATCCGCCGGGCGACGGCCAGGGCCCGCTGCTCGCTGCCCCAGACGCCACCGGCCAGCCCGTACCGGGAGTTGTTGGCGATCGTGACGGCCTCGTCGTCGTCCGCGAACGGGATGATCGACAGGACCGGACCGAAGATCTCCTCCTGAGCCAGCTCGCTGTCCGGGGTGACGTCGGCGAAGACGGTCGGCGCCACGAAGTGACCCTTGTCCGGCACCGGGGCCTCCAGGCCGCCGGCCACCAGGCGGGCGTCGGCGCGCTCGACGAAACCGCGCACCCGCTCGCGCTGCGCGGCGGAGACCAGCGGACCCAGCCGGGTCGACTCGTCGAACGGGTCGCCCACCGGGTACCCCGCGGCGGTCTTGGCGGCCAGCGAGACGGCCTCGTCGTAGTGGCTGCGGTGCACCAGCATGCGGGTCCACGCCGTACAGGTCTGGCCGGAGTTGAGGAAGGCGTTGCCGACGCCGACCTTGACCGCCCTGGTGACGTCGGCGTCCTCCAGGATGACGTTGGCCGACTTGCCGCCCAGCTCCAGCGCGACCTTGGCGATGCGGTCGGCGGCGGCGTGGGAGATCGCCCGGCCGGTCGCGGTCGAGCCGGTGAACGACACCATGTCGACGCCGGGGTGACCGGCGATCGCCGCGCCGACGACCGGCCCGGTGCCGGTGACCAGGTTGAACACGCCCGCCGGGACGCCGGCCTCGACCGCGGCGTCGGCCAGCAGGTACGCCACCAGCGGGGTCAGCTCGCTCGGCTTGAGGACCACCGTGCAGCCGGCCGCGAGCGCCGCCGCCACCTTGGCCACCACCTGGTGCAGCGGATAGTTCCACGGGGTGATCGCGCCGACCACGCCGACCGGCTCGTGCACGATCAGCGAATTGCCGATCGTCTCGTCCGGCGACGGGCGGGCCGCGAGATCGGCGTACCCCCGAAGGACCGCGAGCGGGAGTCCTGCCTGGACCCTCGCGGCGACCTTGAGCGGGGTGCCCAGTTCGAGCCCGACCGTCCGGGCGATCTCGTCGGCCCGGGCGGCCAGCGAGGTGTGCAGCCGGTCGAGGACCTCGGCCCGCGCGGTGATCGGCGTGTTAGCCCAGCCGTCGAAGGCGTCCCGGGCGGCGGCCACCGCGCGATCGACGTCCGCGGCGGTGCCGGCCGGGACGTGCGCGAGCACCTCCTCGGTGGCCGGGTTCTCCACGGCGATCGTCTCGGCGGACGCGGGCGGGACCCACTCCCCGCCGATGAACAGATGCGGGCGGTCCATCATCGGTGCATCTCCTTCTCCAGGCCGTCGATGAGCAGGTCCAGGCCGAGCGCGAAGGCGCCCTCGTCCACGGCTACATGATGCGCCGCGAGCCGGTGCGCGCGGTGCAGGTGTGGATAACGTTCGTAGAGCGCCGGGTCGATGTCGAAGCCCAGCGCGAAGGACCCGAGAGCCGCGCCGGTGACCAGATATCGCATCAGCGCGCCGATGTGCGTGGCGCGAGCGGGGCTGAAACCCGCGTCGATCAGAACGCCGTAGACCGCGTCGGCCATGGCCAGGGCGGCCGGGCGGCGGCCGGGGCCGTGCGCGAGGACCGGCACGATGTTCGGATGGGCCGCCAGGACGCCGTGGTAGGACTGGGCCCAGAGGCGCAGGGCGTCGGGCCACGCGTGCGTGCCGAAGACCGAGATGTCCACCTTCTCCACGACCGCGTCCGCCACCGCTTCGACGATCTCGGCCTTCGTCTCGAAGTAGTTGTAGAGAGACGGGCCCTGGACGCCGAGGTCGGCCGCGAGGCGGCGCATGGACAAGGACTCGAGGCCCTCGGCGTCGATCAAGGCGGCGGCTGCGGCGAGGATCCGCGAACGCGTGAGCAGCGCCTGCTTCGGCCGGGCCATGGGAGTCTCCTGGGAATGAGATTTCAGCACTGGACGTGCCAAAACTTACACCGCTAGTTTAAGGCGTATGGACTTCTCGCTCACCGACGAGGAACGTGCGATTCGCGACACCGCCCGCCAGTTCATCACTCGCGAGGTCATGCCGCTGGAGCAGGAGGCGCTGCTGCGGGAGCGCCGCCATCAGCCCGGCCTGGAGCGCAGCGAACTCCGGGAACTGCAGCTGAAGGCCAAGAAGTTCGGCTTCTGGGGTCTGTCCACACCCGAGGCGTACGGGGGGATGGATCTGCCCGCCGTGCTCCAGTCGCTGATCTGGACCGAGGTGGGTCGCACCTTCGTGCAGTTCAAGTTCGGCGGCGAGGCGGACAACATCCTCTACTACGCCAACGAGGACCAGAAGAAGGAATACCTGCTGCCCACCATCGAGGGCGAGCGGATCTCCTGCTTCGCGATCACCGAGCCGGGCGCCGGGTCGGACGCGGCGAACATCAAGCTGCGGGCCCGCCGGGACGGCGACGACTGGGTGCTCAACGGCGAGAAGACGTTCATCACCAACGGCAACGACGCCGATTTCGTCATCGTCGTCGCGGTCACCGACCCGGACAAGGGCGTACGCGGCGGCGGCACGACGGCCTTCCTGGTCGACCGGTCGATGGGGTGGCGCAGCGAGTTCATCCAGACCATGGGCGAGGGCGGCCCGGCGTCGCTGATCTTCGAGGACGTGCGGGTGCCGCACCGCAACATCCTCGGCGAGATCGGCCAGGGCTTCGAGCTGGGCATGAAGTGGATCGGCAAGGGGCGATACCTGATCCCGTCGAACGCGCTGGGCATCGCCGAGCGGGCGCTGGGCATGGCGATCGAGTACGCGAACACCCGCGAGACGTTCGGCCGCAAGATCGGCGAGAACCAGGCGATCCAGTGGATGATCGCGGACTCGGAGGTCGAGCTGGAGGCGGCCCGCTGGCTGATCCTCAAGGCGGCGTGGACGGTGGACCAGGGCGAGGACCCGCGGCACGCGTCGTCGATGGCGAAGCTGTACGGGGCCGCGATGGTCAACAACGTCGTCGACCGGGTCATGCAGATCCACGGCGGCATGGGATACACCCGGGAACTCCCGATCGAACGGTGGTACCGCCAGGTGCGACTTATGCGTATCTATGAAGGTACCGACGAGATGCAGCGCCTGATCATCTCGCGGGACCTGCTCCGCGGTTACACCAAGATCGGAGGGCACTTGGCATGACCGACTGCACCGAGCCGCACCCGGCCGGACCGCACCACGGCATCCGACGCGAGGGCCACGAGGGCATGCCCGGGAAGGCACAGTCATGACGATGTTGTCGCTGGCCACCGTCCTGGCCGAGGCGGCTCGCAAATACCCCGACAAGATCGCTGTCATCGACACCGCGACCACCGAGCGGATCACCTACCGCGATCTCTGGAAACAGACGCTTTCGTACGCCGCCGGCCTGCGCGAACTGGGCATCGGCCCGGGTGACGTGGTCGCCGTCCAGATTCCCAACCTCGCCGACTTCCCCCGGGTCTACTACGCCACCCTCGCGGTCGGCGCCACCATCGTCCCGATGCACCTGCTGCTGACCCCGGAGGAGAACGCCTACGTCCTGCGGGACAGCGGGGCCAAGCTGCTGGTCGCGCACTCCAGCCAGCTGGCCGGGGCGACCGCGGCCGGCAAGCTCGCGGGCGTCGACGTGGTCTCGGTGGGGCCGGACGCCGGAGTGCCCCGGCTCGAAAAGGCCTCGGAGAACGTCGAGCCCCTTCGCACGTACGTGTCGAGGGGGTCGGAGGACATCGCGGTCGTCTTCTACACCAGCGGGACCACCGGAAAACCGAAGGGCGCCCTGCTCACCCACCTCAACCTGGTGATGAACACCGTGGTGAACGTCTTCGACGTGCACGAGATGCACGACGACGACGTGGTGATGGGCTGCCTGCCGCTGTTCCACACGTTCGGGCAGACCGTCGGGATGAACGGCACGTTCCGGCTGGGCGGCACGATCGTGCTCCAGGCCCGGTTCTCCGGCGAGGCCGCGATCGACATCATGGTCCGGGAGAACGTGACCATCTTCCACGGCGTGCCCACCATGTACATCGGCCTGCTGGAGGCGGCACCGAAGGCCGACCGGCTCCCGCAGCTGCGCCTGTGCGTCTCCGGCGGCGCCTCGCTGCCGGTCGCCGTGCTGGAGAAGTTCAGCGAGGTCTTCCACGCCACGATCTACGAGGGGTACGGCCTGTCCGAGACCTCACCGACCGCGACCACCAACCAGCCCGCGTTCGGCACCAAGCCGGGCACGGTCGGCCACCCGATCTGGGGCGTCGAGGTGGAGATCGCCCGCCCGGAGATCGACGAGCGGATCGAGTTCATGGCCGACGGCGAGCTGGGCGAGATCGTGATCCGCGGCCACAACATCTTCGCGGGATACCTGAACAACGACGAGGCCACCAGGCAGGCCGTGGTCGACGGCTGGTTCCGCACCGGCGACCTGGGCACCCGCGACGCGGACGGCTTCATCACGATCGTCGACCGCAAGAAGGACCTGGTCATCCGGGGTGGCTTCAACGTCTACCCGCGGGAGGTCGAGGAGGCGCTGGCCCGGCACCCGGCCGTGCAGCAGGTCGCGGTGATCGGCGTCCCCGATCCGGTGCACGGCGAGGAGATCTGCGCGGTGATCGTGCCCGACCCGGGCGGCATCACGGCGGACGAGCTGATCGAGTGGTCGAAGGAGAAGCTCGGCCGGCACAAGTACCCGCGTCAGGTGCGCTTCGTCGAGTCGCTGCCGCTCGGGCCCAGCATGAAGGTGCTCAAGCGGGAGCTGCGCAGGACGTTCTCAGAGTAGGGGCGGCAGCTCGGCCACGATGGGTTTGTCCGCGGGCAGCCAACGGACGCTGTCCAGCTCGTCCGCGGACAACCATCGCATGGCGGAATGCTCCAGCGCCTGCGGCGTGTCGCCCTCCAGCAGCCGTACGGCGTAGACCCGCAACACCGCGCGACCGTGCGCGAGCGGAACGTCAGGCCCGACCCGGTCACCGACCTCGACCCGGACACCGAGCTCCTCGGCGCACTCGCGGGCCAGCGCCTGCTGGTCGGTCTCGCCCGCTTCGACCTTGCCGCCGGGAAACTCCCACCGGCCGGCCACCTCCGGGGGCGCCGATCGCTCGCACGCGAGGACGCGACCGGCTGTGATGATCACCGCAGCCACGATTACTTTGCGTGACTGTACGGTCCTGACGTGCTGTTCCGGCGGCATGAGATCAGAGATTGCCACAAAATCTTGCCGTTCAGGTTGCCCGAGCCGTCCCGATCGTCACGCAAACACGTATATGTGGGCGTGGACATGTTTGCCGAGTAAGGCAAGACTGTGGGCACCGACCATGACGACACGGCGACAGTTTGGCCACAAGCCGGCAACGACGCCTGGGGGGTGCGGAGATGCGGGCCAGAAGACGGCGGGTGGACCATTCGGACTACCTGACCGACGCATTGGCTCTCTTGAGCGGCTGGACGCAGGACGGCGTTCAGCTCAAGCGCGAGCTGGCATGCGACGAAAGTCAGCATGCCGCACTGACCGAGCGGATCAAGGTGGCGGCGGACACACTTCGCATTCGCCCGCGTATCCGGCGGCAGGACGGTCACACACAGATCTGCCTGGGTGACCGGGACGGCGAGGCCATCACTGACGGTGAGGTCACTCTCGCTGCTCGGATCGAGGATTTCTACCGGGCGGTGACCGCTACGCAATAGCTCTCGATCGCTACGCTCTCGCCCATGGCTGACGTGATTTACGACAACAAGGGCCAGCTCGAGCAAGTCCGGAGCGGCCTGCTGGACGGCGAACAGATCATCGCCGTGTACGACGCGATCGGCGCGGGAACCGGCTTCCTCGGCCTGACCAACCGGCGCATCATCATTCAGGACAAGTCCTTCGTCGGGAAGCGCATCGCGATCACCAGCGTCCCGTACTCGAAGGTGAGCAGCGTCAGCGTGGTCAGCAACAAGAGCTGGGCCGGCGAGTTCTTCTCCAGCGGCACCATCGCGATCACCGTGGGCACGCACGTCTACGAGGTCGAATTCCGGGGCACCGAGAAGACCCACCACGCGCACAACGTGATCCTGCACTACGCCGCCTAGTAGTCGAGGACCCTGACGGGCAGCGGCGTCTCGCCGACCGAGCCGTCCGCTGCCCGCGTCAGCTCGTACGCCCCCGGCCCCTCCCGGTCGGCGACCGCCTCGATCAAGGTGGTCCCGCGGTAGAGCAACCCGGCGCCGTCGTCGGTCGCGTAACCGTCGCCCAGCGTGCCGTCGCCGACGAACTCGTGCATCTTCGGCCGCCGCTGCGCCTCGCTGTCGTAGTGCACGCCGTTCGAGTACGGCAGCCAGCCCAGCCCGTCGGTGAACGCGCGCAGGTCGAGCCCGAAGCTGTCGGTGCTGCCGCCCTGATGCCAGCAGATCGACCCGGCCGAGACCCCGGCGAGCACCACACCGGACTGCCACGCCTCGTGCAGGATCTCGTCGACGCCGTGGACCCGCCAGACCGCGCACAGATTCGCCACGCTGCCGCCGTCGACCCAGATGATGTCCTGGCCGAGCAGATGCCCGCGGATGTCGGTGAGGTTCGGCATCGGGAACAGCTGAAGGTGCGACGCGGTGAACTCGGTGCCGGCGAACGCCGCGTAGTGCGCCCCGATGATCCACTGCTGGTCCCCCATGGCCTGGGTGAGGACACAGATCTTCGGCGTACGGGTTCGGGCCAGCTCCGCCGCGAAGCGGTGGATCTTTCCGGGCCGCAGGTCGTAGAGGCCGTTGGGGCCGCGCTCGTAGCCCGTGCTGGTGGCCAGGATGGTGGGTGCGTCAGCGGTCATCGCAGCATCATCGCGCAGGCGTCCGCGGTGTCCAGCACAAGATCGGCGGCCGCGTCGATGGCCAGCTCCCGGAAGATGCCGTCCACCCGCTCACGGAAGCGCTCCGGCGCTCCGGGCAGGGCCGCCGCGGACGCCACCGCACCCTTCTCGTTGATCAGCCAGCCCCCGGCCGCGCCGTGCAACGCGTGCGCGCACACCCCGACCAGGCGGAACAGGCAGCCGGCGAGGTAGGCGGTGTCGCCGCGGGACACCGCCTTGCGGGCGAGCGTGACCAGGAAGTCGCCCTCCCACAGCCCGGCGACCAGCGCCTCGGACAGCGCCCGCGGATACTGGCGGGTCTGCCGCTGCAGCTCGGTGACCTCCCCGGTCCGGTCCACCAGGATCTTCCCCAGGGCCAGTTCCCCCACGTACGCGTGGGAGGCGAACCCGAGCGGATGGCCTGCCTGCTGGTGGAACGCATACCGGCCGCGCGTCACCTCCGTCCACACCGACCGCACGCGATCAAGGTCGCGATAGATCCAGTCCACCGCCCCGCCGTCGATCGTCAGCCACCCGCCGCCGTCGACCCACGGCCCCCAGCCGCCCGGCGCGGTGACCGCCGCGGACGGCCCGGCCACCTCCCGGGCGAGCCGCCCGAGAGCTTCCACGTCGAGCGGCGCCCGGTAGTAGAGCCCGAGATCGGTGTCCGACTCCGGGGTGTGATCGCCGCGCGCGCGACTGCCGCCCAGCACCACCGCGATGATGCCGGGCACGTCGGCGAGCCGCTCGGCGTTCACTTGCGCGCCTCGATCAGCACGCGTACGGCGTACGAGACGAACCTGCCCTCGGCGAGGATCTCGTCGTGCACCTTCCGTAACTGGTCGCGGTACTTCGCCACGGTGAAACCGGGCACCGTCCACACCACCTTGCGCAGGAAATGGGCAACCGCGGCGATGTCGTAGAACTCGACGCGGAGGCGTTCACGCCGTACCTGAAGCACCTCGAGGCCGACGGCCTCGGCCGCCTGCCCCGGGTCGGTGGGAACGGGTGGCGGCAGCGGGCCCATCATCGCCTCGGAGAGCTCGCGGTTGGTGCCCGGCCCGATCTGCTGGGAGAGGAAGACGCCCCCGGGCCGCAGCACCCGTGCGATCTCCGGCCACGGCGTGGTCACCGGGTGCCGGCTCGACACCAGGTCGAACACGCCGTCGCGGAACGGTACCCGGTCCGATTCGACGACGTGCTCCAGATTCCGGGCCGCCACCTCCACATTGGGCAGCCAGGCCTCGACCGCGACCAGCAGGGCCGGGGAGCCCGCGGACGCGTACGCGAACACCTCGCCCCCGCCGGTCTGCAGATCGAGCGCGGTCGTCGCCCGCTTGAGGCGCTCGGCCAGCTGATCCGCATAACCCCAGGACGGCCGCTGCTCGGTGGCCCGGCCCTCGAACCAGGAAAAATCCCATCCCTGCAGCGGTACGGCGTCGGCCTCGGCGACGAGCGCGTCGAAATCCTGCATCCGCGCAGTCTGGCGTGGATCGCCGGGCGGCACAGCCGATTTATCCGGTCAGCAGGTGACGCCCGGCATCCCGGCGAGCGTCTCGGCGTCGAGGAGTTCGATGTCCTGATCGAGCACGACCACCGAGCCGCCGAGCTGAAGGGCGCTCTCCTCCCTCCGTTCCTGGCAGGAGGACTTGCGGCCCAGCGGCACACAGAAGCGCAGCCCGCGACCGCAATCACCGCCGTGCGGGCCGCGGCCCCGCCCGCGCGCCGTCCCGAAGGCCACCACGCGGTGCTGCGGCTCCTTGGTGACGGTCGTGTCGAGCAGCTGCCGGGCGGTCTGTTTGCCGTCGACGAGCGTGACCAGGTACCGAACGGTCTCCTCGCCGGGCTCGCCCTGGGTCTGGACCTGCTTGGTGCCGCGCGGCAGCGACGGATCGCGGACCAGCCGCGTCTGGAACGGGATCTCGCGGGTCTCCACGTCGGTGCGGGTCGTGGTGACCGGTCCGGCGGGGGAATCGGCGGCCGGAGGCGGGCCGGCGGGAACGGCCGGGCGTGCCGGTGCGGGCTCGGTCGCGGCGGTGCGCGGCGCCCGGGTGCCGGTGCGGTCGGCCTGTTCCTCCTGTGTGGCGCGACGGGCGACGGCCGCGTGGGGCACCGGCTTCTGCGGGGCCACCGGACGGCCGAGCGCCTGCTCCGGCGCGGGCGGGGCGGCCTCGGCAGCGGCCTGGCCGACCGCGGTGACGATCCGCGGCGCGTCCTTGTGGTGTTTGGTCAGGGCGGCGATTCCGGCCGCGCCTGCGCCGATGACGATCAGCAGCGCACTGGTGCCGGCCATCATCCGTACGGCGAACGGCAGCCGGGCCCACCAAGACTTTCGTGGCATTTCGAGCAGTTGCTGCCAAGAGTCACTAGTTGTCTGGTTTTGCACCAGAGCATTGTGCCGGACGGGGCCCGGGATGCCAGCATCCCGGGCCCCTCGGCGAGCCGATCGCTCAGGCGGCGGCCGGCTCCCGCAAGTGGGCCAGGGCGTTGCTCCACGAGACGACCTGGTCCAGCTGAGTGTGCAGAGCCTGCTCGAGGTACGGCTTCGGGATGAACGTGGTGAAGTTCTCGAAGTCCGTGACCAGCGAGATCGTCACCTGCTGACGAACGTCGGCCATCATCAGCTCACCGACGATCAGGCGCAGGTGCTCCACAGCGCGGGCACCGCCGACCGAGCCATAGCTCACGAAGCCGACAGCCTTGTTGTTCCACTCCTTGAACAGGAAGTCGATCGCGTTCTTCAGCGCGCCCGAGGTGGAGTGGTTGTACTCCGGGGTCACGATGACGAACCCGTCGAACGATCTGATCTTGTCCGCCCACTCCTGGGTGTGCGGCTGGGAGTACTGACCGTTGGCCATCGACGGCGGGACCGCCTCGTCCAGGTGCGGGAGCTTGTAGTCGAGGAGGTCGACCAGCTCGTACTCGGCGTCGGTGCGCTGCTGGGCCACCTCGTTGACCCACTTGGCGACCTGCTCGCCGTTGCGGCCGGGCCGCGTGCTGCCAAGGATGATACCGATCTTGGTCACCGAAAGGCTCCGTTCAAGTCTTTGCTTCGTCAAACAAATAGTGCTGCGGGAATCTCGTAGTATCAATGTCATGTCCGCCACAGTCCCCGATCCGGCCCTCCCGGCCGGCCTGCAGCCCCTCTCCCCGGAGGAGGAGACCCTGCTGCGCGCCTTCGGCCGCATGATGCAGGTGCTGCCCCGGGTGCTGAACGCCGATCTGGAACGTGATCAGCGCATGTCGGCCAGCGAGTACACCGTGCTGCGACACCTTTCCGAGTCGGAGAACGGCCTGCTGCGCATGAGTGAGCTGGCCCAGTCGTGCAACATGTCGATGAGCGGCATGACGCGTCTCGTGGCCAAGCTGGAGTCACTCGGGTACGTGGAACGCAAAAGGTGCCCCGAAGATGCCCGCGGCTCGAACTGCACCTTGACGGAGGCCGGTTTGACCCGGTTGAGGAAGGCTTGGCCGGATCATCTGGCCAGCGTCCGCCGCCACATCTTCGACCATCTCGAGGGCATCGACCTGACCAAGCTGGCGATAGCCATGGACGGCATGGCCACCGAGAACTGAGCCACCTCAGCATCACCCCTCAGCGTCTCGGCGCGCCTCTCTTCGCCCCCTCTCTCCCGCGCCCTCGCGGCACCCCTTCCCCGGCGCGCCTTCTGCACCCCTTTCGAGGCTTTGAGCTTGCCGATCGATGAGGAGAGGGCGGGACACATGCCCTTC